>NZ_JCBCUS010000012.1:0-157220 GCF_059862355.1 Pseudomonas sp. MF09150 | reverse complement strand
CGGCGACAGAGACTTCAGACTAACAATGCAAACCTGCGTCGCTGCGCTCCGACTGCCCGGCCGGATGACCGTGGAATAGGTGGCCGGATGTTGGTGGACTGAGTGGCCGGATGGCGTGGAATGCCCATGCAAGACCGCAATTTGGGAAATTGCACACCACTTGACCAGGCATTTGCGTTCGACTTGACCACCCGCTTAGCGAGTTATTGGAGGACTACAGCAGCGCTACGGGGGTGGGCACTACCTGGGGTGTGCCATCAATGATGCACATCCATCCCCAAGTCCTGAGCGCCGACCCCAAGCCATCGCGGCGAGGGGGCTAACAAAATGTTCGCAATCATCTGGTGTACGCAAAAGCAGCCGACCCACGGGTCGAAAGATCGACGCCTCTACCCTCCACTACTGCCAGTGTCTCTACGTTCGTAGCGCTCAGGTCGCAGGTGGTTCGAAGCTGCCGAGGAAACGCGGTGTATTACCTGTGACGTACTCGCCCATCGTGCGGTTGATGAGGTTTTCAACATTAAGGATCTTGGCGGGATCCTCGGTGATGAAACCAAAGGGTATCGGCACTGGGGACAACGCCGGCAAAATTAAATGGTAAACCACGACCGCGCATTTGCCGTGAATGACGATTGCCTCAAGCGGCGCCAGTTGCTCTGACTCAACAAAGCCACAAAGCAGCAGTCTAGCCTTATTGCAATCTGCTTTTGCGCGCTTGATCGCCGGCCAATCGTCACTGGCAGAAACCGGGATAAGCATTTTGGCGTCGAATACAAGTTTTCCATCATTCGCGCCTCCCTTGCTTTTTGTTTTTGATAAATCAGAAAATGCACTGCACATCTGCTCATGCCTGGCCGAGCGTCCCCAGAGCTCATGTGAAGCCGGAGCCATCCAGGACAGGCTGATCGGAGCAGCGTGGGATTCACTCTGAACTGCTTTCTGATGTTTGCGCAGCACGGAAAAAACTCTGTCCCAGTTTTGCTGCAGCTGTAGCGATCCAAAAAGTCGCAGCCCGGAAGACTCTCTAACCTGTGCAACGGCACTCGCGCTGTAGTACAGGGCAGAAAGGTCCAGACCATTTGAAGACACGAAGTCGTAGGCGTCCGAATCGCCCAGGATGTCGGCGAGCTGCAGAACCTGATCGAGGTTTTCTCTGCCCAGCATTCGGCTCAACTGCTCCGTACGCTGACGCATGTAGATCTCGTTTTCCCGCAGCCCTTCCTTCGCGACAAAGCGTACCAGCCGAGAGTCGGCATCAAGGCTGACGCGCTCTTCTATTTTCTCCCAACCGTCTCTTACTTTTTGCACACCCGCAACTTTGTAGAGCTCCGGCGGCCCAGCATCCTGCGACTGCCCACCCAGGTGTCCAGCCCGATGAATGTCGTAGATTTGCCGCATGAAGGCACCGACGGCCTTCGTGCCTGACTCAGAGAGCGTATCGCTGGGTGCCTGCAATTCCAGGCACCTTTTAGAATCTGCATCCCCTAGACTTTTCCCCAGGCATGTAAACGTTAGGAGATCAAACACGAACATCTGCTCGCGCTCTTCCTTGCGTTTCACAATCGGTGACTCATGGTTGCCTGCGAACAAGCTACGGCCCTTATCCGTCAACTCTATTCGTCCATCCGGGCGCGTTTTAAGCTCGCCCGTTTGTAAAAAAGGTGTGATTGCAAAACTCAGCTCTTGAGCTGTAAACCCAAAATAATTGCCGATTTCAGCTGGCAGCAGCGCTGAAATCTTGAGCAGTCGCAGAAGAAATTCCGGTACAACCGGTAACCCCCCTTTGTCCACAAGGGTGTACTCGATACGGAACTGTTGCGCAGGGACCACGACGTCCAGCTCGAATAGAACAACTGGGTTAAGCTCCATCAGACAACCCTCCTGGCCGGCGTCACTGGTTTGATGCAATAGTTGATCGTGTCCTGTTTCGTCTGGATAAAGCTGGCTACGTGACCTAATGGAAGCCTCGCGTTCCTACCGCTCCACATTTTCAAACTGCCTACGATGACCAACCGCTCCATCGCGCGTGACATCGCGACGTTGATACGATTCGGGGTCGCCAGAAAGCCAGGTGATTGATCCGCTTTGGCCCGGGTCAGTGAGACGATGATTATGTTGTTTTCTTTACCCTGATAACTGTCGACGGTCTCGATTTTTACGAGCTTGCGGAACTCCTCCGACCAGTTTTTCTCGGCAAACCTCTTTCTCACCAGTTTCCTCTGGTCGAGATACATGCAGATGACCCCGATTGGGGGCTCTTGCGATTCGGCCATCTCCTTAGCCATGCCCGCACAAAATTCGGTGTCCTCTGCGATTTCTTCCAGCAGTCGGATGATCGCGTCCGCTTCAGCACTGTTGGACAGGCTCAGCGTGCCGCTGTCGTAGGCTTTTTTGCCTAACTCGCTGGTGTCGACCCAAGTGACCACATGTGACAGGCACTCGGGCACGTTTTGCGAAAAATAGGCAGGACTTGGTCTGTAGCCGTTCTCAAGGTCAATGTCGTAGAAGATCTCGTTAACTAGATCGCCAATCGCTGGGAGCATTCGATACTGCGTATTGAGCGTCGCCCGTGTGGCACGACCATACGGGGATTGGAACACTCGCTCGAAGTCGCTTCGCATGACCTGCTGGAATTCGGCTGAGCTCGTGGTGACACCCAGGGAACGGGCAATGGCTGCCTTATGTTCTTCCTCATACGTAGGGCGCAGCTGGTTGTGGTCGCCGACTAGCAGGACCCGAGAGCCCACCTGCATGGCGATCGCCAATTCACTCGGCGCCGATCGAGCAGCTTCGTCGATGATGACCCAGTCGAAGTGGGTTTCTGAAAGCTTGAGATGTTGCAGCCCAATACCCACGCACGTTCCGCAAACCAATGTCCTGGACCGCATCAGGAACTCATCATAATTGGCCCTGTTGCTCGACAGACGCTCAACGTACTCCTGAGAAAGCTGAATCAGGTCAAGGCAGTGTTTAAACTCTGGGGGCCTAACTCCATGAACGGTTTGGACATGGTCATAGACGCGCTCCAGTAATTCTTGGGGAGTGCTTTCGCCCTCAACCAGTTCGCCAAGAAACAAGGTGGCATTCAGATTCAGCTCGCCCATCAGAGAGGACTTCAGCGTCTGCAACGCCCTTCGATCTGCCCCGTTGCCCTTTTGTGCACGCTGAATTTCCTCGTCCAGCTTTTTCAACGACCGAACCAAGTGGAACACTCGCTGATTCACATCCACCATCGTCTGGACGAAAGCTTTGCCCAAACCCAACGACGAAGCCATGGAACCCACGCGTTCCTTCAGCTCAGCGCTAAACCCATTTCTCTGACGGTCGACAATGTTGCGAGAATAAACGTCCAGGAGCTCCTCAGAAACAACCTGGTCGCGGTTGCTGAAGCGTACAACGTTGAGCTCGGTGTTCAGTCGACGGCAGTGCGCGCGGATCCGTTCTGCTGCAGTATTCACAGCCTCATGAGACTGGCTGACAAGAAGGATGTTTCGCACTCCGACCTTGCTGATCAGGTAATGGATGAAGGCCGCGATGAACTCAGTTTTACCTGTCCCTGGAGGTCCCTGCAAAAGGCCTACTGGCCCTGTAGTGATGAGCTGCGTGAACGCGGCGCGCTGGGCTTCGTTCAGCCCGATGACCGTACCACTCGCTGTGGTGCGTTCGTACACTGCAAAGTCCGAAACGGTAGGCTCTTCAGCATACCCCCTTGGTGCCAGCTTGCATTTCTCGTCGAAGTAATCCATCAAATCAGGCAGCACTGACTGCCGGTTCAGGATCCGCTCCATCGCACCACGACGACGCGTCATTGATGTCTTGTTCTGCTGACTTTGGATGAACAACTGGGAGCCTGCCTGTACGCGTTTTGAACGACTGGAGGCAGGGACATAGACTGCATCACGCACGCTCATGCCCAGGTTGATCTCACCGATATCAATGTCCTTCTCCCCGTCCCGGAGGATCAGCCGGATGTTGTCTCCCGCTTCAAACCCCTCAAGGGCCTTTGCATCCATAGAGTAGGGAATCAAAAGGCCTACGCCATCCTTGTGAAAGTGCGGCTCTTCGGAAACACGGAAAGAAGGCTGGGCCTCAAGCTCGGTGGAGGTGATGGTTTTCCATATTTGACTGACAGGGAAACTGCGCAACTTTACAGCTTCTAGCTGCGCCTCATCTATGGCAAGCCCGTTGTCCTCGTCCTCACCGGTAATCGAGTCCGCAACACTTTCACCGTCCTCAATCGCCGCTTGCTTACGCACTTCGGCGTCATGCACCTGTGCGGCTAAGCTTAGAAATGCCTCGTCTTTGGCCAGAAGCTTGGTCAGCTCATAGACATTGACGCTGGTACCGCCCGAGACGCTGAACCGAGCCTCTATGTGGTGGTTTGCCTGACGCGCCAGATAAGCCGGAACGCGCATCTCCTGATTGGCTTTGAACGCATTTACAAAATGCCTGGAAGCAGGATCGAACTCAGCCGTCAATTGCCCTCCGACACCCGCGAACGTCACCTCAAGGGCTTTGGTGGGGGCTCTTTGGTAGGGCTTCACGACAACAAATACTTTCCCGTTGTCCGGCAGGATCTCAAATGCCTCGCCACTTCTGTTGCGTAGAACGACAGAGACGGTTTCGATCGTTTTTGCAGGTGCGAAAGCGGCCTCCAAAGCGTCCTTAAAACGGTCCAAAGAAAGAAAGCCCGATTCTGTATCCATTTCGTGCGCAACGGCTGCTCTCAGGACGGGAATATCCTTCTGCGACGGCGCGTCCCAGTCCATGTCCAGGAGCTCAAACACCATTCGCATCACAGCGAAGTTGTCTCGCTCTGCTGGTGTGCAGTTTTCCAATACGGGGCTGTAGCGGGTGTTGACCGGTGATGTACCTGAAGCCGAGAAATCTGGACAGTCGAGCAGGTAGACCTGGGTGTTTTCAGGGGCCGAACCGACATTTACTTTAACGTTGTGTGGATGCAGATCGCCGTGACTCAATTGCTGGCCATGCAAACCATCAACTGCGTCGATTAGCCCATGGGCGACGACGATACGGGTCTCAACCGACAACCCCTTCAGCTCATCCCAGTGCTCACCGTCGATATGCTCCTGAGCCAGGAATGGGTTGCCGCTGCGATCGTAACCAAAGTGTTCAATTTTTGGCAAAAAGGTAAAACCGCTGCCCTTCAGTTGCTCCAGGACTTCGAAGAAAGCCATCAACATCGGCCCTTGACCGTCCTTGGGATCCCGGGCGTTGATTGACGGCCACGATTTCACGACCAAGGGGCCCGATCGGTAGATCAGTTTCTCAGCCGTGTCGGTGATAGGCTCGTCGTCCTCCCGGTACGCGGAGCTCAGTCGTAGATCGGTAGAGAAAACGTCAAGTCGCCGGTTATCAAATTCAAAGCTTGCGGAGTTATCCGGTGTGGAGTCGCTCAATGCCTGCTGAAATGCGCTGGCGTGATCGAATCGCTCCTTCGGATCATTCTGCAACGCTTGTACGAGCACCTTGGCAGGCCAGTCTTCTGATGACTCAACCTGAGCTTGAACACCCGCAACGTAGGCGACGTCGAGCTTCAGAGGCATTGGCCTGGCCTGAAGCAGATGCCAACCCATCAGCCCGAGCGCGAAGACATCACGACGAAATGGCGTGCTGCCTTCCATCGCGGTGTTCTGGTCTTCAGGGAGCGCGATAGCACCGATGCTCAGCAAAGTACGCAAATCGCCGAGAGTACCTACAGGCTGATAGTAGGCGCTGATGAAGTTGGAAAGAGCGATCGATGACGATGGAGAGAACCACACGCTGTGGTCACCCAGATCACGGTGAGCAATTTTGAATCCATGCAGCCCAGCAAATTGAGCCAGAAGGATTTTAAAAAGCTGGACGCGCTCATGCGCAGTCATCCGCTCTACAAAACGGTTTATGAACTCGTTTAGACGGTAATGCCCGTCGGGCATTTCAAGCAACTCGGCATATTGCTCGGTGACACTGTCGGGGCTGGTATTACGCTTCGGGCGAGCGCAGCGATTCATCAATTCCTGATCTCGCCGACGCAGGTGGACCATTACATCCCTCTCGCGCGAGAGGATTCGGTATCGTCCTTCAGCCGTTCGAGCACGGGTGTCATCGAGCTTCGAAAAGTCCCATAGACGGACCATCGCACGGTCATCCTTGTTGTGGATATTGACCGCGTCGTACTCTCGGTAGACGTCTGTTGGGTGCGTGAATACCGCTTGCGACTGCGCACGGTAGTCGTCGACAACAAGCTCTTTGGGCTTTACCGTTCCTTCATTGATGATGCCGTCGAAGAAGCCGAAATGCTCGTTCAAGCCGATATTCGAGCGCGCGTTGAATCGGTCTTTAAACCGCTTAGGATCGGCCATTTCCAGAAAGTCGTCCAGCACCATGACGTGCTGCATCTCGACCTCGGGAAGATTCAAAGTGCATTTTCCGGTGAGCACAACGCAGAAGTCGATCCAAGGCTCTTTCCCGCCAGGCAGCCGAGACTTGAGACCCTTGATTCGTTTCCTCAACTCATATGTTTTCCTACGGGTTTTGTCTACCGGGGATACTTCTGTTTCCTTCCCGTCCTGGTGCCATTTACCGCCGTGGTTGGTGATCTCACCGCGCCAGTGCTTAAGTTCGACAACAAGAACGAGGCTGTGGGTAACGATGACGAGGTCGAACTCCCCGTCTGCCCCCCGCGAGTTCGCGAAACGAAAACCTGCGTAGCCGCGCCAAGGCCATACGCCATGGCCTGCCTCAGGCTTCTTCAATTGTTTCAGAACGTCAAACGACTTCCCTTTCGTAGAGCCTGCCACCGGTTCCGGAGGAAGCTCTTTGGGCCCAAATGCTTTGGCCATCTTGTCGATAGCGTCGATCTCAAAAGAAAGGAGACCTCCTTCCCAATAGCGTACGTCCATGCAATCCCCGAAACGTTTTTATGATGGAGTCAATCTGCCATACGTTAATGGAAATGGCGGCGCACTGAAATGTAAGATCGGGTGATTTAGCGATTTGGGATCCGTTTTTTTGGGATCCGCCCAACCTACAGTCTTCGCTTTCTTGCGACTCACTTCAACTTAACCCGCGCTCAAAGCTCGGCGTCTTGACGATGTCAACGGCTAACTGCGCCACGATCCCTTCACTCCCCACTGACGGGCTAAGCGATCGCTAGATCCGGCAACTGACCATCCCTAGGGCCGTCTGCTCTTGGCTGACTTTTGCCTTTCGCCACCGTTTGCTTTGGGTCGATTCCAGCCAGTAAGGAGATCATGCGCACTGGTCAAGTCGAATGCAAAAGGGTGGTCAAGTCCATGCAATTACCCACAATTCCGACCGCGCAGATATTTAGTAACAATCAATCAATGACGCAACTGATATAAGTCGGCCACTCTCCCCCCTGATGCATATGCGCATTTGAATATTTTTCAATCATCTGCCTGGCCTGTTCGTGGTGTGAGGTACCGAAGTCGAAATTCATTTGATCCCTATATGGCATGCGGCCTCTCCAGTAGCCCATACCCTGATCCAGCAAAATCTTGCTGACCCTACCCGACGCCCAGCTCACCGTGATAACCCGGCAGTGAAGCAAGTCACGGGGGCTGCTCATGATGTTGATGTTGATGTTCGGGACGATATCAAACTGGCTCTTGAGCCAGAGCTCGAGAATGGCCTGCTGATTATCCGCCCGCATCCAATCATGGCTGAGCAGATAACTTGGCTGGTTACCGCTCGGCGCCAGAGTTTGTACTGATAACGATTGCAGATAATCACTACGGAACAGTTCCAGGAAGCCGCTTAGCAGCATCAGAGACCACGGCGACTTCAGGTAGCGATCCGAGTAGCTGATGGACACTGCCTGATCATTGGTAATCAGGGTGGCCAGCTCCGGCATCTGGGCGTCGATCAGGGTAGTTAGGCGTCTTCTCAGAGTGTTGACTGGGCCATCGAGCTGCGAGGTGATTTCAACAATGCGCGCTCCCTGCTTGCGTTGGTTCCAGCCACTGCTGTCGATGGTATTTCCTGGCACTGCTGCCATCAGTCTGCTGGTGACCCAGACCACATCAGAATGACCTTGTAGCCAATCGCCCCCGGGAACTCCAACACTGTTCATGCTGCTATACAGGCTTCTGACGCCTGCTTGAGATGACAACTGGGCAATCAGGTGGGGAGCTTGCAGATTTGTAGCATCCAGCTCGAGTAGCTCAACGCCCAAACGTGCAAGCAATGCTAGGGTTTCCTTTTGCTCGGCACTCAACAAAGCGGAATCGGTAATGCCGATCCTGACTTTGAGCCGCTCGGCGATTGCCCAGGTAAGCACCTGCTCCCTAAAACGTGGATGGTCGAGATCCCAGTTCACATGGTCGCCGTGTAGACACACTAGGATCGATCCTGTTTGATCACGGCGATCCAACGAACTAACGGCGAAACTCAGCTCACGCAGCGGGCCAACGGAGCAGTGGCGAGCGCCATGGATGTTTACGAATACATCTGGAAGCCCAAGGTGTTCAACCAGTTGAGACTCACTCAGCCATTGCAGCGCCAGTTTGCGGTCCAGTTCCTCGCGCTCGACACGGCTATCTTGGCTGGCTAGGCAATGCGAGCAGACATTCTCGCAGTCGACTGGGCAGCGCAGGCGCTCCAGCGCCTTATTCAGTAGCAGAGCGAGATCGCTCAGGCCGGCCAGAACGAAACCGGCACCACCGCTGACTTCATCGAACAACTGGATGACGGAGCGCCCTTGCCTGCTGTCTCTGTCGCGATCCAAACGATAGCTGAAACCCATCTCTCCGCTGGCAATACCGAGTCGGTCGGCGATCACATCGCGCATGGCGACGCCGATAGTCGCGGCGATCAGACGCCCCTTGATTGAGTCAAGTAGCCATTCTCCAGTGAGTGGGTTCCTGAGGAATATTTCCAATACATCGGTGCGAATCTGATAACCAAGATGCAGACCAGCCTTGACCGCTTCGCCCGAACAATCTCTCTCCTTGCGGCTGCCGGCAACTCCGCCAACCGGGCGGTGGGCTTTATCGGGCTGCAAATCCTTAGGCACTTCGCCCGAGGCGAGGATGGACTCGGCACGTCCACAGGTCATGCAGACGGCATAACCTTTTTCATGTTCGCCGGATGAGTGATGGAAAACACTGCCTTCATGACCAAAGCGCACAAAGCCGCAGCGTTCATCAGGCAGCGCAATGCTTTCTCCAATCAGCTGGATGCGCGGTCGCTCGACGCGGATGAACTTTTGCGAAGTGACGTCGTTGGTGGTTTCCTCGTAAAAGTCGGTTACGAAGCCGCCCGGACGAAGCACCATGCGGCGCTCGCTGGATGGAATCGGCGTCGTGCAATGCGAGCAGCACAGCCCTGCGTCGTTTGCATAGGCGTTTTCGATCACCCCAGTGCTACCGCACTCCGAGCAGCGCCAGGCGATATCGAACTTTTGTGCCTCGTTGACCTGTCCATCAGCATGCCACTGCAGGCTGACACCGGCGGAACGATAGACGCGTCCATCGATCACTACCTGTGCGCCGGGAGCATATTCACGAATTGCGATATTCAAGCTGCGTGATGGCATTTCCTTGTTGTCGAAGATGCTGTCTTCGCGACTAGCATCCTCTTTTCTATGTTGATGCAAGAAGTCTTCGACATTGTAAGTTTTGAGGCTCACTACATCCGTAGGAAAGCCATATCCAGGCAGGAATGCAGAGGACGCCAGATAGCGAAGCAGGTACTCATTCTCGTGGCGCTGTTTTTCCAGTGCCAGTGCCTTCTTGTAAGGCCCGTCGCTGGCGGCCTGAAGCTTCTGATTAATATTACGATACTCACCTAACCAGCGTTCCTCGAGATCGTGCAACGCCAGTCGGGCTCCACCAGTGATTGAGCTGAGCGAGCGGCCCTCCAAACAGGTGCCACGCACCAGTTGCTTCACCGGACTACCATATTCCTCGGCGCTCGCCGTTAGCCAGGCCTTGAAGTGTTGGCAGGGCGAGTCGTCCGGGGCGAAAAACCAGTGCAGGGTAAGCTTGGTACGATCGCCATCATTGCTGCTGTGCATG
Organism: Pseudomonas sp. MF09150; assembly: GCF_059862355.1. Classification (NCBI taxonomy): domain Bacteria; kingdom Pseudomonadati; phylum Pseudomonadota; class Gammaproteobacteria; order Pseudomonadales; family Pseudomonadaceae; genus Pseudomonas; species Pseudomonas sp. MF09150. Next base: position 147,177 of record NZ_JCBCUS010000012.1, on the reverse strand, counting down.
CGCAGGAATAACGCCAGCAACATAGAGTTGACATGCCGCTGCACAATACGCGCTGAGCTGAGCGTAATGATTGGGGCCGGAATGGCGGTTACGAACGGCCACTTAGGATTGGCGAAGGCTCGCTGATTATGTGGGTCGGCCTTGCAAAGCGTATAGGCAATAGCCCGCGCTTCCTTGCGTCGTCCGGCCCGGCCGGCGCGCTGCAGATAGTTGGCTGGATGTGGCGGTAGGTTATTCATCACCACGGCGGAAATGCCGCCGATATCCACCCCCATCTCCATGGTGGTGGAGCAATTCAGCGCGTTGATGTCGCCACGCTTGAACTCCTCAACATAGTTATCCAGCCGTTTTGCCGACTGTTGGGCCGAGTGTTCAGCTGTCCGATAGTAAAAACCACCCTCGACTGTACGGTCGCTGATATCAGTCCACAGTGACTCCTGACGTAACTGGGCAATTATTGGATCTTTTGCGACCAATTGACGGATCTGCATTTGCTTGCGCAATGGGCTGCCATCGTCCTTGAGACTACTAAAAGCTGGTAGCTGGATCTTTTGGCAACGGTAATCCTGGCTCTGTATTTTTTGCGGCAGATAGGGCGTCAGACCACGGAAGGTGGTGTCGAAGATACGCCGAGTCAGCGGGCAGACCCAGCCCTCGGTAGGCAGCGAGAAGGTAAGAGTTTCCAGGCGCAGACGATGGCCAGTATCGGAGGCCTCCAGAATGCCTGCACTGACTAGTGCCGTCCATGCCGCCTCTAGCCAGCTGTTGATCTTGTCGGCATCCGCACTCAGGTTGCGATCAAGGCCGGTTGCCAGCTCGAGCAGCTTGATCAGACGATTCGGCGTCCCAGGCTTGATCTGTGGCCATTTTCTGATGGTGTTGCTTTCCTGCACGTCCTCCCTCTTAGGCGAATAGAGCGCCTTTGGGCTGAAGCGGCTGCCCATCCAGCGACGCATTTTGGTTTCCATTGGGATGAACGTGTTTTCCCGGACGTAGAAATCGAGGGCCACTTTCAGGAAATCGCGCCAGTCTTCCGGTGTCAGAGAGCTTCTGGGATCATTAGCATCGCCTTCTGCGAGAGTGGCCCGAGTATCGACCCACAGCGGCGGAGGCGCCGAAACCTTGTTCAACCCCTGGTAGCCAACCTTGACTAGCCCCAGCGTTTCTGTACTGTTTTGATTCTTGGGCCGCCGGGCGTATTCGCGCGCCAGCAGTAAACGCGCCATAGTCAGACCGCCTTCATAGCCATCAAATAACGCCGGATTGGCATAGCGGTTGTAGCGCAAAATGAATTGGTCAATATCCTTCGCTGCTGCAATGGTTTGGGCCATCTGCTGCCAGGGAATAACTCTGGCCGGGCTTACCAGAGAGGCGCCGCTCTGCAAAAGCTCAGCTTTTTTACGCAGATCTGCCGCCGTACCGGCCAAGCCCTGTTTTTCCAGGCTGTCTGCTAGAACGAGCATTTCTGCAGGACTGCCGCTAGGAGTGTCTTTGGGAGCGGCGTCGACCTTGGCTTGCTCATTTCGCAGACTTTCGAACACCAGCCCCCGTAGCCGTGAACGCTCTGCCTCCTGCTGCATTCTGACTGCCATTCGCGCCGTGCCCTGGCGGCTGTCAGTGAAGGTGATCAGCTTGCGTCCGCGCCCCGGCAGTTCCTCGGGGGAACGGCCATTGCAATCTTCCTTGTCAGGATCGGGGCAGAATTCCAGAACCGTCGGTACGGCGTTGGCAACATAGAAGGGCGCACCGAGGTATGCCTTGCGTATAAAATCGTTGGTGCCAAATGATGAGTGATCGCAATTGCTGCAGCAGGAGTTTGCCTCCTCTACCAACACGATGCCGATATTGCGGGTAGCGTTCACGCCACCCAACTTCTGACTTTCGAGGTCCAAGTTGTACGAGAAATAGGGGTCGTGTGCTGCCTGCATCCCAGCAATGATCAGCCCCTTACTGCCGGCGTCGATTCTTGCCACTTCGGCAGGTGAGTCCTCGCCGCCCTGTTCGTGGTTGAGAGCGAACTCGTCACCCGCATAGGGACTAGGCTGGTGCAACTCACCGTTGCGATCCTCGGCCAGAAGGTGAGGTGTCTTGCAGTCATCACAGAAACCCAACTCATACACCGGGGCATGGCACTCGCAGCGTGCTCGCTGGTTCACATATACGTTACCGAACAACCAGTCCTGCAGATGACTGGATTTCGCTCTGCACTGTGGGTCGACACAAGCCCAGAGGCCATGAAGCATGCGCTGGAACAGGTGAACCCGAAGCTTGAGAAACGGAGGCTGGCTTTTATCCGGGTGAGTACCGGTCATGGTGTCGAGCCAGTCGAGCACCTCCCGCTGCTGTTCGAGCCGGGTGCCTCCCTGCAAATGCCCAGCAACCTCAGCTATCAGGTCGTTAAGGTCAAGTGGCGTGAGAGCGGTGATCACGACGTGACGCAGGCGCCGAGCAATGTTGCTCTGGCACAATGCCTCAAAGCGCGTAGGAGATACTTCGGCGTCCGGCTCGATATCGCAGATGGTCGTAAGGGCGATGTCTTCGCCTGGCGAGTCGAACGCAAGATCTGGCCAAACGCGCGAGCCGCCTATGACCTCAACCTGATCAAGTGCAACACCTGCAAGGTTTGCCAGATAGTGTTTCAGTCGCTCTTCGGCATCAGCGCCAGCTATAGTGGCCGAGGTAGCGATGAAACGAATTTGCTCGGACTGCATTCCAAAAGCCTGGACTACCCGGCGAAGCAATAGGGACAGTTCGGCTGCTTGGGAACCCACGTAGGTATGAGCCTCGTCGAGGACGATCCAGCGTAGTGACTGTTGCTGCTTCGAGATCTCCAGAATCGGGCTGTCGACCTGGCGTACCAGCATGTACTCCAGCATAGTGGCGTTGGTCATCAGGATGGGAGCGGGCTCCCTGCGTAGCAGTTCCCGCGACAGGATCTGATTGGGCTTCTGTTGCTGTTCCTTGCGGACTTTGTCGGCGCGCTCTTCGGTCTTGCCGTTGTAAAGGCAGAAGCGGATGTTATCGCTGTACTTGCGAGTCCAGGCGTCAAGGCGCTCCTGCTGGGAGTTGATCAGGGCATTGAGTGGGTAGAGGAATAGAGCGCGGACGCCCACCAGGGCTGCCGCACTGCACTCATGCTCGCGAACCAGATCTTCTAGGATCGGCACCATGAAACATTCGGTCTTGCCCGAGCCGGTGCCGGTAGTGATGACGGCCGAGCGCGGTTTTTCGTCGCGCAGGGTACGCCAAGCCTGCACTTGGTGAACGTAGGGATGTGCAGTTCTCGGGAACTGGTAAGCCGGCGCATTCTCCAATGTATCAAGCAGGCAGGATGACAGTAGCTGCTCATCCTGCAGATCCTGCAGGCGCAGCTTGGACTCCTTCCAGCCAAAAGTGTGCTCGAACACTGGTGGGGCCAGGAAACAACCGTCGGCCCCAAGCTCGTTCACCATACTTTGACTCAGATGCTGACGAAGGCCCGGATGATTGATGCCCAGAACACCCAGCGTCGCCTCGCGGGTACGTTCAAGGCTTTGCTGAATCAAATCCCTAAAAAAATGCATTGCAACTCCTTATGCCTCGTTCTGCGAGGCGAGTAAATAGGACACCACCAAGGCATGTACCGGTATGAACCAGCCTTGGCGGTCGAAGTCGGCAACCAGACGGATAGCAAATTTCAAATAGGCCGGCGTTGCTGGCAAGTCGGTGATTTTGGCCCGTCCAGCGGTGACAAAAGCCATGAAGATCGGTAGATAGGCCACTGCATCGGTGAACTCCGCCAGCGAAAGAGCTTTCACCAGAGGCGGCAGCAACTGCCTGTCAATCCAGCTGGAAAGTTCGCTGCCCAGCAAGGTAGGCCAGTTCCGATTGGCTTCATGCAGGTGCCTTAGGCCCTGATACCAAGCCGGCAGAACCTGCTCCAGAGGTAGCTTCTTTAATGAGCTGCAATTGCCAGTGCTTAGGTAGTCCCCAAGGTAATCGAAGCCGGAAACGATGCAACGCAGTGCCTCGGCGCGCTTCGAGACGAGAGTATTGACCAGTGCGTCAGGAAGTCCGGTCAGTCGCATATAGTCGTGGAACAGTCGATAGGCCTGTGCCCACAGTGGAAGCGGGATGGTTTCCCAGATGACGGAGAGTTCATCGCGGATGCGTGCGCAGAACGACTCATCCATCTCAAGGCGAAACACCGAGAAACTCAACGCCTCTTGATTGCGCGAAAGAGCCTTCCAGGTTTCGAAGGAAGAGAGTGGCAGGTGGCGGTAGTTCTGCTTCAAGTCAGCCAAGTACTGCCAGCCGCTGTGGTTGAAATCGTACGCCATGGCTGCAATCTGTTGGTCGATGGCATGCGGATTGTGCTCAGGGTGAAAAACCTCTGCAGCACGGTGCAGTGAGCATATTTCAGCGGCGGTATCCAAGCCATTGACAGGTACCACGTATAAAGCCGGGCGAAAGCGAATGCTTGAGGATTCTGCCGGGTAGATCAGCCACGGTCCACGGGGCTGCATGGCTTGCGGTATCTCAAAGCTGCCGATGCCAACGGCTTCGCTGGTCCTCTCGGTCAATTGCAACGGGGTACGCTTGGGGTCGGATAGGAGCATGGCTTCAGCCTGCACGCCATCCAGTACGGAGGTATTAGAAACGCCACTCACGTAGAAGGCATGCCGTCCCTCCCACTGCAGCTGGCCACCATAGCGGCGTATATCGAGCTTCAGCAGCGGTTGTTCAGTTTCCAGAGAAAATCTGATGTAGGCATCCTGTTCATCCACTGCCCCCAACATGTTCTGCATGTCGCCTAAGTAGCTGAACAGGTTGAGCATTACAGGTGCTGAGCCAACCCGGATGCTGTATGTCCGCTGCGGATGCGGCTGTTCCGCGCATATCAGCTCCAGCTGCATATGGAAGTTCTGTCCCTGGGTAAGACCTGAGGTCAGTGAAATGCGATGGCCCATCAGATCGGCCAATATCAACTCCCTGGCTCGCGACGGATTGCCATATTGATCCAGCAGGCGTGCCCCCTGGTAAGGATAGGGCAGGTGAAGCTGGAGAGACGGCAGTCCTTGGCCTAATTCGAGAACAAAGGTCGAAGGGGGGGCCTCACCTTGGTGGCGCATGTAAAGTGAATTTTCGTCCCGTTCCACTACCAGAGCATTGCTGACGACGTGTAAATCTAGTTGTGCAACCCCTTTGATCTGGAGACGTGCAGGCTGTTCTCGTACTCCCGGGAATAGCGAAAGATTGAAATCTCTGGGTAGGACACCGAAACGGCGCTGCAATAGTGTCTTGCCCGAGCGGGTGCGTAAGGTATAACGAGCTGAGCCACAACGGCTGCTACGTTGACGGTCCAGTAGCTCGCCATTGACGAACTCAAGCAAGTCCTCTCTGGCATGAGGGTAGCCTTCAGGCAGTTCTAGGTTGGGCCAGCCAAGGTAGACCATCGCAGGAGAGCTTTCGTAAAGTGCAAATATACCCGTGAGAGTTGGTTTAGCGTCATCGTTGTCTGCCTGATTCAGCTCGACCTGATAGTGGTCATCCCCCCTTACCAGAGATAGGTTGACGTTTGCCTCCAGCCAGAGGCCGTTCTCCTGATCCTCGAGCAGAAAATTTGCAGCGCCACCTTCGCAATTGGTGGCAAAGCCCGGGGGGACTCGGAGTCGAACCAATCCGGATGACAGCGAGCAACTGGACGAAGCGACCAGTTGCCAGCGTTCGGAGCGATTCTCGAAAATCAAGGGTATGTCGTGGTAGTCGAGGGCACTACCATCGAAGAACTGGCAATGAACCATTCGCCCGTTATCCAGCAACCGAAGGCTCAGCGGCTCGTCAAGTCTGCGACGTTCGAGTGTGACCTGAGGGTTGGAGAAGCGGACCTTGAAGCCTTGTTCAGTGAGCTGGCCGTAAACGGCGGGACCTCTGGCCAAGAGCCTTTCACCTTCGTAATAAGCCAACTCAAGGCGGGTACTGCCCAGACTCGTCGGATCGACTACGAATGTTGCCTCCTGAGGCAGGATCAATTCGGTGCGGATCAACCACTGAGGCAATGTGCCATACAGAAAATGCTCGCAAGTGAAGACCCTGGCCTTCTCTAAGGCCTCCTTGCGCTCCTGACGTTTCTGTCCTGCATCGCGTAGCCAATCATTGAGCAGCGTGCGGGAGTTGCTTTCATCCAGCGGAATTGGGAAGGCATCCGTCCAGCCTGGTGCGACCTTATCTAGGTAGTTGGCTGGATCCTGTTGATCCTTCAAGGGGTAGTGCTCGACCAGATACATGAGCTGATCAACGATGCCCGCCAGCAGCCGTCGCGTTTCCAAGTTGCGGAAGATGAGCGGTAGCTCATTTTCGAAGTCCGCCATCAAATCCGCTGTTGTTCTGCGGTTACCTTCAGTGCGATAGAAGTGCTTGATCCCCCTGCGCACAGCCCGTCCAAATCCGTGCGACTCACTTTGCACCAGTGGCCAAGGAAGGCCGCCTTCGGCAAATAGAGAGCCGAGCCAGTCGCGACTATTCTCACGAAAGCGTATCGGTCTACTCCAGTACGCCAGCCCGCTACTTGTCAGGCTGGCATGCTGCTGCGGGGACAAGGAGATCCCAAGTATTGTTTCCGGCCCCGACCATGACCATGAGCTGTTGTAGTCGCGCCGATACTGCTCACTGACAAACAGGCAAAAGCAAGCAGCCAGGTGAGTTGAGTAGTTTTGTACTGAGCCTCTTCTAAAGTAGCTGCTCAACATTTCAATTAGTGACCGATACTCAGACTCAGTAACGTGATAGCTGTAGAGTGGCTTACCGTCAGGACCTTTAAACATAGTCCGGATGAACAGGAGTTCACTTAGCCATGCCTTAGCAGCAGTGGTGGCAGGTGCGTTCAATTCCATCGAAAACTCCTTTTATGTTCTCTGGCTCTACGCAGACTGCATGCCAGGTCCTGCCATAACTTTTTTGGTTAAATGCTCGTTCTAGTCGAGCTCAACAACTCTATTCCCGCATCCTTCTTCAGCAGCTCATACACGACCGTCAGGAACACATCTCGCGTGGATTCGTCGCTCAGCAGCTTGGTCGCCATGCTAGTGTGACTGCTCATTGCACTGGCAATGGCCTGGATGGCTTTGCTCGGCAGGTCAGCCTTCATCGCCTGGTCCATGGTGTTGTTCTGCACCTGAGCCATGACCACGGTATCGCCACGCAGCTTTTCGGACACATGCACCGCGAATGCCACTTGATCTGTATCGGTGATGTCTTTGCCGAAAGCGTTATTGAGCTTTTCGATCAGCTCGGTGAGGTATTTTTTCTCCCGGTCGCGGGCGTCGCGCAAGCCGTTATCGGTGATGCCATATAGCTCAGGTGCCTCACCCACGGCTGAAAGCCCTGCCAGCCCCTCTCCTTTTTTGATCTTGTAGTGGCTGAGTTTGAGATCATCCAGATCCACCTGTTCGGCGCTGACGCCCTTCAAGCGTTTACGCAGCAGCCGAGCGTAGCTGGCGAAAGCTTCCAGCGCAGGGTCGCCGAACTCCACCAGTTGAGCAATGTACTCATAGGTGCGGACGAACTTGGTCAGGCTCTCGCTGAAGATCATCAATTCATCACGACCCATGCAGTACTCCGCCCGTTGTACGTCGGAGTACTCCATCCCCTTTTCGTCACCGTTGTCGTGAGCGGCCTCCCAGGCCTTTTCCCACTGGTCGATGCCATCGTTGAGGGTCTTTAGCTTGCCATTGAAACGGTCGGTGGCTGATTGAGTCAGCGAATAAAGCTTCTGGTGAGTGACATTGCGATTCACGATGGCTTCGCCAAACGCCTCGACCTCAGCGGCTTCATAGATGAACATGCCATCCAAGCGCTGCTTGATGTCGTAGACAATGTTCGGGTCCTGAATATCTGCCACTTGAGCATCACGGTAGAAGGTCTTGAACGCTGCCAGGATCTCTTCTGCCTCGTTAGCAAAGTCGATGACGTAGGTCTTGTCCTTGCCGGGGAAGGTTCGATTCAACCGCGACAGCGTCTGCACTGCCTCCACACCCGAGATTTTTTTGTCCAGGTACATTGCCACCAGCTTGGGTTGGTCGAAGCCGGTCTGGTACTTGTTGGCAACGATCATCACCCGGTAATCCGGGGTGTCGAACACCTTTCGCATATCGCGGCCATTGAGGCCGGGGTTTAAGTTGGTCTCGCTGAACTGGTGATCCGCAGGCAGGCCGGTTTCCTGCACATCGCTATTGGGCACCTCACCGGAGAACGCCACCATCGCCTGCACGTTGTCGTAGCCCTTGCGCTGGCAGTAGTCCAGCAGCGCCAAGTGGTACTTCACCGCAGCGGCACGCGAGCTGGTCACCACCATGGCCTTGGCCTGACCACCGAGCAAGTGTGCAACGTTCTTGCGGAAGTGCTCGACGATCAGCTCGACCTTCTGCCCCACGTTCACCGGATTCAGTGACAGCCACTTGGCCAGCTTGCGCCGGGCACTCTTCTCGTCCACACGTTTGTCGTCGACAAACTCGCTGCCGATTTTGAACGCCACGTTATAGCCGGTGTAGTTCTTCAGCACATCAAGGATAAAGCCTTCCTCGATGGCCTGCTGCATGGTGTAAAGGTGAAACGGTGCCGGAGGATTTTCCTGGTTCACCGGCTGCGCCGCATTTCGCGGGCGGCCAAACAAACTTAGAGTCGAATGCTTGGGCGTGGCGGTAAAGGCAAAGTAGCTGGCATTGCCCGGTCGGCTACGCGATGACTGCCATACCGATAAACGCTCCTCTTTGCTCAGTCTGTCCCACTCGTCCTCACTCTGCCCGGTCAGCACATAGCGCAGGTCATCGGCGGTACTGCCGCCAGTGGAGCTGTGCGCCTCGTCGATAATGATGGCGAAACGACGGTCACGCAGGCTGGTTTCACCTAGAATGGCCTTCTGTGCATAGGGAAAAGTCTGCAGGGTACAGACGATGATCGGCACGCCGTCTAGCATTGCCTTGGCCAACTGCTGGCTCTTGGGGAGGCTGGATTGCTGACGGTCGATGGCGCACACCACCCCTGCCTGGTGCTCGATCTGCTGGATGGCATCCTGCAACTGCTGATCCAGCACCTGGCGGTCAGTGACCACGATCACGCTATGGAAATACGGCTCGCCATCCGGGCGACGCACGCGGATCAACGAATGCGCCGTCCAGGCAATGGTATTGGTCTTGCCCGAGCCAGCGCTGTGTTGGATCAGATAAGGCTGCCCGGCACCCTCGATGCGCACCGCGTCGATCATCTTGGTTACGCCTTCCCACTGATGGAAGCGCGGGAAAATCAAACCTTCCTTGAAGTAGGTCTTGCCGTTCAAATCCTGGGCTTCCTTGCGCTCCTGAAGCACGTAGCGATGGAAGATGTGCAGCCAATTATCCTTCTGCAGCACCCGCTTCCAAAGGTAGCTCACCGGGTAGCTGTCATTGTCGCCGGGTGGATTACCCGCCGCGCCATCGTTTCCCCGGTTAAACGGCAGAAAGAAAGTCGAATCCCCGGCCAGTTTGGTGGTCATGCGGATATCGCTGTCGCTCATGGCGAAGTGCACCACTGCACCACGCTTGAAGGTCAGCAGCGGTTCAAACCCGCCACTCTTGCGCTCCGGCTTGCGGTCCATCCGGTACTGCTGCATGGCAGCCTGCACCGACTGGGTGAAGTCGGTCTTAAGCTCCACCGTAGCCACGGGAATACCATTGATAAAGAAGGCCAGGTCGATCTCGTCGGTCTTGTCCAACGAGAAACGCAGCTGCGGTACCACGCGCAGGCGGTTGCTCGCATAGCGCTGAATCACCGTCTCGTTGCGATCATCCTCCGGTAACCCCTGGCTCATGGCTAAGGTGCCGCCACCGGCCACGGCGAAGCCGTAACGCAGCACATTCACCGTTCCGCCATCGACCTTGTTTTCCAGTTGTTTAACCAGCCGATCCAGCACCACATCGCGAGTGCCAGTACCGTTCATGGCATGCAACTTGGCCATGGCCTGCGGCTGGCTTTCCTCCAGCCAACCGAGCACATCATCAGGGAACAGCGCCCGCGCCGCGTCATAGTCGGCGGACTTGCCGACCAACCAACCAGCAGCAGCCAGTTGCTCGACGATATGGCGTTCGAGTTCGCATTCGTGGTGGATGTGGCTCATGGGGCGATCCTTCGTCTGGCCCGCCCCTATCTGAGAGAGGCAGTTTGTCTAAAGTTGGTCTTGAGTTCGTCTAATGCTCGGTGCCGACAAGCTGAGCCACCAGTCAAATACCCATCAAATACAAAAAACATCAGGCTAACGCCGCAAGCGTAATGATTTAGAGGCTTTAGCCTTGAAAATATGCCGCCCAACAGACGACGAATCAAATACCCGTCAAATACAACGCCACTCAAGCCCAGTAGGGCAGATAGCGTGAGTTTTTGTTGGACTGTCCCTCTTCATAGGGCTTGATAACCTGTACCTCTTTTGCGTCCCGAATAATCCGCGATGCCATCGCACTGTTTTTGGCATCGATTCCAAAGCGTTCACGCAGCGTCGTATTAGTCATCGGGTCACGCAGCACATAACGCAGGCAAGCATGCAGATAGCAGGCATATACCCGCTCCTGCTTGTCCATGTCCTTGAGTGCTCGGTGAGCGAACAGTACGACCCGTAGAGAGCCATCAGGGCGCTCCCAGCGCGGCGGTGGTAATTGATAGAGTTCCGTATCGGAAACCACCTTGTCCACGCCGCTACCCCGTTCTTCACAGATGCCGACGCGTCGCATAAAAGAGGCCAGCGCCTCATTGCGTGAGCGAGGCGGACTATCGAGAAAACGATCAACATCGACCAGAGGCTCACCGGGATTGGTGATCTCAAGGCGGTCATCAAAAATCTCCACCATAGGGCCTGCACCCGACACAGAGAAATCCTGATGGATCAGGGCATTGGCAATCAGCTCACGCACTGCCAAGTCCGGGTACATCGGCACATCCTTGCGCAGGGCCTTTCCAATTACCTCATTTCGAGGTAGCAGTGCACTGAGAAAATCAATCAACCCCTCGAAACCGCTGGCATAGCCCTTGTGCCCCTGCTGCTCACGTACGGTTTTCAGACGCCCCTTGCCTTCATAAACAATCAGCCGCACCGCCTTGCGCGCTAGCCCTTTGAATTTCTGCAACTCACGGGCAAACAAAATCGCGCCGAGGTTGGTGATCTCCCAGCGCTTGGCCGCATCACAACGCAGCATGCCATCTTCTTGCAGACGGCTGAGAATACCGCTCTGATCCGTAGGCAGTGGAAGCCCCAGCAATTGGAAATAAGCAGGGTAATCAAGTAAGGCCAAAGCCTCAGAAGCATCCAGATTGCTTGCCGCCGACAGCTCCTCGAAGGGGGTTCGGTCGAATACTCGCCAGAGCGCACGCTCTTGTTCAGGGAAGTCTTTCAACGGTTTCTTGTTCGAGCCAATCCGGATTAGCTCACGCCCCTCAAAGGTCGTCGGCTTACTGTGTGCGCTGGGGATTTCCAACAAAACCAAAGGTTTGCCGTCGACTTCGAAGGCATGAAAACGAAAATGCAGCCGAGGACTCAGCAGTCGCAGCAGCCAGCTTTCGAGCTCCTCGTTACCTTTCTTCGCGCTGTGCGGTTTGAAAGTAGTACCGACAATCTCATGGGTCTTGTCACTCACACCCCAGACCAGATAGGCATTGCTCTTGCCGTCCAGAGCTGCCGCATTGGATAAAGCAGCTAGGTACTCACCAATTTCCTGTGGATCGGCGTTGTTGTGTTTGAACTCCAGCCACGGGGTTTCGGCCGGGAGCTTACACAGCTCCCTGACCAAGCTGATCAGGTAATCGGCATTACGTTCCAAGGTCATGACGCCCTCCTAAAATTATGGGTGCCCGACAACTGACTCGCTGAGCTGCACAGAAAAGTGTCTGGCTTGCTCATTCTGCCTCCGGTTCGGGGGTAACGCTGTTTAACTGCTGATCCTGCCAGGCTGCGTAGGTTTGCCCCGTGCCCTCAACCACCCAGGAGGTGCGCCCATTGGCGGAACGGCCACACACCACGGCGGCGGCAGCGCTGGGGCTGCTGAAGGCATAGTCGTCGCTAAACACCAGGTTATTGCTGCCTTGTGCGACCATGACGCCTTCGCCGACCAGTTGCTTGAATAATCCCTGGTAGCCACGCTCGGTACCCACCCACTCGGCGCGGGCCTTAGAGCCCTTGAGCACAAAGAACTCGCCGTCGATTTCCTGCCCTTGCGCGCTGATGCTGTAACGCGGCACCTCCAGATTGAAGCGCGGCGAGTGGCTGACTGGAATGGCCGGGCTGGTACTGACGGCAGCGGAAGGCTTGGTCAGCTCACGCAGAAAGTCGAAGCCCAGCACCGGCAGCACGGTACGGATCTGCTCTAGGAAGAAGGCCATATCAGCGCGGTCGGACTCCGGCAGACTGCCATAATCATGCGCAGTGCCATTAAGCAGCTCGCAGCGGCCGACTTGGTTAGCGATGCTGATCAGCAGGCTTTCCAGATACTTCACATGGGTCTTGGTCAAGTTCTGGTCCTTGCTGGTGACCAGACAAACCTTTTCCCAGAAGTCTTTGCCGCCCGCCGTACCCTCGGAGGCCTCCGGGCGGTTGTGCTGTTTGAGGCGCTTGGCCACGTCATCCGACTCGCCGATATACACCTTGGAGCGCAGATTGTTATCCGGGTCGGGGCCGACCAGAAAATACACGCCGGTTCGCCCGCACTCGGGACGCTGCACCAGCTCGGCCAGCTTGCTGCGCGGGCCGGTGAGAACATGGCCGGTCCAGTTCATGATCTCGGCAGTAAGAAGTCCATTGGGCGTACCGTCCACCAGAAACAAACGGATGCTGCGGCCTGGGTTCATGTGGCCTCCCGCAGGTCGATTTGGCCGGTGACGGCGGCCGTGATTAGGGCGGAGCGGCGTTCTTTGAGTAGAGCAATGCTGCGCGCGGTTTTAGTTAGCAAAACATCAAGGCTATCGGACTCAATGCGAACATGATCTGCAATTTCTCGCTGCTCACGCTTTGGCGGAAAAGCAAACCGGTATTGGCGAAACTTCTCAGCTGGCAGATGCGCAATAGTTGCCTTGGAATCCGATTCCTCAAAAACCCCGCGCTTTTTTGCGGTAAGAAGTGAAAAGAAGAAAAATTCTGCCGTATCCGTGTTTTGTAAGCGCGGACGCAAACGATGTAGAGCTTTCTGGTAGCCGAAAACAGAGCTTTCACCCCTCCAGATAGCTGCACGCCCTACATCCCCACCTTCGCAGACCATCAAATCCCCATCCATGACGGTATAACGTTCAATCTCCGCCGGATGAATATCCATTTCAGGAAGATTTTGGATATTGATGGCCCCCCATTGCACATCCTGATTTCTAAGGTAAGGAACCAGGCTAGTCTTGGTGAGCTTTTTCTCGTCGAGCATTTTCCCTAGCTCAACTGAGTATCGGAAACTCAGCTTGCAGACGGCCCAATGCTCAGGCACCTCTCCCAGCCACTCTACGCCGGAGTCTTTCATCTTCACATTCGGATCGAGACCCTTCGTGACGGCATGGGTGATCAGCGCCTGGCGCTTTTCGCGCAGCAGTTCGATAAAGCGGGCTTTCTTCTCCACCAACGCGTCGATGCGGACGGTTTCGCGATCGAGGTGGGAAAGAATTGCGCATTGCTCCTCGCTGGGTGGAATTGTGAGCTGCATGGATGTCCATGCCTCCATACGGAGAGCCTTTGTTCCATGCCCGGCCTCCTCAAGACGGCACAGCGACTCATCTGCCAAGCCTCTGAGCAAATGAGCCAGAAATCTCCCATCCAGCTTCGACGACGCATGCAGAGCCTTCAAATCTTGATTGATTGCCATCGGCACCATGGCTTCAGCCACCGGAAATATCCGCGCCAGAATCATTCCCCTGACCACAACCAAAACGCTTCCTGCAGGAACCAGAGATGCAGCACCAGATGTAACCGCCAGCTCTGTCAGATGATCTTGCGTGTCCTCAAGCTGTTCCTTTTTGAGGTCTTTGGCCGAGGCCCAAGGGATATCGCCATCCCAAAATTCCTGCTTGTCTTTGCTGGGAGTGCCTCCGCTACGGAAAGTCACGACGTACTTGAGTGGCGAGACAGCCCAATGCCCCGGCACCTGCCCCAACCACTCCACCCCGGAATCCTTGTACACCGGGTACGGCTTGTAATGACTCACGCCGTCACCTCACCCAGCAGCGCGGCAATCTCCGCCTCCACTGCCTTCAAGTCGGCATCGATCTCAGCCAGCGCACGCGGTGGCTGGTAGACGTAGAAGTAGCGGTTGAAGTTGATCTCGTAGCCGACGATGCCGACCTGGCCGTCCTTCGCATCAAGCTTGCCGGTATCGATCCAGGCATCCGACACGTGCGGCAGCACTTCACGGGCGAAGTATTCGTCGATGGACTGGTTGAGCGGCACGTTCTCGAACTCGCGTAGGTCGCTGTCCGCCTGCATATTGCCTTTGTCGTCCAGTACCGGTTGGGCTTCGGCAGCACGCTCGCCGAAGCAGGCCAATGCGGCTTTCAGCGCGCCTTTGCTGAGTTTCTTGATGCCAGCGGCGTTGAGGAAGGCCGGCAAGTTATCGAAGCTGCCGGAAACGTTAGCGAACTCTTCAACCTGATCGGCACCCTTGGTGGCCTGGTAAGCGGCGAGCTTGTCCGGCGTGACCGAGAAGCGCAGGCGCAGCGGGCGCTCGACGGTGATGCGCCGGTAGCCGAAGTCGGTGGTGGCAAACACCTTGCTGTTCGAACCGTTCTTACCGGCCTCATGCAGCTTGGCAATTTCTGCGATCTGCTCCTCAGCGAGAAACTTACGCTTGCTGCCCAGGCTTTTACGCATGGGCGCGTGCATGGCGGTGGCGTCGATCAGTTGCACCTGGCCTTTGCGCGCGGCTTCCTTATGGTTGGACAGCACCCAGATATAGGTGCCGATGCCTGTGTTGTAGAACAGGTCGTTGGGCAGGGCGATGATCGCCTCCAGCCAGTCATTCTCCAGAATCCAGCGACGGATCTCCGATTCGCCGGAGCCCGCACCGCCATTGAACAGCGGAGAGCCGGACAAGACGATACCGATCCGTGTGCCACCCTGCTCTGCCGGCTTGCGCTTGGACAGTAGGTGCATAAGGAACAGCAGTGAGCCATCGCCCACTCGTGGCAGGCCGGCACCGAAGCGCCCGGCGAAACCAAGACTGGCCTGCTCGTCCTGCACCTGCTTCTGCACCTTCTCCCACTTCACGCCGAACGGCGGGTTAGCCAGGCAGTAGTCGAACTGCTCATGGGGCAACAGGTCGCTGGAAAGGGTGTTACCTAGCTTGATGTTCTTGGTGTCATAACCCTGAATCAACTTGTCCGCCACCGAGATGGCGTAGGTTTCCGGGTTCAATTCCTGAGCGTAAGGCACCAGGCGGGCATTGGGGTTCCACTCAGCCACCTGCTCGATGGCTGAGGAGAGGAAGCCGCCCGTACCAGCAGCGCAGTCATACACGGTGCGCACCACGCCTTCGCCATTCAGCGCCTGATGGTCGGGTGCGAAGATCAACGTAGTTGCAAGACGCACCACGTCACGCGGGGTGAAGAACTCTCCGGCGGTGTCGTTGGCGGACTCAGCGAACTTTCGGATCAGATGCTCGAACACCAGACCCATTTCGTGGTTGCTGATAACGCTGGGATGCAAATCGATGCTAGCGAACTTCTGCGTCAATAGGTACAGCAGGTTGGCGGTTTCCAGTCGGCTAAGCCAATCAGCAAAATTGAAGTGCTGAAATACCTGATGGGCATTGGCCGAAAATTTGGCGATGTAATTTTCCAGATTGGCGCGGGTGCTGGTGGAGCCGACGCTTTCCAAAGCAAACTGCGAGACGTTATAGAAGGTAGCCCCGGCGGTGGTAGGCAGAATCAAATCCATATCCACGCCGCTGGCGTGCATTGCCAGAAACTGGCTGCGCACCTTGTCGCGGGTAGGTTCCAGCACGCACTCCAGACGACGCAGCACAGTAAAAGGCAGGATGATGCGACCGAACTCGGACTGCCTGAAATCGCCACGTAGCACATCGGCCACGTTCCAGATGAAATCGGCGAGATTTTGCTGTTGCTGGTTCACGCAGGAATCCTTTAAACGGGTGAACGCAGGGAGGTTTGTCAGGCGATGATCGCCCCGGAGCCTCCTTGCGGTGGTGGTGTTGCTGATGGCAGAACCTTAACCGGTCAGGGAGCTGAGAACCAGCACGAGGGCTGCGACTTGTAAAGATTTCAGGTAGATAGCTACCGTCGCAATCCTTTGCGCAGGCACTTGCCACGGAGCGGCTTCAACCGTAATTGCTGAGCGTCCTTGACCAGGTAACGCACCGTTTTATGAACATTGCGCCGAATCGTTCGATCGCTCCGCAGGATCATGCCGATACCACACTTGTCTCCGTACTTTTCCTTGTCGTGATTGCAGCTATTGAAGTAGCCCTGCCCCCGCGTAATCCGCTCCCACAGCTCACCAATCTGCTTGGCTTTATAGATGTCTCCGCGCACTTCATTACCGTTGAAGAAGAAAGCCGCATGGATGTGGTATCCCCGGTCTTCACCCTGTTCAACACTGCAGATGTAACCAGTCTCAAGGTCGAAGATCGGATTGCGCTCACGCTCAGCAATCAGCCGATCCAGGTCGTCGAATACATGCTCGACACGTAACCTTGCCTGCGCTTCCGAGAGGTAGTACAGATTGACCCTGACTATTGTGGTGCGAGAGTAACGATCAAGCACAGCATCAACGTAATCGGTGACGCTTCCCTCCTGCTTCTTAGCCTGGAGGCGGAGGTCATCCTTCCTGCGGAGATACCATCGCTCACGAGTCAACTGACGGATCCGAGCAACCAAGACGTTCATGCTGTGGTGGTGGTCGAGCCAAGCCGTACCCCTTTCATTCAAGCAGACAGGACCATCAGGATGACGCTCCAGTCCAATGTCCTGGCATGCTTCCCAAAACGCTCGCAGGTGCTCGCTGTAGCGGTATTCAACTCGGTCATCGAACAGATCCATCATCTGCCGGATGTGAGTGAAGTATCTGGAGAGCCTGGTCTCCTCAACTCGCTCATAACCTGTGCGGGTTTGCCTGAACCGAAAGGCTGGGCTGTCATGCTGCTCGATGGCCTGGACGAGTCGTTCAATCTGAATGGCGATGTCGGACTGGGAAAGGTAGGTGTAGGTGTTGCGCTTGGTCATGGTGGTGTACCTGATTGGTTGTTCGCATATCAGGTACGTGCTCTGTGTACTTTTTAACCGAAGACGTATCGCTAGTCTGAGCAGTAGGTGCTGTGTAGCTGGATCATACTGCCTATTGAATTTTATGTATCGATAGTTAATAACTATATAACTAGAAGCAGCACCGTCTCAGATGGCTCCTCACGGCCAGACGGGGAGATGAGGAGCAACATTCCCAAGCCTACCAAGAGATTTTCCAAACCACCTTTTGGGGGAGTTAGCTGAGAAGACAGGCTTTCCCAAAGCGGCATAAACGCCATGACCAGCTACAGGCCGGTCATGGCGCAGTGATTAATTTTTAGCTGGCCACATTCAGACGACCAGATCGGGCTGAAGAGCTCTCTGCTAGGCCGCGCTCTTCAATTCTTGCCAGTATCCAGTCGTGCACCTCGCGTTCATCGACCGTGAAACCCTCAAGCGCATCGTGCCAGATCGTAAGCTTCGGCTAATGGTCGCCACCGATGCAGCCTGTGAGGGACTGCACCTGCAGACGCTGGGCGTGCTAATCAACGTTGACCATCCATGGAACCCGACCAAGCTTAAGCAACGCATACCAGTCTCCTGCCAATTACGCCCTGATCACGAGACAACTCAGCCGTTTCGCACCGGCGTGAGTATGGCCGTGGGAGAGCACACAACTACTTGCCTTGCGCCCCGTGTGAGGGCGACATAAAGGTTTTGGGCTGTCATCAACTCAGGATACAGAACCACCGAGACGTCCGCCTCCAGGCCCTTGAGAAGTAAAGTGCTGCCAACCGAACGTCGTGCAATCGGTCGACCAAGATGTCGATTGCGTTCGCGAGCTTGAATCGCTGCAGTCAGAAAGTCGGATGCCCCTCCTGCCACTGCTTGCATGGCAGAGCGACAGCAGTGCAGGACTTCTGGTCGGAACACGCGTGAGTCAGGCTGGTCAGCGAGGGCATTGAGCACACGATGCGCTCTGTCAAGCGTTGGCTCCGCGACGAATGCAACGGCCTCGGCCTCAGCCGGGGTCGGAGGCGTTCGGGCCCGTCCTCCACGAAGAGACTCGACACGCGTTCGTAGGTTTGCGGCACCAACCCCGGTCATCACGTTTGAAGCGAATTCGGCGAGCTGAGCCAGAGGATTGACGCCTTGCAGGTCGAACTGCCTTGCGAAGTTGACTAGATCTCGTAGGTCGACAGCTTCGACGGCCATGGCCCCTGGTGTCTGGCTCGTGAGCTGATGGCGGCCTTGCACGTTCATAGCGTCCCCGATGATGAGGACGCTGCCCTGAGCGTTGGGGGCCTCAGTTCTCGCGGCCACTAGGCGCTGCTGGACTTCGGTTCCAGCGTTCAGCTGAGCCCAACGTACTTCTGCCGGAGCCGTGCGTAGGTCCACCGGCTGGCCAGCCTGAAGTTGTTGCCGGATGGCGAGTAACCACTGCCCAAGGTTTTCAGCACCGGCCAGTCGCCAGCGCCACGGAATCCTCAGTTCACCCGCCGCCGGGAATTGGGGCTGAACTTCGTTCGCCCAATGCACCAGTCGATTGCCACGGAAACCGAAGATGGCTTGCATGGGGTCACCAAGCACGCAGGTCGGAAGCACCTGGGCCAAACCTGACACGATGGCATGCTGGACGACATTGCAGTCTTGGTACTCGTCGACAAGCAACCGTGCGTAGCTGGCACGGAGAGGCTGGGCAAGGTGGCCAGCGTGCAACAACTGCCCGGCGGCCTCTCGAATTGCAGGGTAGTCCGCGTTGGGCTGATGGAGCTCCAAGATTTGCGGGTTGTGGCCGCTTCGCGCCGGGAACCTGGCGATGAGACGCATCGAGAACCCGTCGATGGTGGAGACCCGATACGCGGAGCTAGGAACGCCTGCACGTCTCAGGCGTGCGCGCAAAGCCGCAACACCAGCGTTCGTGTGCGTTAGGACAAGGATGGGCTTGCTCTGCGTATGCGCGATGAGCGTGTCAGCAATCAGCTGCGTCTTCCCACAACCTGCGGGGGCTGTTATTGAGCCACGCTCGATGGCGAAGATGTCGATTTCAAGGGGCACTTGTGAACGTCCAGAGCTGGTTCGTGACGGCCATGAAGCCCGCTTCGGCCGTCTGCAGAGACGGGCCAACGATGTCCCTCGCGACTTCCTGGTAGGTTGTCAACGACTTGAACCACCCGCTGTTGCGGATACGGGATGCGGTACCCAGTAGCTCTCGCTTCGCGGGTGAGTAGCCATCCACGAGTCTTTCACCCTGGATGTCGTTCAGCGTCACGCGCCCTTGGGACCTAGTCTGAATATGCTCGTTCATCAGTTCGACACCCACTATCGCTTCGGCTTTCGCCAGAAGGGCATCAAGTGCTTGGTCACTGAGATGGCGGAAGATCTCATCCTCCAAAGTAAGACCCGGACGCCAGGTAAGAATTTGCCCACCTGCGGCCAAGAATGCTTCCGCAAGTCCTGCGGTAGACGGCTTGTCGGCGTCCACAAAAACCAACACGCGATAGCCTAGGTTCCGAAGTGCGGTTCCGCGGATAAGGCTATTATCAGGACTTCCCCCGCCAGCGTTCACGTAAGCACCTCCATGAGCCAGAAACGAGGTGGCCCCAAGGCTGACCCACCATTGGTCAAGGCCACGCGCGAAACCTACCTCACTAGCCCCCTCGCAGACGATGATGGATTTGGCGAGGAACGCCTCCGGGTCGGTCCGAAGAGTGCTCTGTACTTCATTGGCTCCCCCTGCCGTCATAACGCTGTGGCGTTCAGGCCCTGATCGAACAACGAACAGCTGGCTGCCGGACAGCTCGCGAAGCGCGACCGGCGAATGCGTCGTCATGAAGACCTGCAGCGGAGCTACAGCGTCCTTCGCGCCGAGAGAATCTAGGAAACGCATTAGCCGATGAGGTTCGAGTCCATATTCCACCTCATCGACTAGAGCAATTGGCGCGGCGCTGGCCGCAGCCCTCTGAAGCCCAGCCACTAGCAGGCGTGACGAACCCGTACCAAGGGAGCGTAGCGGAATGCCTGTCTCGCTGTGCAACGCGATGGCCCCCTCGCCAATCGACACAGAGTGTGCATCAAGGAGTGCCAGTGGCATCGCCCCGACCGAAACGCCGAGATGCTGCGCTGTCTGCTGCACGACCTCAAGCGTCTGGATTAGATGTGAGGCCGCTTGATTGCCAAAGTTCGCTCTTGCCTGCCTGGCGGCGCGCGCTAGTTCGGCACCAAGCTCCGCTCGTTCATCAGTAAGTCGATTGAGCACCGAACCACGACTCCATGACAGGTTCGAACTCGCAAAGCTACCAATGCGGGCGGGAGCTATTGCCGCTCGCTCTTTCCAGGGAAGGGTGCGCTCAAGCTGCTGCAGTTCCGCGCGCTCAGAGAAAAGCGTCCAAGAAGGCTCCAAATCGGCACCAACCTGCAGAAGCAATGTGATGACAGTCTCAATACCCACCCGCGGTTCATCTTCGACCGCTCCCGTTTCGGGATTGAATCCACGCAGGAAGTCGCCGTACAGGTCAATGTCCATCAGCGATGTAGGGAGATCGCCAAGCGTCACGCTGATGGTGATGGGCACTTCGACGTTCAGAGCGAAGAAATCCATATCGCCGAATGAGCTGCTTCGGCGAGCGCCAAGGCAGAGGTCAATCGCGTCGAGGATGGTGGATTTTCCGCTGTCGCCAGGGCCTATGAGGCAGTTAATGCCGGGGGAAGGCACCCAATCCAGCGCTTGGATAGACCTGAAGTTGCTGATTTTCAGTCGGCGAATGCGTGCCACAGTGACTCCTCAAAGGTTAACGGCGGTCAGTGCTCTAGCGACAGAGCCATAGCCATAGCCATAGCCATAGCCATAGCCATAGCCATAGCCATAGTCGATAGTATGCCGCCTCTTCATCAAGGTGCAGGGTACTTCAATCAAGTGGTGACTGTTTTTTTGACCACCACTATCATCCTGGGCTGGAACTTGAAAAAACCCAAGCAGCCGTTTAAGCAACTACCCTTGAACGGTGCTCTTGGCCGATTTTTGCCTAAAGCGTATGGCAGAGATCATTGAAGCTGCATCCAGGCTCATCTGACCGAGAGAAGCCTATGTCCGTTTGCGACCACGAGCCAAAGCTTGAGCATTCAATGTCACGCGTCGCAGGCATGGGGGGACAGATGAGGGGACAAACAAAATAAAAAATAAAAATACTATACAAATTAATAACTTAACAAACATAAAAAGCCGCCCACAAGCCGGCTTTTTAATGCCTGCAAAAAACCTATCCCCCTTCAAAACCCCATCCGCCGCCTCGTTTTTTCAGCGGTGAGGCTTTCGTTTATCCCATGGCCTCCAACGCCTACGGCTCCGGACATTTAGGCAACGTGAAGTTGGTTCTGCAATGCGAGCCACTCCAGGGAAAAAGTCACCAACGTTCGGGGGCGCAGAGGCACATCGCGGTGGCCGGGCCACCAGATAACCATCCTGATGTTGAACAGAGCGAAAGCCGACATCGAAAGCATCGGCCACAAGGTCACGCGCAAGCGCAAGCTGATCTCCCCTCCCTGCGCCTCTGCACCTGCACCTGCACCTGCACCGATGACCAAAACTTCGAGCCCAAACTATAGGATATGCCTATATAAAGAATTGCATATCGGTCTTGGACGCTATCAATCAAACGACAGAAGATAGCTCCACACACAGCAACACCGACCTGCAAACCAGAGGAGAACCACCATGCAACAGTCCCACGCCTACAACGATATGAGCCTCGCACTGACCACCGGCATCCTCGATGCCAAGGCGCGTAAGAACCTGTCCTGGCAGGATCTGACGGATGGCACCGGTCTTGGCTTGGCGTATGTCACCGCGGCGCTGCTGGGCCAGCATCCATTGCCAGAAAGCGCGGCCAAGGTGATCGGCGAAAAACTCGAGCTGGACGCCGATTCGGTGGCCCGCCTGCAAGTCATCCCGTTGCGCGGCAGCCTCTCGGGCGTGCCGACCGACCCGACCATCTATCGCTTCTACGAGATGATCCAGATCTACGGCACCACCCTCAAAGCCCTGGTGCATGAGCAGTTCGGCGACGGCATCATCAGCGCGATCAACTTCAAGCTGGACATGAAGAAAGTTGCAGACCCGGAAGGCGGTCACCGCGCCGTGATCACCCTCGACGGTAAGTTCTTGCCGCTGCGTCCTTTCTAACGGCGCACCTCGACCTGTCACCGGCCCGCAGTTGCTGCGGGCCCGCTGCAAACCCTGACGCACGCCTCTTCTTTCCCACCACCAATTTTGACTGGAGGACTGATCATGCAAAAAAATCTGCTTTTCGCTTTGGCCCTGACGACCTCGCTCTGCGCCTATGCGCAGGCATCTGCGGCACCTGCGGACGTGGTTGCCTACACCTACGGCATGCACCTGGACATCGCCCAAGTGCTGAGCATGTCGCCTGTGCCAGATGTGTGCGGCCCGGCGCCAATGCACATGACGTACCGCGACTCCCAAGGCCAGACCCACGTCCTGGAGTACAGCGTGCTCGGCAACGGCTGCTCCAATTGAGCGTCACCCTTCCCCCTGCTACTGCGAGCTATCTCTATGAAAGCGCTAATTGACGGTTTCCTGAAGTTTCAAAGCGAAGCGTTTCCTCAGCGCTCCGACCTGTTCAAGCACCTGGCGACCACCCAGCACCCCGGCACGTTGTTTATCACCTGCTCCGACAGCCGTGTGGTGCCGGAACTGCTGACCCAGCAAGAACCCGGTGAAATGTTCGTAGTGCGCAACGCCGGCAACATCGTGCCGTCTTACAGCCCGCACCCGGGCGGTGTGTCGGCGACGGTGGAGTACGCCGTGGCGGTGCTCGGTGTGACAGATATTGTGATTTGCGGCCATTCCGATTGCGGTGCCATGACGGCCGTCGCCAAGTGCAAATGCATGGATCACCTGCCCGCTGTCGCCGGTTGGTTGCAGCATGCCGAGTCGGCGAAGGTGATCAACGAGTCGCGCTCCCACGCAAGCGAAGCGGCGAAGGTGAGTTCGATGGTTCGGGAGAATGTCATCGCCCAGCTGGCCAATATCCAGACCCATCCCAGCGTGCGCCTGGCTCAGGAAAAAGGCCTGTTGAGTTTGCATGGCTGGGTCTACGACATCGAGACCGGTTCGGTGGATGCCCTGGACGCCGATCATCGCAGCTTCAAGCCCTTGGCCAAGCACCCCGATACCTGCGCCGTGCAGAGCCGCATCGGCAAAGCGGCAGCGTGAGGCATTGGCCGCCAACCCTTGGATAACGGCGCGAGCTAGTTGAGCGCCGCCGTTTCCAGCATCAGGTCCTTAAACGCGACGGACGCCACGCTGTGGTAGTTGTTTTTACGCCTGAGGATCGAGACGCCACGCTGGGGCACCTTATCCTGCAACAGCAGCTTGTGCAGGCCACGATCCTGGGTGGCGATGGACTCAGGAAGAATGGTGGCGACGCCGGTGTGGCGAATCACTTCCAGCAGGGTGTTGACCGAGTTGACCTCAATCACCACCTTGGGCGTGATCTGCGCCGTGGCGAAATACTCGTCGATGCACAAACGGGTGGCGAAATCGGCGGTCAGCAGTGCGAAATCCAGTTGCGCAACCTGCTCGACACTCAACGCGATCTGGCAGTCGTAGAGCGGGTGATCGCGCCCGACCATCAAGCCCAGGGTTTCGATAAACGCCGGGATCGATTCGATGTCGGTGTTTCTGACCTGCTCAAACGCAATCGCGATATCCAGCGAATCATCTGCCAGCCCGATTTCGATGTCGTCCATCGATAACTCGAAGACCTCCAGATGGATATGCGGGTAGCGCTTGATGTAATCCCGGACCAGCGGCCCCACCAGGTACGGCATAAAGGTCGGAGTCATGGCCAGCCTCAAGCTGCCACGGGACAAGTCCTTAACGTCGTGCAACGCCCGCTTGCCCGCTTCCAGCTCCACCAGTACCCGACGCGCGGACGCGATGTAGGCCAGGCCGGCATCGGTCGGCTTGACCGTACGCGAGGTGCGGTCGAACAGGCTGACGCCGAGGCTGTCTTCCAGTTGCCGGATCTGTTGGGAAAGGGTCGGCTGGGAAACGTGCAGCACCTCCGCGGCGCGGGTGAAGCCGCCATTGTCGGCGACCGCCAGCAAGTACCGCAGATGTCGTAGCAGCATCGGAATAACCCTCTATGAGGAGAACACGGCCGTGGCATTGTATATCGCACTGGATGCCAGATCGGGGGTACGCAACTGCAGGCCCAGCGACCAAGCCTCTGCGCACAAGGCAAAAAAAGCTGGCCGCCCTCCAATGCACGCTCACTCCGGCATTGTCCGCCTCACCAAAAGCGCAGCTCACCACCGGTCATGAGAAACACCAGGGCCATCCCGAACGACCCTAAAAACAGCGGGGCCACGCTGATCACGATTTGCAGGATAACCGCAGCCTTGCAAGCGCCAGACAGGCCGTAGCGCATCCAGTACAGGACGTGGAAGATCATCGTCAGGCCGTTGGCAACCCAGGCCGCGCCGATGGCCAGCATGTAGTTTTGCTGGGCGATGCGCAGCAACATGATCAGCACACCGAAAATGGCGACCAGTGACGAGGCCACAAGCAGGCGTGACGGGCCCGAAGACACAGGTTGTGGGGCAGGTGTGGGCATTGGGTTTCCATCCGTGTGAATGTGAGCAGATTCCTTCCCCACGCAGCTCGCCACAGCAGGAGCATGCCGACTGGACATTGGCCACGGGGTATTTCCGGGCGCGTATTTAACACCACATCCGGCTGTGGCGCCCAAGCTATTGCGCTTGCCCGGCCACAGAGGCGCCAACCTGCAGCCATTGCACGGCTGACTGTAAAGAAGATGCGAAGTCGCTCGAAAAACACCACGGGCCCCGTATGATTGCCCACCGCTTCAGCGCAACGCACGACCGCGGGCTGATGCTCCTTCCTCTTCCAGGCTTGTCATGACAAAAATTTCTGTTTCAGCATTCCTTGCCTTGAGCCTGACGGGCTGTGTGGGTGCCTGGGTCGACACCACCAGTAAAACCACGAGCAAATCCAGCGCCCACGATCAGCTCACCTCTTACAACGAAAAACCGCTGATTACCCGTTCGGAAAAATCGCCCTCGACCCGCGAATGGTGCGGCACCACCTTGTTGGTCGTGATTATTCCGATCCCGCTCAAGTTACCGGTCTGTGAGTCCTACAGCGAAATTGCCTATGGCAAGAACGTCTATGGCGTAGAAAAACCGCTGCTTTACACCAGCCAGAGCATGACCTCGACGTTCTACGCCTGCGGCCCCTTCATGTTTATGGCGCCGCTGATGCACAGATACCAGGGCAATGCCTTGTGTGGGACATTTCCTTGAAGGGGCGAAATCGAATCACCGCCCACACTCGAGTAGTCGAAAAGGATCAACCACTACTGCCGGCAGCCCAAAGGCTTATAGCCGGATCTGAATCAATTTTTTTCAACTCACTCATGCAAGCTTCAAGTTAATCGGAGGCTCTCATCTCGAAATAATCCGCCTCTAGGTCAACCCTCTCACAATGATCAAAAACTTTATTAGGCTGACAGGCGAGGATATAAAGTGACGACACTCAATTCAAAATATTTTCCGATTTGAACATATCTACTTTTTCTCGTAACAGTGACTCACTAGTGGCAATCATCTCGGTGTATTGGCTGTTCTGAAACCCCCATAACGTCGACATAAGCTCCTCTTTGTGACCGACAAGAAAAGGTGATGTAGTCACAATATCGATGCCATATTGATTCTCAATAAATCGATCAATAGTATTCTTATAAGGATCTCGATAATTCTCGTCCCACCTCATCACCTTATCGAACACCCTTGAACTATAGGTATTAAGCACAGTACTAGTCATCTTATCGATATAAACCAACTCTAATCCGCCAATCGACTCGATCTTTCTAACACTAGTCTCAGCATGCAAGTTAGCAATCAGGCCAGAGACTATATCCCAACTATCTCCTTGATCTTCGAGATGCTGGTGAATTCGGTCAAGCTTTTCTTTCCAGCCATCACAAAACTCAACATCGTCCTCGCAAATAGTAATTTTCTTCAGTGCCTGCTCATAAGCTTTGCGCAAAATAAACTTATAGCTGAGCCCGCACCCGACCCACCCCATATTATGTCGCAATCCGGGAAAGTACTGAAACCCTACCCTGTTATCTTTTTCAAAGTCCGCTCTTCGCTCTGTTGACTCAGGAAGACCAAGGCACACAAACTCAGAATAAAACTCTACATTATGACCAGCAATATCGTAAAACTTATCAAAACAAATACTATCGGTGGCCAATAAAAACCTATGGAAATAATACTCAAAATAATCAGGAGCCAATAGCAGCGCCTGCTTATTTTTAGCAATTTTTTCTTCCCGGCGAGTTTCGCTGGACAACCAATAATCGATTCGCCGCACCATATCATCGATATCGCCAATCTTAGAAAACTCTACAACACCCTCAAGATTACTATGCTCAGTAATATCCGAACTGCGCTCCGAAACAACCAAGGCATGCCTTGAAAGACATTCATAAATACGAGTCGTTTCGAGAAGTGCGTCTTCATAGTAGTGAATATTGACAACTATTTTTGCCTTTTCGATCTCCCGATAAAGAGACTCGCCAAATACGTTATCAATGACCTTTACCGTATATTTTCCCTGGAGTGCAGCAAGGTATCTTTGACGCCGCTCGTTGTTTGTATCGCCATAAAAAAGGACATCATATTCCTTACTCAGACAAGTAGATTCTGAAACGTACGGATTATATGAGATCGGAACATAATATATTTGCTTTAAACTTAAGCCTTTTTCCTGAAGAAATTTAATATTTAGGAGAGAGTAGTCCAAGATCGCATACGAATTTTCAAGCAGTTTTATGTAGCTTTCTTCAAACCAACGAGAGCTGACTGACTGTTCCATTTGAAATGCCACATAATTACCCGGTAGCACCGTGAAAACTTGTGGGCAAATGACAAAATGAAGAGAGGAGTCAAAACCGCATAAAGGTGCCTCAAAAATTATGTCCGTTAGAAAACCTGCCTTTTCCATATTTCGCTTGATTAGTTCAGCAACGAAAACACAGTGCTTTGTTGTTAACACATGAGTGACAGCTTGATGCTTAAAGCCACTTAAAGACGTTTCCACTGAATATTTAATATTGAGAAGATCATCTACCCGGCTAGAGGACGCCGTAAATCCGTTATTAAAAATATAGCGAATTGCACGTAAAAGAATCTGCGGCTCGGACTTTATCACTCTGAGTGCATGTCCTGCCTTTACAGCCTTTACTTTTAAAGCACATATCAGCGAATACCATAATCGCCTGCTTTTTCGTAAGGGTGCAGTGACCTTCCATGAAGAGCTGGCCAAAATTTCATCCAGAAACCTACCTCTTTCAAACTGCTCAGTAATAGTACGGGTAAGGTTCTCTCTTTCGCTGGCAAGATCTTGATTAGATTCGGCTAAGAGCTGATTAGACAAAGACAATTCTTCATTCATTTTCAGCAATTCCTGCTGCCTTTGTAAAAGTTCTTGCTTCTCGGCGCCAAGTCTACCGATGTCCTCGGTTATACGGCTATTTAACTGCTTCAATTTTTCCATATTACAATACACTACCCCACGCTTCATAATACCTATGAGAGAGCTCTTTTCTTCAAAAATATATCCATACGCACGCATGTGCCACTTGAGTATCTCTAGCGCTGAAGGGCTCTGCAGTCGAAATCGAATATAGTTAGGATCAAATGCAGAATTGAACGGTATTAGATAACAAAACATATAAAATGCTAGACGCTTGACGTTACCCTCGCATGAACTCCCTTGAGTTAAAAATGCAAAAGAGCTGTCCCCCAAAAGGGTGACCTTACGTTCAAACAATAAAGCCTCCAGACCGACACTGGAGTTTATAGTGATAATTTCTTTGCACGCTGATATAAATTCAAGACTATTAGGTGATTCGTCTATTTCGAAGCCACCTTTATTAATAGTAAAAATGCTATTTGGATGCACCCGCACAAGAATATCTTTTTTACGAAAGCAATTGGAATATGCAATCAGCGAGCTATTATCGTAGCTGCTGCCAAAGGCGACTAAGTTTGAATCATCTTCAACTTGCAAAGGAACGCCGACGCTAGTTCCAGATGAGCAAGGAGAAAAATCATAATCAGCAGAAATGAAGAACGCTCTAAGCTCCTCAACGGTGATCTCCTCTTCACCCATTTCGTCCACAGCGTCGAGATAACGTCTTTCAGCCTCCGTGTTCCCGTTAACACCAGTAAAATCAAAATAGGCAGTCCCGCGATAATTTGGCGGTCGAAGTGGACCTAATTCAATATGAATGACGGGAATCTTATATGTCTCGGCAACAGCTTCTAGTGAAGGACAATTCAAGCAGGATAGTATTACCTCGCAACCTAGCAATTCAGGGGCAGATAATATCCGTTTAAATTCGACCTCGAGAAAAGGTATACGCTCTGTCACTAATCTTTTAAAGGCAAGAATAGGATTATCACCACACATAGATAACAACTGCATAAAGATGTTATCTTGGATATGGCTAAAACGGTGCCTTGCCAATACCGTTTCGCTGGGAAACTCATAACCCAAGCTTTCAAAAGACGCAGTTTCAACTTCCCAGCGCTGGGCCTCCGAAAAGTGCTGTTCACCTTGAAGATAAGAAGGTGACATTATAAAGTGCAGGGATTCTTTGGACTCTTGCAAATACTTGTAAAACATCCAGAGATAAGGAGCATCCGAGCCGCGAAACGGAAAGGGAGATAAAAATATAGTCAGCATTATAAATCTATTATATTAATAGTAATTGGAGAATAAACCACACCTACTTGCTCACGAGGAGTCCAAAACCGTAAGCGCTGCATAGGTCTACGCTGGTCAAGCTCTTCCCGCTTTCCAAAAGATGTGCACGAAAGTCCACAGTGGACCAGATACTCACTGGCGCTAAGAGGAAGGCAAACCGTGTACTCAATCTGGCATTGTCCTTCACGTAGTTTTATCGCCGTGCCTGCACTTAGATTATTATCTCCCCAGACATCACCGCCTTGAGCTTTGCTGAGCGACAAGCCCAAGACTACTTCTTCAATATTTTCTGAAGACCAGATAAGAAATGAAAAACGTAAAACCTCACCCGACTTAACAATAGGCCGCTCTAATATGCTACTACCATCAGCCCTATACACCTCCATGCTTTTAATGATGGCCCGTGCAGATCCAAATCTTTTCTCACTGGTCTCAATATTAAGCTCCGACGCCTGAAACCTTTTCAACTGTTCCAAAGAACAGTCATCTGAAAACTTATACCGCGAAATTAAATCATTCGGCTTCGACTGAGAATCAACCATGCCTTTTTCATACGTTAACACTGCCGACAAAACGTCGTTCGTATCTTTTATCACTTGTCCATTCGCAATGACCAGGCAGCGGTTGGCATATTCCAAAATGCTACCAGTAGAATGAGTAACCATTAAAATGGTGGTACCCATATCCCTCAGTCTTTCAATACGCTTGAAACATTTATATTGAAAACCTATATCACCTACTGCCAATGCCTCATCAACAATCAAAATATCGGGTTCAATACAAGCCTGAACTGCAAAAGCGAGACGGACATACATTCCGCTCGAATAGGTTTTTACTGGCTGCTCAATAAAAGATCCGATGTCAGCAAAGTCAATTATTTCATTGTATCGAGCATCAATTTCTTGCTTGCTCAACCCAAGAATACTTCCATTCAGATATATATTTTCCCGCCCACTAAATTCCGGATTAAAACCAGCTCCCAGCTCCAGTAACGCTGCAACCCTGCCATTGACCTGGGTAGTGCCTGAAGTACTATCGAGGGTACCGCAGATTACTTGCAAGAGCGTTGATTTACCTGCGCCGTTACCACCAATCACCCCAATGATTTCGCCTTTCCGGATTTCGAAAGAAACATCTTTCAGCGCCCAAAACTCACGGTAATATTTTTTCTTATTTAGTCGCAGAAAACTTCGAACAAGCGGAAGTATGAACTGTTTGAGTCGATCCCTCGGCGCGTCATATACGTGAAAGCATTTGCTAATATTTTCTACTTTAATCGCGAATTCACAGGACATCGGCAAATCCTTTGCGAGTTCTTTGAAACCAAGCAAAACCAATCATGGAAAAAACAAGGCTTTCAAAAAAATAAAATCCGAATTTTTCAAAGTCAGGAAGCTGCCCTTGAACCATCACCTCTCTCATAAATTCGATAGATAGAGTAAGGGGATTGAAATAAAGAAGTGTCTGATATCCTTCTGGCAACGCTGATACCGGGAAAAAAACCGGAGACATAAAAAGCAGCATCGTGATAGTGACCCCAATAACCTGCGATACATCTCTGAAAAACACCCCAAGAGATGATAGCAACCAGCTAGCCCCTAACGAGATAAACACGATCGGCATGAGTATAAGAGGGACTAAGAATATAGTAAGCGGCGGCCTAGTTATAAAAATGCTATAGAATGCCATCCAAACAAGCAGACTGACCAAAGAATGGAAAACTGCAACTCCCAAAGAAACGATTGAAAGAACCTCTAACGGAAATATTACTTTTTTCACATAGTTCGCATTTGACAAAACCAACGAGGGTGCCCGGCTGACAATTTCTGAAAACAGATTAAAAACGATTAGCCCTGCAAACAAAACCAGTGCAAATTCGGCCTTTGAGTCGCCACCTCCATTCCAGCGCGCCTTGAACACTACGCTAAAAACAAAGGTATAAATCCCCAGGACCAATATTGGATTGAACAGAGACCAAAGCAATCCAAACATTGAACCTTGATACCTACCAAGAATTTCCCTCTTTGTTAAGACACCAATTAGTCGACGATTCCCCCACGCAGATTTGAAAGCT
Source organism: Pseudomonas sp. MF09150 (assembly GCF_059862355.1). Lineage (NCBI taxonomy): Bacteria > Pseudomonadati > Pseudomonadota > Gammaproteobacteria > Pseudomonadales > Pseudomonadaceae > Pseudomonas > Pseudomonas sp. MF09150. The sequence goes on along the minus strand of NZ_JCBCUS010000012.1, from coordinate 116,074 downwards.
TCCACTGGAGAAGCGGAATAATCTTTCATAAGAAAACTGCCTCACTAGTTCAAACATTAATTGCATACTTGCGAACAACAACGTGTATCAATCCTCCTGCAACCAAAATCAGGAAACACACGTATTTGGACACTCAAAAAATCACATTGAACAGATATCAATTCTCGCTCACTTCAGCAGTTATTTGCTTAAACTCTATTTAGCAAAATAGCGAAAACCAGCCCCAAATTCCCATACAGTGTCTGACGATACAACCTCGCTTGTCGCATCATAAAAAACCTTAAAAAGAATCTTTGCTTTCTTGCGGACTTGAAACAAGCCAACGTGTACTTACTTTCTTTAGTCAATCGATGCTCTAATGCTTCAAGAGCTTGGATATTTTGGTCGTTCCACTCACAAAAACTTCCTTTTAGAACCATAAACATTCTTTTTAAGCGCGCGAAAAAGCTCGAGTTGCTCCCCACTAAATTTCCATCATGCTGACGGTATAAAACCATGGGTTCAGGGTCATAAAAAACTGAACCTCCAGCTCCAGAAATAAGCTGATATGCCCACCAATCATGAGACGGTACAACAAGATTATCACCTGCCTCTTGGAGGAGAATGCGTGCAGCCTGGTTAAAAACCATAGTATTACCACCCGCAATGTTCTGAACCAATGCGTTACAGAAGTGCGGAGGAAGGCCGAACTCTGGAGAAAAACCGCATACGTCTCCAGACGCTCCAATCAACTTTGTTCGTCCGCAATAGATCGCAGGAATATGACTTGGTACTTTACCGAGCCAATCAAGAGCTTTCTGGAGCTTTTCCTCTCGCCAGATGTTATCCTGATCCGACCACGCATAAAAGTCCGCCTCAATATCAGCGTGACATGTCAAAAAGAGAAAGTTGGCAGCAAAACCTCGCCGAGGCCCATTAAAAGTTTGAATTAAACCTGTCTGCCACTGCTTCGTAGATTCCCGCAGCAAATCCAGCGTCCCATCTTTCGAACCATCGTCAGAGATATAAAGAATCCAATTACGATAAGTTTGATCTTCAAAAGATCGAATCTGATCAGTCAGAAATGATGAGCCATTATATGTACACATAAGTATAGCGACCTTCGCATCTTTAACTGCACAAGCCACCTCATTACTATGTGATTCTAAGCTCATACGCACATTTAGGCCCGCAAAACACTCTTGCATATTAAGTTTCCTTCAACGTAAAGCGCGCCTCATCCTTTGCCATAAATGGCTAAAGCCAATCAACTTTCGTTTACTATTTTGAAGGCTAACTGATGGATCAACTGCTAAATAGAGCAACGTCCGACCTGACATAAGCATCTCGTAAAAGCACACAAAATTTTCTTTTCAAGATGATTGATAATACCCCCCATACACACCCGAAAAATAAGACAAGTCTGAAATAGACCCTCTAAAGCCAGTAAAAACTTGAATAATTAGCATTTCAACCCTTCGGCTTACCAAAGGCTATAGCGCTTACACATATACGTTTTAACTTCCCCCTATTACTTAAGCCCGACCTCACCCATCTATAGAACACACCGTACAAGCTATGACTCCCGAGTACATAGCACACATCTCAATAAAAAAGCCGACTTATTCCAACAAATCATTACATCAGTGGCCTTTTTTAGTTTTCATTGAGGGCACACGAAACCAAACCGCTTCAAATTTTATGTAGTTTCTTTGTTGATCGATGTAGCACTTTCTAAAAATATTCAAAACAGGGTTAAAGTTCTTATGAGGCCTTATTTAATACAGAAGTAGCTTTTAGAACCACTGACGCGCTCTTTATGGCTTCGTTGCTACGGGCAATGTGATATTGCGTACGCAGCGTTGTCGATCAGGCATTCCCACTGGACCAGGCGCTTACCGGCGATGGCGAAGGGGTGCCGTTTTTCTCGTTCATGCTGTTCGAGTCGATGCTGTATGTGATCGGCATTGCCTACGTGACCCTGGCCATGGTCAAGGAGCGGATCGAACTCAAGTTCAAGGCCGCCGCCCTGCGTGATGCCCTGACCGGTATCGGCAACCGCCGCGCGTTTATGCTCGGTGCCGAGCGCGCCCTGCTCGACTGTCAGCAGCGTCAGGTGCCGGTCGCGTTGTTGCTGTGCGACCTGGACCACTTCAAGCGCCTGAACGACAACTTTGGCCACCAGACAGGCGACCTGGCCTTGATCGCCTTCAGCCAAGTGCTGGCGCAGCAACTGCGTGCCAAGGATGTGTTTGCCCGTATTGGCGGCGAAGAATTCGCCTGTCTGCTGGCAGATACCGATCAAGCCAGCGCACTTTCGGTGGCCGAGGGCATTCGCAACGGCTTCGCACAGCTGACAATGCTCGAACCTGGCTTGCTCAGCGTCAGCATCGGCGTGGTGACCAGTGAGGAGGCCGGGTACGAGCTGCCACGCCTGCTCTCGCAGGCGGATCAGGCGTTGTATGGTGCCAAGGGGCAGGGTCGCAATCGGGTGCAGGCGGTGCCGCGGGGGGTAGCGGAGGCCCAATCAGGCTGAGTCAGGTGACCGTTGCGCCCATCCCCCTGAGAGCGCGACCTGCCTGATCTTGCTGATTGCGCTTGAATGAACTGTGACCCATGCCCCAAAGCCCTATAAAAAGGCACTTGGCCAGTATTTCCGGCAGTGCCATCGCCCGCATAAACTCCCCGCTCTCAAGGACTCTCGGATGACAAGGAATGTGGAATAAACAAGCCGCTATCAATCACTTGAACTCGCATGCTCACGCCGGCAGTACGGGGCGCTGTGCGGCCTATACCCGCCAGGCGATCGAAGCCGGCGGCGGTGGCGTGATTTTGCACAGGAAGCACTCGGCCAAGGACTTTGGCTCATCCCTGACCTCCGCCGGTTTTGTCGAGCAGCCGGCCGGCCAGGCTCCTGAAGCAGGCGACGTGGTGATCATCCAGCCCATTCCCGGCCATCCCCATGGGCATATGGCGATGTTCAACGGCAAACTCTGGGTGTCAGACTTCAAGCAGTTGCATGGTTTCTACCCGGGGCATTCCTATCGGGTGCAGAAACCCGACTACAAAATCTATCGCCATCCATAAGGGGTCATCCATGAGAATGCTTTTCTGCTCGCTGCTGGCTGCCGTCGCCTTGCATCAGCCACTGGCCCTGGCGGACTGCGCCAGTTCGCCCAAGCCGGTCACCGAGGCGTTTTACAACTGGTATCTGCAAACCTACAGCCAGGACAAGGATCCGCTGACCGACAGCGTCCCGGAGATGAAGAAGTATGTCTCGGACGCGCTGATCACTAAGATCAAGAAGCAGATGGCCAGCCCCGATGGCCTGGAAGAGGACTACTTCCTCAAGGCCCAGGACTACATGGATGAATGGCTGACCCAGATCAAGGTCAGCGAGCCGCAAATCCAGGGCTCCAGCGCCAAGGAGCAGGTCACCCTGGGCAGCACCCCGGACACCACCCAGATCCTTGATGTGCAGATGATCAAGGATAAGGGCTGCTGGAAGATCGACGACGTGCTGTCCACCGCCGACCAGAGCGACTGACCGGCCGCCGCCGTCAAAAGAAGCACCGATTGCGGCTGAGCGCAGGTCGTCGAAGCGACCGACCTGCGCTGCCGATGTGCGCTGGCAGCAGCCGCGCAGCCTCCACTCAACCTACGGTTTGACCGGTGCTATCGGCCCCGGGGCTTTTACCTGGGTCATCAGGTCATCGTCCCACTGCCCCTCGACCTTGACCTGGGCCAGGGCACCCAGCTCCATGGCTTCGATCAGGTTGTGGTTGAGGTACACGTAAGTGCCCGGTTGCTTGAAGGTGTAGAGCGCGGCCAGGGCCGAACCGCCGGGAAGGAACCAGGTCTCCAGGTTGCGCTGCGGGGCATTGGCGAATTTGCCGGTGGTCCAGACCCAGTCACCATGGCCGCCGATCAGGTGTGGACGGCTGTCGCGATTGGCCTGGGAATGGATAAACAGCACGCTTTCGCCGACTTTGGCGGTCAGCGCGTTGGCGCCGGTCAGCGCACCGACCCGACCGTTGAACACGATATGGCTCGGGGTCAGGGTGCGCATCACTTCGCGGGTGTCCTGGTAGCTTGAGGCCAGGTCCGGGTAGTCCTTGTAGTGCCCGTCCTTATCCTTGGGGATATACAGGTCGAACTCACCGATGGTGTAGGCACGGTCATAGTGCAGGGGCTTGCCGCCTGGGTCTTTCAACCCGTCACGGGGCAGCACCATCAGGGTCCCGCTCATGCCCGAGACCACATGCCAGGGGACCATCCCCGCCGGTGCGCAGTGGTAGACAAAGGTGCCGCTGCGGTCGGCCTTGAAGCGCAGGACCACTTCCTGGCCCGGCAGCACCTGGGTCAGCGCCGCGCCGCCCAGGGCCCCGGTGGCGGCATGAAAATCGATGTTGTGCGGCATGGTGTTGGTGGCCGGGTTGCTCAGGGTCAGCTCGACGTAGTCGCCCTCATGCACCACCAGGGTCGGACCGGGCATGGACCCGTTGAAGGTCATGGCTTGCAGCGTGGTGCCCTGGTCGTCGATGACCATCTTTTTCTCTTCGACACGCATGTGAAACTGCATGACTTTCGGCGGCCCGCTGACCACCTGGTCATGGGGATGCACCTGGGGCGGTGTCACCAACTCCACCTTGACCCGTTGCAACCCGTCGGCGCCGCCGGCCAGTACCGAGGTGGCGGCACAACCGCAGGCCACCACACACACCTTCAACCACGACTGAAAAGCCCCCATGTGCATCTCCTTGCCAATGAACGGTGATTCATTGCAAAGCAAGCCCGGGCGAGTCGTATTGTCTTGCGGCAATAAATCACGCTGGCGCCCTGCCAGCGCACGCACTGATTCAGGGAAAGGTGATCGAGGACACGATAGCGGTGATCTCGGCCAAGGTCCGCGGGCTCAGTTCCAGGGGCTGTGGATCGTTTTCCGCGGCGCCCAGCAGCACGTTATCGCCGTGCACCAGGCAAAAGCTGACACGGCCGAAGCTGTCCCGGCCCGGGTTGCGAAAACCGAAGATAAAGCCACTCCAGTTGGCCCCTTGCAGGGGCTTGAACACATAGCTGTTGGCCGGGCCGGCCTGGGGGCTCGGGACCCAGCCGTGCCCGGTGAGGGTGGCCGGGCATTTGTGTTCACTGTCCTGGCGCAGGGACTCGATGGCCGGGTTGTATTCTTGCGCCGGGTCCGGCGTGTACGGCCCCTGGAAGCTGAAATACTCCGGACTGTCGCACATCAGGCCGAACCATTTGTCCTGGCGTGCACCGGGTTTCCTGAAGCTCCAGGCATAGCCGGAATTGGTTTGTGCCTGCCACAGATAGGGTCGGTTGCGCGCCCGATCGCCGCGCTTTGCCTCAATAAACAAGGCATGGGGAGTGACGAAGGTCAGGGACTGCTGCTCAGCCAGTGGCAGGCTGAATTGGCAGCCGTCCAGGTGCATCACGGCCACCGCAGGCCCCGAAGCCGAGGCGGACCACCCGTTCTGATTGCCCACTTCCACCGTCGCCGCCATGGCCGGCACACAGATCAGGGCCAGGACCGCGCACCAGCCGCGTGCCTTGCACGGCGCCGTCACGGGTAGCTGAAGCGCTTGACCAGCGTCAGCTCACCCGGAGCGCGCATGGGCACGATAAACGACTCGGTCTTTTCATTCGGCGTGCCTTCCTCGGTGATCAGCGTGACCTGGGCGGTGGTCAGCGGCTGCACCGCGTCAGACTGGCTTTCGTCGTCATCGTCGGTGCTGCGATAACCGCCGCCGTAGTAGTTCACGTACACCAGGTACTGGCCTTTGAGCGGCGCCGGCATGGCGAAGATTTCCGGACCGTAGCCGGTGGTCACGTCCACATCCAGGGCCGCACCGTTGGGCGCCACGCGGTCGCCGTACCAGACGTGAGCGCCGTCTGGGGTGATCAGGTGCAGGTCGAGGTCGGTGTTGTCGCTGTCCCAGGACAGCAGCACCCGCAACTTCGGTGGCGTGGCGCCGCCGCCACTGTTGAGAAACTGCACGCGTTTGCGTTGCTGGCCATCGGCGCTGCGCACTTCCACGCTGTTGCTGCCGTTGGTAAAGGAAAACGGCCGATCGAAGCGCCCTTCGCCATCCAGTTTGAGGGGCATGGCTACGCCGTTGACGATCAGTTTGCCCGGCTCGCCGCTGGCCTTGGGCGCGCCTTTGATCTGGCCGCTGATGCGCGCGGTGTCGGACTGGCCGGCCGGGGTGTTGACCGATGAGGCCGGGTAATTGACGGTCTGCTCGAACAGTTCGCCATCGGCCGCGCCGGTGCGCCAGCCGCCGCGTGGGGTGTCGAGGTGAATGCTGCTGTCGGCCAGGGCCGGCGCCAGGGTGAACAGCCCACAGAGCAGCAGAATGACCGGGGGATAAGGAAGTTTCATGGCCTATTCCAGTAAAAGGTGGCGGGCAAGCCCTTCGATGTAGGTTTCATCCTGGCCATTGGGATGAGCTTCAAAGGCCAGGTGCAGGTATTCATGGGTCAGGTCCAGGCGGTCCTGGAGCGACAGCACGCCGCGCACGTAAATGCGCTGGCGCTCGCGATCGACATACGGCCGGCCAAAGGCCAGGCGGCACACCGCAAAATGGTTGACTTCGTTGTAGCCAATCTCCCGATCCAGGGGCTGGCGCCAACGGCGGCGCTGGTTTTGCAGCCAGTCCTGGGCCGCCGGCAAGGGTTCGCAGGAGGCCACCGGGTTGTCCCAGCGGCTCAAGCTGGCCCTGGGGTAGGCATGCAGCAGGATGGCGTCGTAGCGCTGGCCGGACCGGGCCTGCTGCACCGCCTGTTGCCAGGACAGTTTGTCTTCGCCGGTCTGATCCGAATGGTAGGTAACCTGGGTCCCGGCCAGGATCAGGTCGCTGGTCCAGGCCGCAACGGCCCGCGCCTCGCGAGTGGCCGGACGCGGCGCCACGCGTTGGCGGTCGCTGCTGTCGTCGATGCTCAGGCACTCGCCGCTACGTCCGGCGTTTTGCAGCAGGTAGGTGCGGATCGCCACCGCCAGGGCCTTGGCCGCCTCGACCGGTTGCGCGCTGGCTTCGCGCTGCAACACCCGCGCGACGTATTCCTCACGGTCCAGGCGGGCCACCAGGCGCGGTTGGCCGGCGTCCTGCTGCAAGAACAATTCGCCGCCGCTGTGGATGTCCAATTGATTGCCGTTGACGAACTCGACCCGGTAATCGCCCTGCAAGGCTCCGGTCTTGATTGCCTGGCCGTTCTGGCTGAGCCGTTGTATCGGGTAGCGGGAAAACAGATTGACCGCCACGCAGCGACCTTTATCCAGCGGCTCGTTGACCGGCAGCACGGTGGCCAGGGCCTCGGCATAGTCCTTCAGCACCCGCTGGCTGGTGCCACGGCCCCCGACCCAAAGCGGCGTGCCATCCGCCAGCCAACCGGCAAAACCACCCTGGCGCGATTGCACGTCCTGCTCGCCGAGCCAACTCCAGGTCTTGACCCGCAAGCGCCCGCCGAGGGCACCGACCACCAGGCCGTCACCCGCGTGCAGCACCACATCGAGCAGTACCCGACGCGCCTGGTCCTGGGCCGGCAGCACGGCCAGCATCTGCAACAGTTCGGCCACCGGCACCCGGGTCTGCGGCTGCAACTGGTTCAGGTCCAGCAACCACGGCGGCGCCTGGCGCGCCTGCCAGTAGCTGCGCCAGGTATCGGCCTGCACCTGCAAACGCTGGGGCTCGAAATACAAACCGCAGGAACGCACCAGCGCCTGGTCGCGACCAATGCTGCCGCCGGCGGTGCAGCAATAGACTTCCTCCTTGGACTGGCCCTGGCAGGCATAAGCCGGCTCCTGGGCACCGGTGTCCGCCAGCCAGGCATAGACGAACAGCTTCCACAGGCTGCCCAACGGGGCCTGCAGGCTGGCCGGCAAAGGCTCGCGCGCCAGCACCTGAGCCTGACTCAGGTGCAGCAGCTCATCGCCCTGGGCGGTTTTCCAGGCCAGGCGCAGCGGCTCGTCCTGGGCTGTTGCCAGCACCGGGATCAAGCACAACCACAGCCAGGCCAAACGCCGTGTCATGTTATTTGACCGTGACCTGACCCAGCGCCGGCTTCTGCTCCGCCGCCTGATGCTCGGGCGCATAAACCTGGAAGTAACGCGCCGCCGGCAGATTGAACTGGCCCTTTTGCGAGAAGCGGATCAGGTGCCGCAGGCGCACTTCGCTTTTTTCGCCCAGCACTTCCAGCGGCACGGCATAGGCCATCTGCCCCGGTTCGAAACGAGCCTTCTCCAGGGACGACGCCTCGGCACCGGCCAGCCCCGCCAGCTTGATGCCCCAGGTGGTGCGCTCGACATCGGCGCCCGGTGGCAGCGGCACTTCGAGCATGCCGTAAGGCAGCGGCTTGCCACCCTGGTTGGCGATGATCACCTCGTCCAGGTACAGGCCATCACTGGCAATCGGCTTGTTGCCCACCGCTTCCAGCTTGAAGGTGAAGCTCTCCTCACCCGGCACCAGACGCAGCAGGCGGCGGCTAATGGTCACCGGCAGCGCGGCGGCAGCCGGCTGCTTGCTCAGGTAGCTCAGGGAGGCCCGCAGCGGACGCTCCTCGGCCCCGGTCAGCGACAGCACGCCAGGCACTTGCGGGCCTTGCCACTGCCAGAAGGTTTCACCGCTGGCGCCCTGCTGCTGTTGCCAGCCCGGTCCAGGTTTCAGCGCCACTGCCGGGGTGGCCTGCTCGACGCTGCGTTGCAGCCAGGTCAGGGCCAGAGCGCGCTCCAGGGTCGATTGCGGCAAGCGCAGGCGTTGCAGCAAGGCCTGGGCGCGAGCGGCATCGAAGGGTTGCAGCGACAGGTTCAAGGCTTCGGTGAACGGCGCCGAGCTGACTTCCAGGCGTTGCCGCGCATCTTCAAGCTGCGCGGCGAAAGCCGGCGGCGGGGTGACCTTGAGATCACGGGCCAGACCGGCGGCCAGCACCCGGGCGCTGGCCAGGCCAAGGGCCGAGTCCGGATCGTTCATCACCAGGCTGTCGTCGCCGTCGCGCTCTTCGTCGGCATAACCGGCACCGGCCTTGGCCAGGTCATCCATCAGGCCGCTGACCAGGGTGTTGACCGGCAACTGCATCTGCCGGGCGAACGACAGGATCAGCGCCCGTTGCAGCAGCGGGGTGTTGCCGGCCTCTTTGGAGTAGACCTCCAGCACCCGCTGCCAATGCTCCGGCGGCAGGTTCAGTTGCAGCACCTTGCTTGCGTGCCAGTCGGCGTAATAGGCGTAGGCGGTGAGGAAGGCGTCGGCATCGGCGTCGCCACCCCACCAGGTGAAGGTGGCTTCGGGACCGGCCATCTGCACCAGGCGCAAGCGGCTGTTTTGCAGCATCAGGCGCAAGCGATCGCGGACCTGCGGGTTGGCGGACAACGCCGGGTACGCCACGCTCAGGGGCAGCAGTTGGCTGGCGGTCTGCTCGACACCGCCGTAGGGGTAACCCAGCAGGTCGTCCAGCACCGAGCGGAACAAGGCTTGCGGGCTGTCGTCCAGGTGCAGGCGCAGGTTGCTGGCGTCAGCCGGCAGGTTCAGCGGCGTATCGCCGTTGGTCACGTCCAGGCTCTGGGTCTGCGCCACTTGCCAGCCGGCAGCGTCGCTGCTCAGGCGCACCGCCAGTGTGTCCACGGCTTTGCCGCCCTGCACCAGCTCAGCGGTCCAATCGCCATTACCCACGGCGATGGCCGGCAGGGCCACGTAGTTGATGCCCTTGTTCAGGGTCAGGGGCAGGCGCTGGGTTTCCCCGGCGTAATGGATCACCAGTTCGGCCTTGACCGGTTGCTCGGCCTGGCTGAAGGCAAAGACCCCAAGCTCCGGATGATCACCGCTGCGGAAACGGGTCGGCCCGCTCCACTTCAGGTACAGCGCCTTGTCGGAACGCACGAACTGCTTCTTCTGCCCGACCTGGCCGTCATCGGCAATGGCGCGCGCGGTGATGCGCCAGCGGGTCAGGGAATCCGGCATGCGGAAGGTGAAACGGACCTTGCCGCTGGCATCGGTCAGCAGCTCCGGCTGCCAGGCGGCGGTGTCGACATCTTCGCGCCGCGGCCGCTCCAGGACCTTGACCCCACGCTCGCTGCGGTTGGCCTTGCCCGGTGCCGCCGGGGTGCCCGGCAACGCCACGTCATAACTGATAAACGACAGGCTGGCGCTGGTGCGCACGTTGTTGCGGCGCGGGTGGTAGAAGAACTGGTCGATGGTCGGGGCCACTTCCGGTTGCAGCGCGTAGACCATTTCGTCGACCACGCTCACCGTCAGGTGCGCCGGGATCGGCTTGCCGGCGAACTGGGTGCTGAGGTCCACGGTTACGGTTTCGCCGGGCTGGTAGCTGTCTTTGTCCGTCGCCACCGCCACGTCGATCTGCGGCGTGATGACCTTGATCCCGGCGTTCTGGAAGCTGTATTCGCCACCCTTGGTGTAGAGCACGGAAAAGGTCAGGTTCGGCGCAAAGTTGCCTTTGACCGGGACCCGCGCGCGGTACTGGGTTGGGCTGAGTTTTTCCACCTTGAGCCAGTCGCCGCCCTTGGACAGCAGCGCGGTGGACTCGACCTTGTCCCGCTCCAGCGACAGCAGTGCGTCGTTGACCGGCTCGGGGAAAGTGATCAGCGCCAGCGCTTCATCGCCGGCCTTGTACTCCGGCTTGTCGAGGACGATTTCCACAGTGCCCGGCACCGATTTGACGCCGTCGCCGGTAACCGCATGGCCGGTACCGCCCAGGATGCGATCGTGCTCGTCTTTCAGGGTCAGGTTGTAGGTGCCCGGACGCTCGAAGCTCAGGGCAAAGCCCTTGTCCGCCGCGGCCAGCTTGCCTTCGCCGGTGCTCTGGTCTTCCAGGCGCACCCAGCTATAGCGGTTGGGCTTGAGGTTCTTGCCTTGTTCGGTGCTGCTTTCGCTGGCGTAGCTGAACTGCACCTTCTCGCCCACCGCGCTGAAACGCTGGGGCGCACTCAGGCTGAAGCTGGCCGCGCCACGCTCGATGAGGATTTCCTTGGTGGTCTTGACCCGGTACGCCGCACCATCGCTGGCAAACACCGTGAGCATGTAGCGGCTCGGCTTGGTGGCGGCCGGCAGGTCGAGGGTCGCGGTGCCTTTGGCGTCAGTGGTCAGTTCGGTGCTGGTCAGCTCGATCGGGAACTGGCCCATGTACTGCAATTCGTTGTCCACCATCGACAGCTGCTGGGAGCGCAGGCCCAGTTCCACCTTGGCATTGGCCACTGGCTTGCCGTCCGGGTACAGCAGCACCAGGCTGCCCTTGATCGGCTCGTTGGTCTTGAAGTCCTGCTTGGCCAGGGCCAGGGAGATTTCAAAGTGCGGCTTGATGTATTCGGCCACGCGGAAGGCGCTGCTGTAGACCTGATCCTTGTAGCTGAAACGCAGTTCATAACCGCCGGCCACGGCATTGTCCGGCAGCTGGAAGCGGCCTTGGGTGCCGGCCTTGGAGTCCAGGTTCAAACTCAGGGACTGCAGGGCGGTGCCCATGGCATCGAGCACCGTGACATTGACCGGCGAGGCACCGGGCTGCACCGAATCACGGGCGTTCTTGAATTCACGGCCGACGATTTTCAGCGACACCCAATCCCCCGGCCGGTACAGCGGCCGATCGGTAAAGGCATAGAGCTTGGTGTCGTAGATTTCGCTGTCGTAGTAGAAGTTTTCCGAGACAAACACCCCGCCCTCTTCGTCCTCGCCAATCACGTAGGAGCGTTCCGGGCTGACGTGCTTCAGGCGCAGCAGGCCATCGGCATCGGTGGCACCACTGCTCATCACGCCCAGGCCGTCGGTCCACAGCACATTGACCTTGGGCACCGAGCTGCCTTCATGCTTGCGCGCGGCCCAGACCAGCAGCTCGTCACCGGCGATCTTGCTCACGGCCACGGTGTTGGAAACAAAGACCATGGTGGTCGCCCGGTACTTGCCCACCAGCGCTTCCACCAGGTACAGGCCCGGCTTGAGATTGCCCAAAGGGATATAGACGTTACCCGGCGCGACGCTGACGAACTCGCTGGAGGAACCCGCCAGGTTGACCCCGGCCGGTGGCTGGATCGGCTTGGCTTCCCACAGCGGGTAGCGGAACTGAGTCACCAGCGGCAGGCCCTTGATCAAGGCGAATTGCGGCGGCGCATCAAATTTGGTCGGCACCAGCATCGAGTTGCCCATGCGCAGTTCCGGCACTTCGTCGATCACCTGCTTGCGCGACTCGTAGGAGAACGCACGCTGCATCACCCGGCGTGACTTGCGGTACCAGTTGTCCCACAGGTAGGCGGTGGTGTTGGACAGGCCTTCGCCCTTGAACTGGCCATCACTGACCACCCGGTGCAGGTTTTTCTGGCGCTTGAGAAAGTCCAGCGGCTGGTTGATCCGGTACACCCGGATGTCCGCGCCGCCGTACGGCTCCATGCGGTAGCGCCGGTAATCGCGGCCCGGTGCTTCGAGGCGCACCATGGCCTGCTCGTCGCTGGCAAAGCTGCTGTCGGCCAGCAGGAAGAAGCTCTCGCCGGACACCGGCGCGTAGTTGCTGGACAACACCGAGTCTTCAGCATTGGCCAGGGACACCGGCACGCAAAGGGCCAGCAACAGGCTCAGGCGAAACAGAAAACGGGGCATACGCGATTCGCTCATTGGGTGAGGAAGTTCAGTCGATAGACGCCGATGAAGTTGGGGTTGGCTGAGTCGGGTATCCATCGGGTGTCCTTCCATGTCATCAGTTGCTGCACGCTAGCCGAGCGCATGCCGTTGTCGGTGGGGGTGGTGGTGCCGGTGTGATAGGCGATGTTGCGGCCCATCCAGATCATCAGGTGCTGGTCGTCGCCCTGATCGAAAAACATCAGGTCGCCGGGACGCGCCTGGGCCAGGTCGCGGCCAACCAAATGGCTGTTGAACTGGATCAGCTTGATCGCATTGACGTAAGGGCCGACCTTGCCGCCGCCCTGCTGCCATTGCTGGGCCAGGCTGCGTTGCGCCGCGCTCAATTCCAGCTCGGGCGGCAGGTAGCGGTTGGAGATGCCATTGCTGCGCAACCATTTGCCGTCATGCACCTTGAGCGCTTCGTTTGCGGCAAAACGCACCAGCCCGGCACAGTCCTGCTGATACCAGCGGGGGCTCGGGCCCTGGGTCAGCTGTTCCTGGGCAATGCGCACGAACCAGGCGCGAAACACCTGGGACTGCTGGGCGTCCAGGGCCGGCGCCGGTGCCGAGGCCGCCTGGGCCGCATTGCCCAGCAGCCATAGCGCCAGCCAGCAACCGCCCAGGCTCCTGCGCAACGCGATCACAGCGCACGCCATTGCAGGGGCAGCCATTGCCAATGGCCATCCGGCTCGCTGCCTTCGGGCAGGGTCAGGGCGTACTTGCCGTAGCTGCCGAGCTTGCGCAGCTTGGGCACCAGGTAGGTTTGCGCGGCGTTGTTGAACACCGGTTCCATGTCTTGCGGCAGGCTGTCGAAGGTTTCCTGCTGCATCAGTTGCGCCAGGGAATCCGGGCCGAGGTAGACCGGCACCAGCGCGTCCTTGGGCACAATGTCAGCCAGGGGCGGGAAGCGTTTGTCGAGGGTGCCCAGGGCCTTGTCCACCAGCTTGTCGTCAAGGGAGAACAGCAGGGTCGAACCGTGCCGCGCCAGGCTGACCTGGAGGAAGGCCCTGCCGGAAATGGCCTGGGGGTCCTTGGCGTCCCGGGCCGAGTACTGCCCGAAGTTGGAACTGACCTGGCGCTGCCACTGGTGGCTGTCGCCCTTCTGCTGCTCGGTCACCGGGAAAATCCGCTCCGGCACATTGGGTTCGTTGGCGCCGACCATCGAGCCGAACAACGTACCCAGTTCAGCGTCGAGCTTGGCACTGTCCTGGTCCTTGAGACTGGCCACCAGCAGCGGCGTGTACAACCGCGAATCGGCATACCAGCACAACCCGGCCGCACCGGCCATGTGCTCGGTCAGGGCCTTGGCCACCGAGGCCTCGGCGCCCAGCTTCACCAGCAATGGTTGCTGCTGCTCGGCCGCGAGCGGCAAGGCCACGCAGGCACTGGCGCCCATGGGCATGGCTTGCCAGATCGGCTTGAAGTCGAAGTCCGGCTGGTTTTCCTGCTCTTCCATGGCCAGGAAGCTGTGCCAGCCCTGCTCATCCATATCAAAGCGCAGGCCGGCGAAGTTCGGAATGAACCGCTGGTACCCCATGGCCAGCACGCTGGCATTGACCGTCAGCCGCTGTTTGATCTCGGGCGTGCGCGCTTGCAGGCCGAAGGCTTCGGGGAACAGCTTGTCACCCTTGAGCAGGGCCTCCAGGGATGTGGTCGAAACATGCCCCGGCTCGTCGCTCGGGCCGCTGCCCGGGTCGTAGAGTTTGCTGGGGTTGGACAGCACCACCAGCTTGTCGCCATGGGAGGCGAACACCAGGGACCTGCCGGCATTGAACGTCAGTTGATAGAGCGCCACGTCGTCGCCGGCCACTTTCAGGTCGCCGATCTTGCTCAGTTGAGTGTCATCCAGCGCCACCTTGGCCAGGGGTTCCAGCAGTTTGGCCAGGCCACCACGGTCCATCACCAGCAGGAAGTCCTTGAGCCGGCCATCGGGGGTGCGCCACAGGGCCACATCCGCCGGCTGGTCGAAGAGTTCCTCGATCAGGCTGTCCTGCAGCTTCAAGTCATGTTCGTAGACGATCCGCCGCAGGCTGCCGATCAGGCCGAGCCGGTCGGCATGGGACTCGTAATAGAAGACGAAATCCTCGGTCAGGGTTTCGCGCAGGAACGGCACCGCCAGCAAGTCCTTGGGCAGTTGGCTCAGGGAGTGGGTTTCGAGCAGGCCATCGGGCCGGCTGAGGCCGAGTTTTTCCCCGGCCAGTTCCGCCACCGGGGCTTTGGATTTATGGAAAAACCAGCCCATGCCACCGGCTGCGGCGGCCACCAGGCACAGGCCAAGCGCCAGGGCCGGCCAGCGCCGTTTGCTGGAGAGTTGTTGCGTGCCTGGCACGCCAGCAGCCGGGGAAGCAGTGTTTTCGCTCATGATTCGCAAAGCCCAATTCATCCGTGGAGCGGGATGTTCAGTAGTTGAAAGTCTTGACCAGCAACAGGTCGCCAATCGCGCGCATGGGCACGATAAAGGTTTCGCGTTTCTCGTTGACGGTGTTTTCGTTGAGCACCAGGTTGATCTGCGAGGTGATCACTTCGTTCTGATTGCTGCCCGCGTCGAAGTTATAGCCGCCACTGCCGAAGTTGCCCCAGTAGTTGACGTAAATCAGATAAGTGCCACGCAGCGGCGCGGTCATGGTGAACATTTCCGGGCCGGGGCCGTCGACGCCATCCGGGTCGAGGCCTCCGCCATTGGTCAGGCCCGGGTGGCCGAAGAACGCATGCTGGCCGTCGGGGGTGACGATGTGCATGTCCAGCTCGGCCTTGGGGTCGTCCCACCCCAGCACCACGCGGATCCGCGCCGGCGTCTTGCTGGTGTTGGCCTCGTAGAACTGCACGCGCTTGAGGGATTTGCCCTCGGAGCTGCGCACCTCGACGCTGTTGGAGCCCGCGCCAAAGGCATAGGGCCGGCCGAAACGGCCCTGCTCGTCGGTGTACAGGTTCAGTGGGTTGCCGTTGACCGACAGGCTATGGGGTTGCCGCAGGTGCCCCATGGCCTTGATCTGGCCCTCGATCATCGTCCGATTGCGCTGGATGCCGCGATCGATGGGGGGCGTGGGGTAAGCGACCTGAGGGTTTTCGCTGCGGTCGAGCAAGCCGGAATAACGCCAGCCGGCAAGCGGTTCCTGGAGTTCGGCAGAGGGTTCGGACCACGCGCATGACGCCCAGAGCAGGACGCTCAGCAGTGACCAGAACCGGCGCATGTTGTGCTTCCTGCCATGCATGGGAAAACCCTGGCGCCAGATCCGCGGCGCAGCAAAGAATCGTCAGAGAGGGCCCTTTAAAAAGGGCGCCGGAAAGGCCCGCAGATTATCGACTCACAGGCTGTTACACAATTGGGGAAAAGGGTTTTTGCGAGGTAATCGTCAATGAGCGGGAGCAATGATTTCAAGGTGATATCACCGATTCAGCCGGCAGTCGCGATACCTCACGCTTATTCGGCCATTTGCCCGCTTGCGCATGGGTTGTCATGCCATACCGCTAACGCGTAGCATTGAGAACAATTCCCATTCCCTTCTTTTGCCTGCCCAGCACCTGCCGACGGAGCGCGCCCCATGCCCCTGCCCCCTTCTCAGCTCGATGTCGGCTGGCTTTATCAGGAGCACCATGGCTGGATTCGCGCCTGGCTGAATAAAAAGCTCGGCAACAGCAGCGATGCCGCCGAGTTGGCCCACGACGTATTTCTGCGCTTGCTGAGCAAACCCAGGGAGTTCTCCAGCGACAGCCACGCCCGGGCCTACCTGAGCGCCATGTCGCGGCACGTGTGCGTGGATTACTGGCGGCGGCAGAAAGTCGAACGCGCCTGGATGGAGGTGCTGGCCAGCCGCCCGGAAGCCTGCGCGCCCTCAGAAGAGCACCGGGCCATGGTGCTTGAAGCCCTGCATCAGGTGCAGGCCATGCTCGAACGCTTGCCGGCCAAGGTCGCCGAGGCCTTCCTGCTGGCGCAATTGCACGGCCTGGGCTATCGGGCGATTGCCGCCCGGCTGGGGGTCAGCGAACGCACGGTCACCAGTTACATGTCCCAGGCCATGTTCCAGTGCCTGTTGCTGGAAGTGGAACTCAACGGGGCGCTGGACTGAGGGATGGACAACCGACCTGACCACGCCACCCTGCAACAGGCCGCCGACTGGTTTGCGCGCCTGGCCAGCCAGCCCGAGGACCCGGCGCTGCGGGAAGCCTGGCGCCATTGGCACGAGCAACAGGAAAGCCATCGCCAGGCCTGGGTGTTTGTCGAGCGGGTCAGCCAGCGCTTCAACCCGCTGCAACAGGACGCCGACAGGGCCGGGCGCACCCTGGACAGCCTGCGCCACGGCCAGCAGTCACGGCGGCAGATGCTGCGTAACCTGACGATCTTCGGCGGTGCCAGCCTGCTCGGCTGGATCGGCTGGCGCCAGGCCGACCTGGGCTCCCAGCTCATGGCCTGGCAAGCCGACTACCGTACCGCCGGCGGCGAAGTGCGCGAACAACTGCTGGCCGACGGCACGCGCCTGTGGCTCAACAGCGCCACGGCAGTGGATGTGGACTTCAGCCGCAACCAGCGCCGCCTGCGCCTGTACCGCGGCGAAATCCTCATCAGCACCGCCAGCGACCCGCGCCCACTGCGGGTGGAAACGGCCCAGGGCAGCCTGCGACCACTGGGCACGCGCTTCAGCGTGCGCCAGGAAGCGCAACGCACCCGCCTCAACGTCTACCAGGGCGCCGTCCAGGTGCAGTGCCAGGCCAGCGGCGCCGAGCGGATCGTCGACAGCGGCCTGGGCCTGACCTTCGACAGCCGTGACATCGCGCCCGACAGCCCCGTGCAGCAGGAGCGCCAGGCCTGGAGCCAGGGCCTGCTACTGGCCAACGACATCAGCCTCGGGCAGTTCATCGAGGAACTCGCGGTCTACCGCAGCGGCCACCTGGGTGTCGACCCGCGCATTGCCGGCCTGCGGGTGATGGGGGCCTACCCCTTGCATGACACCGAGCAGGTCCTGGCCATGCTCGAAGGCACGCTGCCGATCCGCATCCAGCGCACGCTGCCGTGGTGGGTGACGCTGGAGCCGCGTTGAAACTTTTTTTGAATTATTCGCATTTGCAGCTTCCGGTTTTGCCGTCTCATTCGATTTAGCTGGTGACAACGGCTTTGCGCCCCTATCAGCAAGGAACACAACATGTCACCACGCACCCCTTATTCCCTGCGCTTCAGCGCGCGGCCACTGACGCTGGCCATCTCCCTGGCCCTGGGCGCAACCGCCACGCTGTCCTTCGCCGCCCCCGAGCAGAGCGCCGAGCGCACGCAGGGCCAGGCGTTCGATATCCCCGCCGGTCCACTGACACCGCAATTGAACCTGCTGGCATCCCAGGCCGGGATCTACCTGGCCGGCGATGCCAGCCTGAGTGCCGGCAAGACCGGGCCGGCGCTCAAGGGGCGTTACCAGGTGAACCAGGCACTGCAACTGTTGCTCGCCAGCAGCGGCCTGGAAGCGGTGCCCACGGGACAAAACCGTTACCAACTGCAAGTTCGCCCGCAAGTAGAAGGTGCGCTGGAGCTGGGTGCCACCACCATCGGCGGCTTCAGTGGGCTGGGGGTCAATACCGAAGCGACCCGCTCCTACACCACGGGCGCCGTAACCCTGGGGAAAAGCGAACGCAGCCTCAAGGAAATCCCCCAGACCATCACAGTGCTCACCGCCCAACGGCTGAAGGACCAGAACATCAACACTCTGGACGACGTTTACAACGCCAGCCCAGGCATCATCACCTACGGCGCGACCCTGGGTGATAACACGCCCTATTCCCGCGGCTTCCCGATCGACAATTTCCAGATCAACGGGATTCCGGTTCCCACCAGTAACAGCATGAGCGCGCTGTACTGGACCGATCTGGTGGCCTACGAACGGGTAGAAATCCTCAAAGGGTCGGCCGGGCTGTTCCAGGGGGCGGGATCACCCGGCGGCGCGATCAACATGGTGCGCAAGCGTGCAGGCGCTGATTTCAAGCTCAACACAACGACCCAGGCCGGCACCTGGGATAACTATCGTCAGGAAGTGGATGTCCAGGGCGCCCTGAATGAGGCCCGGACCGTTCGTGGGCGCCTGGCCACCTCCTATGGCAACCGGCACTTCTTCTACGATCGGGGTCAAAGCGAACGGGCTACCACCTACGGCGTGCTGGAGTTCGATCTGTCGCCCCGGACGACACTCAGCACCGGCTTCACCTACAACAATGTGGACAACAGCGCGACCATGGACTGGGGCATGCCCAGCTACAAGGACGGTTCCAAGATCGACTTCAAGCGCTCGGCCAACCTCAGCTCTCCCGGGGACTACAACAACGTCGAGTCGACGCAGTACTTCATCGAAGCCAAGCATCAGCTCAACGATGACTGGAAGCTCAGCGTCACCACCAACTACACACGCATGGATCTGGACTCGCTATATGGCCAGACCGGCGGCCTGATCGACCCAATCACCCGCAGTGGCGGCTACAACTGGGGCGAGGCGCGCCAGGAAAACAACTATCAGTACAACAGCGACCTGTTCATCAATGGCCAGTTCGACCTGTTCCAAAGACGTCACGAGGTCATTCTCGGGGGCAACATCAACCATGCCCGTCGCGATGCCAGCCGTTTCGAGACCGAGTACTACCCACAGTTCGACAATATCCCTGACATCCTCGACTTCAAGGCGCCGACCTATACCCGTCAAAAACTCTATCGCAGCATTCAGTCGACCCTCGACCAGCAAGGGCTCTACGGCTCGTTACGGATGAACCTGAGCGACCCGCTGGATCTGATCGTCGGCGCCCGGGCCGGTTGGTGGAAATATGACCAGAACCAGACCAATGAACTCAACGGCCGGGTCGCGCGTACCGGGCAGGAAACCAATGCCAAAGTCGTGCCCTTTGCCGGGCTGGTCTACAAGCTGACTCCGGAATGGTCCGCCTATGGCAGCTACGCCGAGATTTTCACGCCGCAGACCGACACCCTGACCGCCGCCGGAACGCCCCTGGCGCCGCGAACCGGCGAAACCTATGAGCTGGGACTCAAGGGCGAGCATTACGATGGCGCGCTCAACAGCACCCTGGCCATCTACCGCACCAATTACAGCGGCCGCGCCCAGGAAGACCAATCCCGCCCGCAACCGTGCAGCGACATCGTCGCCATCTGTTATGTCGCCTCCGGCAAGGTCCAGGCCGAAGGCTTCGAAGCCGAACTGACCGGTAAGCTGCTCACCGGCCTCGAACTGTCGGCAGGCTATACCTACAACCGCAGCCGCTACATCAGCAATCCTGACGACCCGAGCCTTGAAGGTCGCTCCTTCCTGCCGAGCATGCCGGAGCACATGTTCAAGCTTTTCGCCAATTACCAACTGCCGGGGGAATTCTCCAAATGGCAGGTCGGCGGCGGCACCAGTATCCAGAGCGGGGTCTATAACCTCGGTTCCGGCGTCAAGAATGAAAGCCCCGGCTACGCCCTGTTCAGCGCCCGCCTCGGCTACGATCTGAACCGCAACATGAACCTGGCCCTCAACATAGAGAACCTGTTGGACAAGGTGTACTACGTGCAGACCGGGCCGGTGACCGGCTCGAGCTACTACGGAACACCGCGCAACATGATGGTGACGCTGCGCACCAGCTATTGAGCAGGCTAAAACCCTGACCGTCGCTGCAAAGGCCAACCTTTGCAGCTCGGGTGAAACAAGGACCAGCAAGCGTTCGTCGAGGGTTCCTCTGATTTGCCCGAAACCCCTCTGTCTGCTAGTGTCGCGCCGGTTTAACGTCAACCGAGATAGCCGCCATGGCCCGCAAAAAAGCTGCCCTAGATTTCGAACAATCCCTCGCTGACCTGCAAACGCTGGTCGAGCGGCTGGAGAACGGCGAGCTGTCGCTGGAAGACTCGTTGACCGCCTTTGAACAAGGCATCGGCCTGACCCGTGACTGCCAGGCCGCCCTGGCCCAGGCCGAACAAAAAGTCCAGATCCTGCTGGAGCGCGATGGCGAACTGGCGGAACAACCTTTCGATGCGGAACAACCCGAATGATTGCCGCCTATCAGGCCAGCAGTCAGGCCCGGGTCAATGAAGCCCTGCAAACCCTGTTCGTCGCACCGAGCCCGGAGTTGTCGCGGCTCTACGAAGCCATGTGCTACAGCGTGATGAATGGCGGCAAACGCGTGCGCCCGCTGCTGGCCTACGCGGCCTGTGAAGCCCTGGGCGGCCAGCCTGGACAAGCCAACGGCGCGGCCTGCGCGGTGGAACTGATTCACGCCTATTCCCTGGTGCACGACGATTTGCCGGCGATGGACGACGACGACCTGCGTCGCGGCCAGCCCACCACGCACAAGGCCTTCGACGAAGCCTGCGCGATTCTTGCTGGCGACGGCTTGCAGAGCCTGGCCTTCAGCGCCCTGCTCGACCCGCGCCTGAGCGATTCGAGCGCCGAGATCCGCTTGCAGATGGTCAGCGCCCTGGCCCTGGCGGCAGGCCCGGCGGGCATGGTCGGCGGTCAGGCGATCGACCTCGGTTCGGTCGGCCTCAAGCTGGACCAGAAAGCCCTGGAATACATGCACCGGCACAAGACCGGCGCGCTGATCGAGGCCAGCGTCAAGCTCGGCGCCCTGGCCAGCGGCAAGGCTGAGAAAGACGAACTCAAATCCCTGCAGAACTACGCCCAGGCCATCGGCCTGGCGTTCCAGGTGCAGGACGACATCCTCGACGTCGAAAGCGATACCGCCACCCTGGGCAAACGCCAGGGCGCCGATATTGCCCGCGACAAGCCGACTTACCCGTCGCTGCTGGGTCTGGAGGCGGCCAAGGAGTACGCCCTGGAACTGCGCGACCAGGCGCTGCACGCGCTGCGACCCTTTGACGCGGCAGCCGAGCCCCTGCGGGAGTTGGCCCGGTATATCGTCGAACGGCGCAGCTGATCGACCTCAGACAGTTCCGAGTGCATATCAGCCAAGTTCCGCGCTCTGCGTGGGCAGCATGCGATGCATCAGGTAAACTGCCGCCTCTTCTATACCTATAACGATTCGCCTGATGCCCACGACGTTTCATGAGATTCCCCGCAAACGCCCGACCACGCCTTTGCTCGACCGTGCCGACACGCCGGCGGGCCTTCGTCGGTTAGGCGAAGCCGAGCTGGAAACCCTGGCCGATGAGTTGCGCCTGGAATTGCTCTACACGGTCGGCCAGACCGGTGGGCACTTCGGCGCCGGCCTGGGCGTGATCGAACTGACCATCGCGCTGCATTACGTGTTCGACACCCCGGACGACCGGCTGGTGTGGGACGTGGGTCACCAGGCTTATCCACACAAGATCCTGACCGGTCGTCGCGAGCGCATGGCCAGCCTGCGCCAGAAAGACGGCCTGGCCGCCTTCCCGCGGCGCTCCGAGAGCGAGTACGACACCTTTGGCGTCGGTCACTCCAGCACCTCGATCAGCGCCGCGCTGGGCATGGCCATCGCCGCCCGCCTGCAGAACAGCGAGCGCAAGGCCATCGCAGTAATCGGCGACGGTGCCCTGACCGCGGGCATGGCTTTCGAGGCGCTGAACCACGCGCCGGAAGTCGACGCCAACATGCTGGTGATCCTCAACGACAACGACATGTCGATCTCGCGCAATGTCGGCGGACTGTCCAATTACCTGGCCAAGATCCTCTCCAGCCGCACCTACGCCAGCATGCGCGAGGGCAGCAAGAAGGTCCTGTCGCGCCTGCCCGGGGCCTGGGAAATCGCCCGCCGCACCGAAGAATATGCCAAGGGCATGCTGGTTCCCGGGACGCTGTTTGAAGAACTGGGCTGGAACTACATCGGCCCCATCGACGGCCATGACCTGCCGACCCTGATTGCCACTCTGCGTAACATGCGCGACCTCAAGGGTCCGCAGTTCCTGCACGTGGTGACCAAGAAGGGCAAGGGCTTCGCTCCGGCGGAAGTCGACCCGATCGGCTACCACGCCATCACCAAGCTCGAACCCCTGGATGCCCCGGCCGCTACGCCGAAGAAATCCAGCGGCCCGAAATACTCCGGCGTATTCGGCGAATGGCTGTGCGACATGGCGGCCGCCGATCCGCGCCTGGTGGGCATTACCCCGGCGATGAAGGAAGGCTCCGACCTGGTGGCTTTCAGCGAGCGTTTCCCGCTGCGCTACTTCGACGTGGCGATTGCCGAGCAACACGCTGTGACCCTGGCAGCGGGCATGGCCTGCGAAGGCGCCAAGCCGGTGGTGGCGATTTATTCGACCTTCCTCCAGCGCGGCTATGACCAGTTGATCCACGACGTGGCGGTGCAGAACCTCGATGTACTGTTCGCCATCGACCGTGCCGGCCTGGTAGGCGAAGACGGCCCGACCCACGCCGGCAGCTTCGACCTGTCGTTCCTGCGCTGCATCCCCGGCATGCTGGTGATGACCCCGAGTGACGAAAACGAGCTGCGCAAGATGCTCAGCACCGGCCACCTGTACAACGGCCCGGCAGCCGTGCGCTACCCACGGGGCAACGGCCCGAACACACCGATCGACAAAGACCTGGAACCGATCGAGATCGGCAAGGGCGTGATTCGCCGCCAAGGCAGCAAGGTGGCCTTGCTGGTGTTCGGCGTGCAATTGGCCGAAGCCTTGCAAGTTGCCGAAACCCTGGACGCCACCGTGGTCGACATGCGTTTCGTCAAACCCCTGGATGAAGCCCTGGTCCGCGAGATCGCCGGCAGCCACGAGCTGCTGGTGACCATCGAGGAGAACGCCATTATGGGCGGCGCCGGTGGTGCGGTCAGCGAATTCCTGGCCCGGGAAAACATCCTCAAGTCGATGCTGCACCTGGGCCTGCCCGACGCCTATGTCGAACACGCCAAACCGGCGCAGATGCTGGCCGAATGTGGCCTGGACCAAGCGGGCATCGAAGCCTCGGTGCGCCAGCGCCTGCAGTTGATGGGGCTGTGACTCGGCACTGATGAGTGCTCCGCTCTCGTGGCGGGGAGCTTGCTCCCTCGCCACAAGAGCAGACTGCTCCACCCTCTGTTCAAGGAGCCATCGGCGCAACGCCATGAAATTCTCGCCCCTCGCCCTGCCCCTGCTGCTACTGCCCGGCGCCGACATACTGGCCGCCACCCCTGATCGTGACCAGGCCCTGAAACTGCCGGACATGCTGATCAGCGCCAACCGTCAGGTCCAGGCGCGCAACGATAGCAGCGCCGCGAATACGGTGTTTACCCGCGATGACATCGAACGCCTGCAACCCACCAGCCTGACCGACTTGCTGCAACGGGTGCCTGGGGTCCAGGTGGCGCCCGGCGGCGGTCGGGCCAGCCTGCCCAATATCCTGATTCGCGGCACCAATTCCGCGCAGAGCCTGGTGCTGGTCGACGGCCAGCGCATCAGCAGCTCCAGCTCCGGCGACAGCAACCTGCAATTTCTCAACGTCGAGCAGATCGAACGGGTGGAAGTGCTGCGCGGCTCACGCTCGGTGATCTATGGCAGCGACGCGATTGGCGGGGTGATCCAGATTTTTACCCGGCGCGGCACCGAGGCTGGGCTGCAACCGCGCCTGCGCCTGGGGTTTGGCAGCAATCAAAGCTGGGAGCGCAGCCTGGGCCTGTCCGGCGGCGACCAGCAAACGCGCTTCAGCCTCGGTGCCAGCCTGGATGAGACCGCCGGCATCGACTCGACCGGCCCCTCGTTCCCGGCCGACGCCGACCACGATGCCTACCGCAACAAATCCCTGAGCCTGACCCTCAGCCACGCCTTGAGCGATGAGACTGAAGTGGGCCTGAACCTCCTGGATAGCCGCGGCAAAAGCGAGTACGACAACCCCTTCGGCCCGCAACAGCAGCCCTACACCGACTTCAACCTGAGCAGCATCGGCAGCTACCTCGACAGCGACGTCACTGAAAACTGGCACTCGCGAGTCGAGTTTGGGCATGTCGAAAACCGTGATTTCAAAGGCGACAAGCTGAGTGACGAACGCAGCACGTTCAACACCTACCGCAACTCGCTCAACTGGCAGAACGACCTGAGCCTGGACCAGCAGAACAGCCTGATCCTAGGCGCGGACTGGTACGAGGATCATCTCAACACCAGCACCGCCTTCGCCGAGGACAGCCGCTGGAACCGCGCGGCCTTTATCCAGCACCGTTTCCAGGGCGAGGGCTTCTCGACGGAGCTGGGCCTGCGCCGGGACCAGAATCAGCAGTACGGCAGCCAGAACACTTGGAGCGCCACTTTTACCCTGCCGCTGAACCCGGACAACGAGCTGCTGCTGTCCTACAGCGAAGGCTTTCGCGCGCCGAACTTCAGCGACCTCTATTACCCGGGCTACGACAACCCCGAGCTCAAGCCCGAACATTCGAAAACTTATGAGCTGCAATGGCGCAGCCAACTGAGCGACAGCAGCAGCCTGGAAGCCTCGCTGTACCGCACCGATATCCGGGACGCGATCACCCCTGACAGCCAATATCGCCCGCAGAATATCGGCGCCGCGCGGATCAACGGGTTCGAGGCCGCCTTCAAGCAGGAGCTGTTCGGCTGGCAGGGCAACCTCGGGCTGGCGGTGATCGATCCTCGGGACCGTGACAGCGGCCACACCCTGAACCGCCGCGCCCGGCGCACCTTGAGCCTGGACCTGGATCGACAATTCGACCGCCTGGGGCTCGGCGCCAGCTGGCAAGCCGTCAGTGGCAGTTACAACGACATGGCGAACAACGATCCGATCCCAGGCTACGGCCTGCTCGGCCTGCGCAGCAGTTGGGCCCTGAGCCGCGAGATCAAGCTCGACCTGAAACTCGACAACCTGCTGGACAAGACCTACAGCCGCTCGCTCTACAGCTATTCAGGCAGCCAATACGGCTACCGCGAAGAAGGCCGGACCTGGATGTTTGGCGTGACCTGGACGCCCGAACTCTAGAACGGCTCAAGCGGCCTCCTGCACGGCAGACGTGGCGAGGGAGCTTGCTCCCGCTGGAGTGCGCAGCACTCCCAAGCCGGACACATCACAGTGCCAGGTTTGGGGCCGCTTCGCGCCGGAACGCCAGCCCGGCCCGGCGGCAGCAAACTCCCTCGCCACAACAAAAAGCCCTCAACGTTCCGGAGCGATCAGCTCGCATAGCCTGCCGGTCGCCGCCAGCATCTGCCCACTTGGCCGCTCCAGGCCCTTGTCCAGCACCAACAACAGACGGCCCTGGGCCACGGCGGCGATCTGCGGCCAGGCCTTCCAGCTGTCTAGCTGGCTCTGCGTGGTGGCCAGGATCGCCTGCGGATTGCGCTGCAACACCGATTCGATGCTGACTTGCGGTGCCGGCAGCGGCAGGTCGGCAAACACATTGCGCGCCCCGCACACGCTCAAGGCGTCGCTGATGATCTGCTGGCCGCCCACGGTGTACAGCGGCTGGTCCCAGACCTGATAGAACACCGGCAGCGGCTGCTCCCGGTGATAACGCCGACGCATCCCGGTCAGTTGCGCACTCAACTGCGCCGCCCGCTCGCGCCCGGCCTGGGGGCGGCCGAGGCGCTCGCCGATATCGGCGATCTGCGCAATCATCTGTTGGAAATCATGGGGTTCGGCAACATACGTGGGAATGCCTAGGCGCGCCAGCTGGTCGCGCTGCGCCGGGCCGACACTGCCGGGCCAGAGCAGCAGCAAGTCCGGCTTGAGGCTGAGCAGGCGCTCCATGTCGAGCTGGCCATAACGGCCCACCGACGGCAGGTGCTGCAACGCCGGTGGCCGCTCGCCGGCATCCAGCACCCCCACCAGCAAATCGGCGGCGCCCAGCTCGACGACAATTTCCGAGAGCGATGGCGCCAGGCTGACGACCCGCTCCACCGCCAGCGTCGAGCCGCTGGCCAGCAGCCACAGGACAGCCAGCCAGCAGCGCATCAGCCGAGCTGGCGAGGAATACGGTAGAGGTAGAACAGCACTGCCGTGGACAGGGCCAGCAGCATCAGCGGCACGGCCTCCAGGCCGACAAAGACCGCCAGGGCACCGATCCAGGCCGGCAACGCCGCCACCAGGAAGGCCACGCGGCGGCGGGCTGCCAGGGTGAGCCAGGCAGCCGGTTCTTCAGGGGTATCGAGGGCTTTCTGGGTGGCGATCAAGGCGTGCTTGTAGCCATTGAAGAAGCGCAGGCTGACAAACATCGAGGCCACGCCGGCGATAAAGAACGGCATCGCCAGCACCGGCAAAATCGCCTCGCTCTGGCCAAACACCGCGTTGATCACAAACAACGGCAACAGGGCCAGGGCCAGGTATTGCCACCAACTGACCGCCAGGCGCCGCCGAACTTGGCCCCGGGTCACGCCGGATCCGCCTCGCTCTGGTGCTCGTTGCCCATCATGTGGTCGAGCTTGCTGGCCTTGGTCGCCAGGTACAGTTTGTTGTGCGGGTTATGCCCGGTGTGCAGCGGCACGCGCTCGGCCACCTGGATGCCCATCTCGGTCAAGGCCTTGACCTTGCGTGGGTTGTTGGTCATCAGGCGCAGAGACTTGACCCCCAGGTGCTCGAGCATCGGCAGGCAAATGGCGTAGTCACGCTGATCAGCGGCAAAACCCAGCCGCTCGTTGGCTTCAACGGTGTCGGCGCCGCCGTCTTGCAGCTCGTAGGCGCGGATCTTGTTCAGCAAGCCAATGCCACGGCCTTCCTGACGCAGGTACAACAGGACGCCACGGCCTTCGCGAGCGATCGCCTGCAACGCGGCTTCCAATTGCGAGCCGCAGTCACAGCGCTGGCTGAACAGGGCATCACCGGTCAGGCATTCGGAGTGCAGGCGTCCGAGGACCGGGGCGCCATCGGCAATGTCGCCCAGGCTGAGCACGACGTGCTCGCGACCGGTGGCTTCATCGAGAAAACCGTGCATGGTGAATTGCGCAAACGGGGTTGGCAGCTTGGAAGCGGCGACAAAAACGACGGGCACCGTTGTGCTCCTGATCTGGATGGGGACTGGAGATTCGCAGAGGCGGCATTGTAACAGCAGCTTTCGGCAGACGCTTAGGCTGAATTATCGGTGATAAAGATCAAGAAGTTTGATCAGCGGGCAATCGCATCGAGGTTCGCGTCGAACGGATACGGTTGCTTCCAGCGCTCGAAAATCGCGCGCAGGCGGCCGTTCTTGACCAATTCTTCCATGCGCCGATCGAACATCTCACTCAAGGCACGGCCCCGCTCGCTGTTGGCGAACCCCAGGTACAAAGGCAGTTCGGCCAGGTGCGAACGTTTGAACAACGACGGGTCCTTGGCCTGGCTGAGGACATAATCGACCTCGGTCAGGGCATCGATGTAGTAGTCGGCGCGGCTGTAGCTGAGCATGGGCAGGATGCCGATACGGCGGCGAATCTCGTTGAAACGCTGCACATTCGGCAAGTACTCCTGGTACTTGTAGCCACGGACCCAGACCAGCCGATAGCTGCCCAGGGTCGCCAGGGTCGGTTCCGGATTGGCGGCCAGCCCCAAGGCATAGATGTGATCGGTGTCGTAATGCCAGCGGGGGTAGATCACCCCCGGCGCCTCGCCTTTGTAGGAGCCGACCTGGGCGTCCACCTCGGCCCGCTGCACCAGCCCCACCGAGCGCATGTACGGCACGCTGTGGATCTCGAGCTTGACCCCTTCGGCCTGGAACACCTCCCGCAGGATATCCCAGGCCATGCCCCGGCCATCGGCTTCGGTGTAATCGTTCCACTCTTCGCTGGCCAGATGGATCTCGGTGAGAACCGGCGACGGCTCCACGGCCCGAACCCCGCAGGTCCAGAGACAGAGTAAAACCACCAGCCAGCGGCTAGAAGCCATGCCTTAATCCCTCAAGTGAAGCACCACACCAGTCCTTGCATCGCCAGCCAGGCGAAGACCCCAGCCAACACGTCATCGAGCATGATGCCGACGCCGCCGTGCACATGCCGGTCGATCCAGCGAATCGGCCAGGGCTTGAGGATGTCAAAGAAGCGGAACATCAGGAACCCCGCCAGCAGCCAGTACCAGCCTTCGGGTACCAGCCACAGGGTGATCCACATGCCGACCATTTCGTCCCAGACGATGCCTTCGTGGTCGTGTACCCGCAGATCGTCGGCCACTTTGCCACACAGCCAGAAGCCGAACAGCATGGTGATGCCGAGCATCAGCCAGTAGCCCCAGTCCGGCAGCATCTGCCACAACGGGATAAACGGTAGCGCAACCAGCGAGCCCCAGGTGCCGGGAGCCTTGGGCAAGGTTCCCGAACCAAAGCCGAAAGCCAGGAAGTGCCAAGGATTGCGCCATACCGATGGCGGCACGAACTCGGCCGGAACCTGCTTGGGATGATCTGTCACGGTGTCTCCCGAAAATGTTGATAACCCCGGACGCCCGGGGTGATGTCTTGGCCGGCGGCATCCAGCAGGGTCACGCCCTGCCCGGCCACGACCCGGCCGACCACGTGCACCGGCCAGCCGTCCGCCAGCAACGGCGGCAGCTCGGCAGGGGGCAGAGTGAACGCCAGCACATAATCGTCACCGCCACTGAGGGCGGCAACCCGGGCGGCATTCTCACCGAGAAAGCCCAGCAATGCCCGGGACATCGGCAGCTTTTCACTTTCGATCAGCAAGCCGACAGCTGAAGCCAGGGCGATGTGCCCGCAATCGGCCAACAGCCCATCGGAAATATCCAACGCCGCGCTGGCCTTGCCCCGCAATGCCTGGCCCAGGGCCAACTGCGGTTGCGGCGACCAGTAGTGAGCCAGCAGTGGCTCGGCGATGGCCGGTTCGGCGCTGCGCTGGCCCAGCACCAGGGGCAAGGCCCCGGCGGCATTCCCCAACTCGCCGCCGACGCACAACAGATCGCCGGGTTGCGCGCCGCTGCGGGTCAGGGCCTGGCCGACCGGCACGCGGCCGAAGACGGTCAGGGTCAGTGCCAGCGGACCACGGGTGGTGTCGCCGCCCACCAACTGCACCCCACAGCTCTGCGCCATGGCATTCAAGCCACGGGCATAGCGTTGCAGCCAATCGGCTTCGACCGTCGGCAGTGTCAGGGCAAGGGTAAATGCGAGGGGACTGGCGCCCATGGCTGCCAGGTCGCTGACTGCCACCGCCAGCGAACGCTGGCCGAGCAGAAAGGGATCACAGGGGTCGGCAAAATGCACGCCGGCCACCAGGGTATCGGTGGACACTGCCAACTGCTCGCCAAACGGCACGGCCAGCAAGGCGCAGTCGTCGCCGATCCCCAGTGCAACGCCCTCGCCGCCCTGCGCACAAGGCGCGGCAGCGAAGAAGTTACGGATCAGCTCAAACTCGCCCATGGCAGCTGCAAGCGCGAATCAGCGCTTGAACGCCTTCACTTCAGCTTCACGCAAGCGTGGGGCCAGTTTGTCGAGTACGCCGTTGACGAACTTGTGGCCGTCGGTAGAACCGAAAACCTTGGCCAGCTCGATACCTTCGTTGATCACAACGCGGTATGGCACGTCGACGCGCTTGAGCAGTTCCCAGGTGGAGAGGCGCAGGACCGCCAGCTCGACCGGGTCCAACTCGTCGATGGTGATGTCCAGGCAAGGCACGAGAGCGCTGTCGATCTCACCCTTGTGGGCTGGAACTCCGTGAAGGATCTCGCGGAAGTAGGCACCGTCGATGTCGGTGAAATCGTTGTCGACCCGAAACTGCGCTTCGATCTCGTTCAGCGAGTGCTTGGCCATGTGCCATTGGTACAGCGCCTGAGTCGCGAGCTGACGGGCTTCGCGGCGCTTGGCGCTCTTGGATGGCTTGCCAGCGTCCGCAGGCTTGGGATCGCGCGGGTTGAAACGATCGCTTTCGTCGCTAATCACTTGGCCTCCAACTGCGCCAGCAGGCTGACCATTTCCAGGGCGGACAGGGCAGCTTCAGCACCTTTGTTGCCGGCCTTGGTGCCGGAACGCTCGATGGCTTGTTCGATGGAGTCAACGGTCAGCACGCCGAACGCAACCGGTACGCCGAATTCCATGGACACCTGGGCCAGGCCCTTGGTGCATTCGCCAGCCACGTATTCGAAGTGCGGGGTGCCGCCACGAATGACCGCGCCCAGGGCGATGATTGCCGCGTATTCGCTTTGCTGCGCGACTTTCTGCGCAACCAGCGGAATCTCGAAGGCGCCAGGTGCGCGGATGATGGTGATGTCGCTTTCGCTCACACCGTGGCGAACCAGGGCGTCAACGGCACCGCTGACCAGGCTTTCAACGACGAAGCTGTTGAAGCGGCCGACCACCAGGGCGTAGCGGCCTTTAGGGGCGATGAAGGTACCTTCGATGGTCTTCAGGGTCATTCGACAAATCTCTTAAAGAGCCAGAGCGCGCTCGGTGCGCGCCCTTCAGTGATATTTGAACCGCGAATTTCAAGCCGGAAACGACCAGCCTTTATTCGGAGGGCACGTATTCTACAACTTCCAGGTCGAAACCGGATATCGCATTAAACTTCATGGGTGCACTCATCAGGCGCATTTTGCGTACGCCCAGGTCCCGCAGGATCTGCGAACCGGCACCAACGATGCTGTAGGTGGTCGGTTTTTTCGCCGGAATGTGCTCGGCGGTTTCGCGGATGTGCGCCAGCAGCACGTCGCCATCCAGCGGGTGACCCAGCAGCAGCACGACGCCGCTGCCGGCCTCGGCCACCGTGGCCATGGCCGCGCGCAGGCTCCAGCGGCCGGGCTGCTTGACCATCAGCAGGTCGCGCAGCGGGTCCATGTTGTGCACCCGGACCAGGGTCGGTTGTTCGGCGCAGATCTCGCCCAGGGTCAGTGCCATGTGCACGTCGCCTTCCACTGAATCACGATAGGTCACCAGGTTGAACTGGCCCAGTTCGCTGTCCAGCGGCTGCTCGGCAATCCGCTGAACGGTACGTTCGTGGATCATCCGGTAGTGAATCAGGTCGGCGATGGTGCCGATCTTGATGTTGTGCTCGGCGGCGAAGGCTTCCAGTTCGGTGCGACGGGACATGGTGCCGTCGTCATTCATCACTTCGCAGATCACCCCGCTTGGCTCGAAACCGGCCATGCGCGCCAAGTCGCAGGCGGCTTCGGTGTGGCCGGCGCGAGCCAGGGTGCCGCCCGGCTGGGCCATCAGCGGGAAGATGTGGCCGGGGCTGACGATGTCTTCAGCCTTGGCATCCTTGGCGGCAGCGGCCTGCACGGTACGCGCGCGGTCGGCGGCGGAGATGCCGGTGGTCACGCCTTCGGTGGCCTCGATGGAAACGGTGAACTTGGTGCCGAACCCGGAGCCGTTGCGCGGCGCCATCAACGGCAGCTTGAGCAGTTCGCAGCGCTCGCGGCTCATGGGCATGCAGATCAGGCCACGGGCGTGCTTGGCCATGAAGTTGATGTGTTCGGCCTTGCAGCACTCGGCAGCCATGATCAGGTCGCCTTCGTTCTCGCGGTCTTCGTCATCCATGAGGATGACCATCTTGCCTTGGCGGATGTCTTCAACCAGTTCTTCGATGCTGTTGAGCGCCACGCGGCACCCCCTTGGGTCAGGATTTGAGGTAGCCGTTGGCGGCCAGAAAGCTTTCGGTAATGTTGCCCTGGCCTTGAGCAAGGCTCGACTCCGCGGCCTTGTCGCCCAGCAGCAGACGCTCCAGGTAACGGGCCAGCAGGTCGACTTCCAGGTTCACCCGACGCCCAGGCTGGTACGAAGCCATGATGGTCTCGCTCAGGGTGTGGGGGATGATCGTCAGCAGGAACTCGGCGCCGTCCACGGCGTTCACGGTCAGGCTGGTGCCGTCGACGGTGATCGAGCCCTTGTGCGCGATGTACTTGGCCAATTCCTTGGGAGCGCGGATGCGAAACTCCACGGCCCGGGCGTTTTCAGTGCGGGCAACCACTTCGCCGACACCGTCGACGTGGCCGCTGACCAAGTGTCCGCCGAGACGGGTGGTCGGAGTCAGGGCTTTTTCCAGGTTGACCGGGCTGCCGGTCTTGAGGTCGTTCATGGCGGTGCAGTCGAGGGTTTCGCGACTGACATCGGCCAGGAACCCATTGCCGGGCAATTCCACGGCGGTCAGGCAGACGCCGTTCACCGCGATGCTGTCGCCCAGTTTGACGTCGGCCAGGTCAAGCTTGCCGGTTTCTACGTAGACCCGCACATCTCCGCCTTTTGGGGTCAATGCACGGATGCTGCCGATGGATTCGATGATGCCTGTAAACATGGAGTCCTCCTCGAGAACGGGTCCGCCGCTCGGCGAAAGCCGGCGATTATACGCTCGTCGCCGGCCGAGGAATGGCAGTGACTCGCCAGTCATCGCCGACAGCGCGCATGTCAATGATCTGCAGCAAAGGCGCCTCGCTCATCTGCGCCAGGGGCCAGTCGAGCAGCGGCCGGGCCGTGGAGCCGAGAAACTTGCCGGCGACGAAGATCTGGTACTCATCCACCAGGCCCTGCTGGGCAAAGGCGCCGGCCAGGCTCGGGCCGGCTTCCACCAGCACCTCGTTGACGCCGCGGGCGGCCAGCTGGCGCAGCAACTGGTGCAGGTCGACCTGGCCGTCGACGCCGGGCACGATCAGGCATTCCGGACCGTTGGCGTACTGTTCTTCCACGGCGACACAGGTGGCGACCAGCGCCGGGCCGGCCTTGAAGAACGGCGCATCCAGCGGCACCCGCAGGCGGCCATCGATCAATACCCGCAGCGGTGGGCGGCTCATGGCCAGGGCCGTCTGCTCCGGGTCCAGCCCCAGTTCGGCGGCGCGCACGGTCAGCCGCGCGCCGTCGGCCAGCACGGTGTCGGCGCCGGTCAGGACCACGCTGGCCTGGGCCCGCAAACGCTGGACCGCGGAACGCGCCGCCGGGCCGGTGATCCACTGGCTCTCGCCACTGGCCATGGCGGTACGCCCGTCCAGGCTCATGGCCAGCTTGACCCGCACAAACGGCAAACCCTGTTCCATGCGTTTCAGAAAGCCCTGGTTGAGGGCCCGCGCCTCGCCTTCCAGCACGCCGCTGGCAATGGCGATGCCGGCCTGGGCCAGGCGCTGCATGCCGCGCCCGGCCACTTCCGGGTTGGGGTCCTGCATCGCCGCGACCACCCGCGCCACGCCGGCACCGACCAGGGCATCGGCGCACGGCGGGGTACGGCCGTAATGGCTGCAGGGTTCGAGGGTGACGTAGGCCGTGCCCCCCCGGGCGTTGACGCCGGCGGCGCGCAAGGCATGCACTTCGGCATGGGGCTCGCCGGCCCGCTCGTGCCAGCCTTCACCGACGATCTGCCCGTCACGCACGATGACGCAACCGACACGGGGGTTGGGGTGGGTGCTGTAGTGGCCTTTGCGGGCCAGTTCCAGGGCGCGCGCCATGTAATGGGCGTCGAGTACGGCCTGCTCGGAGGAGGTGTTCATTCCTTGACCGGCTCGCGGGCCAGGCGGTCGATTTCTTCGCGGAACTCGTTGAGGTCCTGGAAGCGTCGGTAGACCGAAGCGAAACGGATATAGGCGACTTCATCGAGCTTCTGCAACTCGGCCATCACCAGTTCACCCACCACCAGCGACTTGACCTCGCGCTCGCCCGTGGCCCGCAGCTTGTGCTTGATGTGCACCAGCGCGGCTTCGAGGCGTTCGACACTGACCGGGCGTTTTTCCAGGGCGCGCTGCATTCCGGCGCGCAGTTTTTCTTCGTCGAACGGCTGGCGGCTGCCATCGGTCTTGATCAGGCGCGGCAACACCAGTTCGGCGGTTTCGAAGGTGGTGAAACGCTCACCACAGGCCAGGCATTCACGCCGGCGGCGGACCTGCTCGCCTTCGGCGACCAGTCGCGAGTCGATGACCTTGGTGTCGTTGGCACCGCAGAAGGGACAGTGCATGGTGGCAGGCAACAAAAAATGGGAGGGCCATGGTAGCGCATCCCACTGGCAAGACAAGCCATAGCCTTTACGGTATACAGACCGACTATTATGTTTCGCACATGGAATTTCGCCCTGTTGGAGCTTCACATGCCGCTACGACCGCTCGTTTTGCTCAGCCTTTTCAGCCTGCTGGTCGCCTGCAGCAGCGATACCCCAAAGCCCGCGGCCCCCGCCCCCAGCTCGCAGCAAACGGTAAAAAAAGCCCAGGAAGCCACCGACCTCGGCCCTTTGCCGGCCTATCAGCGTGAACTGAGCGGCACCCTGGATGGGGTGCCGGCCGGCGCGGAAGTCGAACTGGCGCTGCTGGTGATCGACGAGCGCGGGCGGCCGCAGCGCCTGCTGGCCAACAGCAACCTGATCGGCACCGGCAAGATCCTGCCGTTTCGCCTGCGTTTCAACCCGGAAGCCTTCCCCGCCGGTGCGCGGGTCGAGTTGCGTGGCCGCGCCAGCCAATCCGGGCAACTGATCCTGCACCTGCCGGCGCAACGGGTCGAGCAGGCCACCACCCAGGCCCTGGGCCAGCTGCAATTCGTCAAAGCACCATGACCCCACCGCTCGACCTGCAACAGGCCCTGAGCGAGCTGCTCGGCGATGCGCAACTGGTGGCCTGCGGGCTGCCGCAGACCGAGCTGCGACTCTGGCTGATCGACGCCGACAATATGGACCGCGCCTTCACCCCGGAAGAAACCCGCCGCATTCTCCACGAGCCGCCGTACTGGAGCTTCTGCTGGGCCAGCGGCCTGGCCCTGGCGCGCTACCTGGCCGAGCACCCGCAGTGGGTGCGAGGCAAGCGGGTCCTGGACTTTGGCGCCGGCTCGGGAGTCGCGGGGATTGCCGCCGCCAAGGCTGGCGCGCTGGAAGTGGTGGCCTGCGACCTCGACCCGCTGGCCATCGCTGCCTGCCAGGCCAATGCCGAGCTCAATGACGTGCAACTGAGCTACTCCACGGATTTTTTTGCCGAGGCCGATCGTTTCGACCTGATCCTGGTGGCCGACGTGCTCTATGACCGGGCCAACCTGCCGCTGCTGGACCAGTTCCTCAGCCGTGGCCGCCAGGCGCTGGTGGCCGACTCACGGGTCAAGGATTTCCAGCATCCGCTCTATCAGCGCCTGGGCATGCTGCACGCCCTGACCCTGCCGGACCTGGCCGAACCCTGGGAGTTTCGCGATGTGAGCCTGTATCACGCACAGCGCCCCGGCGAGCCGTAGCGGCTGACGCTTCCGGCTACCCCCCGGCACCCTTTATAGTTGCCCCATTCCCGCTTTTCGAGATTCCCCATGAGCCAGGACACGCCGTACATCTTCGACGCCAGCACTGCCGACTTCGACCAGTCGGTGATCGAGAACTCGTTCCACAAGCCGGTGCTGGTGGATTTCTGGGCCGAATGGTGCGCGCCCTGCAAGGCGCTGATGCCCATGCTGCAGCAAATTGCCGAGAGCTATCAGGGCGAACTGCTGCTGGCCAAGGTCAACTGCGATATCGAGCCGGACATCGTCGCCCGCTTCGGCATTCGCAGCCTGCCGACGGTGGTGCTGTTCAAGGACGGCCAGCCGGTCGACGGTTTTGCCGGCGCACAGCCTGAGTCCGCGGTCCGCGCCATGCTCGAACCCCATGTGCAGATGCCACCACCGGCCGCCGCCGACCCGCTGGAGCAGGCCGAGGCGCTGTTCGCCGAAGGCCGGATCGCCGATGCCGAAGCCGTCCTCACGGCCCTGCTTGGTGAAGACAACAGCAACGCCAAGGCGCTGATTCTCTATGCCCGCTGCCTGGCCGAGCGCGGCGAACTGGACGAAGCCCAGACCGTGCTCGACGCGGTCAAAAGCGATGAGCATAAAGCCGCGCTGGCCGGGGCCAAGGCCCAGATCACCTTCCTCAAGCAAGCCGCTGATCTGCCGGACGCCGCCGACCTCAAGGCGCGCCTGGCGCAAAACCCGCAGGACGATGAGGCCATCTACCAACTGGCGATCCAGCAACTGGCACGCCAGCAGTACGACGCCGCGCTGGACGCCCTGCTCAAGCTGTTTATCCGTAACCGCAGCTACAACGAAGGTCTGCCGCACAAGACCTTGCTGCAAGTGTTCGAACTGCTGGGCAACGATCACCCGCTGGTGACCACCTACCGCCGCAAGCTGTTCGCCGCCCTCTACTGAGCCTGCTGCACCCAGCTGTAGAGCGGCGTATCGGCGCCGCTCACCACCTTGACCTCGGCCCAATGGCGCAGGCGCACCAACAGGCGCTTGCCCGCCGCGGCGCTGCCGGTCAGGCCTTCGAGTTGCTCCAGCAGGTCCGGGCCACTGAGCTGCCCGGCCTTGCGCAGCAGATCCTTGGCGATCAGCCACAGCGCGTCATCCTGATTCACCGGCTTGGCCGGCGTGGCTGCGGTTTCAGGCTTGCTCGCCTGCAACTGCGCGCCCAGCTGCGCCCAGTCGCCGGCGTCCAGCTCCAGGGTCAAATCCACCGGCCAGTCGCCGATGCTTCCACGAATTCGCAACATTGCTCTGCTCCGGAATATTTCTGACGAGCATGCTCCCACGCGTCTTGCGCAACGCCAAGCGGGCGGGCAAACTCTGCGGCCAATCGTTATAAGATTACATAACATTTATTTCATCTTCGCCCGGAGTCTTGCCATGCGCCGTCTGCTTCTCGCCTTGCCGTTCGCCCTGTTGCCGCTGGCCATCGCCCAGGCCGCCGAGGTCCATGACCACGACCATGAACACGAGCACGGCAGCCTCGGAGCCCATGAGCATGGGGTCGGGCGCCTGAACGCCGCCCTTGACGGCAAGACCCTGGAGCTGGAGCTGGAAAGCCCGGCGATGAATCTGGTGGGCTTCGAACATGTGGCCAGCAGCGACGCCGACAAGGCCAAGGTCGCCGCCGCCCGCGCCCAGCTGGAACAGCCGCTGGTGCTGTTCAGCCTGCCCAAGGCCGTCGGCTGCGTCGTGGCCAAGCAGGAGCTGGAAAGCCCGCTGTTCGGCGACAAGCCGGATGCCGATGACCACGACGAAGATGAAGACCACGACGAAGACGCCAAGGACGCCGATGGTCACGAGCACCACCACGAGCACAGCGAGATCCACGCCCATTACCAGTTCACCTGTGCCAAGCCCGAAGCCTTGAAAAATCTTGATTTGACTCAGGTGTTCAAGACCTTCCCCGCCACCCTGAAAATTCAGGTACAACTCATCTCGCCCGCGGGCCAGCAAGGTGTCGAAGCCACTGCCAAGGCCGCCAGCCTGAAGTTCTGACGGTTGCCGCCGCTGCCGCGCAGGTCGTCACCTGCGGCGGCGGCCATGCACCATTACTCATTTTCTTGACCGGCCCACCATGACCCAAGCACTTATCGAACTGTCCGACCTGAGCTTCAGCTGGCCCGGGCATCCGCAGTTGCTGGACATCCCGGCGTTTCGCCTGGAAGCCGGCGCAACCCTGTTCCTCAAGGGCCCCAGCGGCAGCGGCAAGACCACCCTGCTCGGCCTGCTGGGCGGCGTGCAGAAACCCGACCACGGCAGCATCCGCCTGCTGGGCCAGGAACTGACCGAACTCTCGGCCGGCGCCCGCGACCGTTTTAGGGTCGATCACACCGGCTACATCTTCCAGCAGTTCAACCTGCTGCCGTTCCTCTCGGTACGGGAAAACGTCGAGCTGC
Organism: Pseudomonas sp. MF09150; assembly: GCF_059862355.1. NCBI lineage: Bacteria > Pseudomonadati > Pseudomonadota > Gammaproteobacteria > Pseudomonadales > Pseudomonadaceae > Pseudomonas > Pseudomonas sp. MF09150. The sequence goes on along the minus strand of NZ_JCBCUS010000012.1, from coordinate 78,060 downwards.
CCTGCCACTTTTCCAAACTGCGCGCCAGCCGCGCCGCACAGCGCCATGGCAGCGTCGACCAGGCTGCCGCCACCCTGCTGGCGCACCTGGGCCTGAAGGACCCGGAGTTGCTCAATCGCCGCGCCGACTCGCTGTCCATCGGCCAGCAGCAACGGGTGGCCGCGGCGCGCGCGCTGATCGGCCAGCCGGAACTGGTGATCGCCGATGAGCCGACTTCGGCCCTCGACTACGATGCCCGCGAAGCCTTTATCCGCCTGCTGTTCGCCGAATGCCGCGAGGCCGGGGCCAGCCTGCTGTTTGTCAGCCATGACCAGAGCCTGGCACCCCTGTTCGATCGCAACCTGTCGCTGGCCGAACTCAATCGCGCCGCCACGCCCGCAGAGGTCTGAGATGTATTTGTTCCGTCTAGCCATGGCCAGCCTGGCTAACCGCCGCTTTACCGCGATCCTCACCGCCTTCGCCATCGCCCTCTCGGTGTGCCTGCTGCTGGCGGTGGAGCGGGTGCGCACCGAAGCCCGTAGCAGTTTTGCCAGCACCATCAGCGGCACCGACCTGATCGTCGGCGCCCGCTCCGGCTCGGTGAACCTGTTGCTGTATTCGGTGTTCCGCATCGGCAACGCCACCAACAACATCCGCTGGGACAGCTTCGAGCACTTCGCCAACAGCCCGAAAGTGAAGTGGGCAATCCCGATTTCCCTGGGCGACTCCCACCGCGGCTATCGGGTGATGGGCACCACCGAGGCCTACTTCGAGCATTACCAGTACGGGCATCAGCAGCGGTTGCAACTGGCCAGCGGCCGCGCCTTCGCCAGCGACCCGTTCGAAGTGGTGCTGGGGGCTGAAGTCGCCGACGCCCTGCATTACAAACTGGGGGACAAACTGGTGCTGGCCCACGGTGTGGCGGCCATCAGCCTGGTCAAGCACGACGACAAGCCGTTCAGCGTGGTCGGCATCCTCAAGCGCACCGGCACCCCGGTGGACCGCACGCTGCACATCAGCCTGGGTGGCATGGAAGCGATTCACATCGACTGGCACAACGGCGTGCCGGCTCAGGGCGCCGGGCGCATCAGCGCCGACCAGGCCCGCAACATGGACCTCACGCCGCAAGCCATCACCGCCTTTATGCTCGGGCTCAACAGCAAGATCGCGACCTTTGCCGTGCAGCGCGAGATCAATGAATTTCGCGGCGAGCCGATGCTGGCGATCCTCCCCGGCGTGGCGCTGCAAGAGCTGTGGAGCCTGATGGGCACCGCTGAAAAAGCACTGTTCGTGGTCTCGCTGTTTGTGGTCCTGACCGGCTTGATCGGCATGCTTACCGCGATTCTCACCAGCCTCAACGAGCGCCGGCGGGAGATGGCGATCCTGCGTTCGGTGGGCGCCCGCCCTTGGCATATCGCCACCTTGCTGGTGCTGGAGGCCTTCGCCCTGGCGCTGTTCGGGGTGCTCGCCGGGCTCGGCCTGCTGTACCTGTGCATTGCCGTGGCCCAGGGCTACGTGCAGTCGACCTACGGCCTGTACCTGCCGCTGGCCTGGCCCAGCGAGTATGAGTGGACGCTGCTCGGGGGTATCCTGATCGCCGCGCTGCTGATGGGCAGCGTGCCGGCCTGGCGTGCCTACCGGCAGTCCCTGGCCGATGGCCTGTCCATTCGTTTATGAGGAATCGATTCATGCCCCGCGCCTTGCTTGCGCTGTTGCTGCTGGTGGCCATGCCCCTGTGGGCAGCGGCGCCCAGAGAACTGACCTGGTCGGAGATGATCCCGCCGGACGCGCCAGCGGAAGTACCGAACATGCAGCCGCTGCATGACCTGTCGCAAATGAGCGATGCCCTGGCTGCCGAGTCCGCTCCGGCAGCCAAACAGGACATGCCCAACGCGCCGGTGGTCAACAGCCTCGACGGCCAGTCGATCCGCCTGCCGGGTTATATCGTGCCGCTGGAAGTCAGCGAGGAAGGGCGCACCACCGAGTTTTTGCTGGTGCCCTACTTCGGCGCCTGCATCCACGTGCCGCCGCCACCGTCGAACCAGATCGTGCATGTCAAAAGCGAGGTCGGGGTCAAGCTCGAAGAGCTGTACCAGCCTTACTGGATCGAAGGTGCCATGCAGGTCAAGGCCTCCACCAGCGAGCTGGCAGACGCCGGGTATCAGATGGATGCACAGAAGATCTACGTCTACGAATTGCCCGAGTGAGGCATCCGCACGAACAACCGGACACAGAGTAAGGGCAAACAGAATAGTTCATGGCTTTGGCCAGCCATGACGATTTCATTGAGCTGAGTCAACGCCTGGGCGCGGACGATCTTTACCATTGGACACAGCCAACTTGAACCGTCCTTTGGAGCCCTCCATGCACAAGTCCTTGCTCAGCGCCTCCCTGATTGCGCTCGCACTCGCCGCCCCCGCTGCCCACGCCCACGAAGCGGGCGAAATTCTGGTCCGCGCCGGTGCCATCACCGTCAACCCGAAAGCCGACAGCGGCAACGTCAGGGTCGATCGCGGTTCGCTGGCAGGTACCAACCTGAACGGCAAGGCGACCATGAGCAGCGACACCCAGCTGGGCTTGAACTTTGCCTACATGATCACCAACAACATTGGTATCGAGCTGCTGGCCGCCACGCCGTTCGAACACGATGTGAAACTCAAGAACACCGACCTGGGCCCAGCCAATGGCAAGCTCGGTACCCTCAAGCACCTGCCGCCGACCCTGAGCGTGGTCTACTACCCGCTGGACTCCAAGTCGGTGTTCCAGCCCTATGTCGGCGCCGGTATCAACTACACCTGGATCTACGACGAGCACGTCGGCAGCCGCGCCAGCGAAGCCGGTTTCGACAACTTCCGCGCCAAGAACTCCTGGGGCCTGGCCTGGCAGGTGGGTGCGGACTACATGCTGACCGACAAGCTGATGGTCAACGCCCAAGTGCGTTACATCGACATCAACACCACCGCTTATGTCGACAACGTCGCCGTGGGTTCGGGCACTCGGGCCAAGGTCAATGTCGACGTGGACCCGATGGTCTACATGGTCGGCCTGGGCTACAAGTTCTAAGCCCGACAGACAAAAAAGGCGCCTCTCGGGGCGCCTTTTTCATGCCTGGAATAAACCTCAACGCCCCAGAAGTCGCGCCAGGCCAACGCTCATCGGCGTCTGCTCGGCCAGTGTGAAGCGCTCCAGCAGACGCTGGTTGTTGGCCCGGGAATGGCGGATATCGCCCGAGCGCGGCGGGCCATAGCTGATCGGCGGCAACTGACCCAGCACCTGCTCCAGGGCTTCAAGCATCTGCTTGAGGGTCATCGACTGATTCAGGCCGACGTTGACCGCCCCGACTTCCAGCTGCGGCGCTTCGATGGCTTGCACCAGCAGGCTCACCAGGTCTTCGACATACATGAAATCGCGGGTCTGCTCGCCGTCGCCGAACACGGTGATCGGCAGGCCCTGCTGCGCGCGCGCGCAGAAAATGCTGATCACCCCGGAGTAAGGCGAAGACGGATCCTGGCGTGGGCCGAAGATGTTGAAGAAACGGAAGATCGCCGGCTCCAGCCCATGTTGGCGCCGGTAGAAATCCAGGTAGTACTCGCTGGCCAGCTTGTCCGAAGCGTAGGGCGTCAACGGTGCCTTGGGCGTGTCTTCGTCGATCGAATGGCCTTCGCCATTGTTGCCGTAGATGGCCGCGCTGGAGGCGAACAGCACGCGCTTGACTCCGGCCTCGCGCATCGCTTCGCAGACGTTCAAGGTGCCGATGAAGTTGCTCTGGTGGGTGCGCACCGGGTCGTCCACCGAAGCTTGTACCGAGGCCACGGCCGCCAGATGGGCCACGGCCTGGCAACCGACCATGGCCCGGTTCACCAGGGCCGCATCGGCGACATCGCCTTCGAGCAATTCCAGGCGCGGGTTATCCAGTGCCAGGTTGCTGCGCTTGCCGGTCGACAGATTATCGAGGATACGCACCGCGTACCCCTTGGCGAGCAGCGCATCGCTCAGGTGCGAGCCGATGAAACCGGCGCCGCCGGTGATCAGTACAGGGCGATCATCAGCCATGTCGGTAATACCTATCCAGTAATGCCGGGAGCCCGGCGCGCCAGGCGCGGGGCTTGATCCCGAAGGTGTGCAGAATTTTCTTGCAGGCCAGCACCGCGTGCTGCGGCTCGTCGGCGGCGTCCGGCCGCGCGGCGTGGGCCTGGGCGGTGGGCGACTCGATGGCCAGGGGGTGTTGCTGGCGGGCTTCGGTGAGCACCGCCTGGCCCAGGGCCAATGTGGTGGTCGCCTCGTGGCCGGCGTAGTGATAAGTGCCCCACAGCGGCGCGGCGCAATCGAGCTGCTTGAGCACCGAGATGATCACCCGTGCCGCATCGTCCACCGGCGTCGGATTGCCGCGCCGGTCATCGGCCATAAACAGTTCTTCAGCGGTTTCGGCGCAGGCCAGGAAGCGCCCGAGGGTGCCATCGGCGCTGTCGTCGAGCAGCCAGCCAAAACGCAGCAGCACATGCTGCGGGCAGGTGGCGCGTACGCTTTGCTCGATCCGCCACAAGGCCTGGCCGCGCAGCCCCAGAGGGACGGGTTCGTCTTTTTCGCTGTAGGCGGTGGCCCGCGAACCGTCGAAGACCCGGTAGCTGGAAGGCTGCACTAGAATGATGTTGTGATGCTGGCACAGCTCGGACAGCCGCTCGACAGCACGCTCCTGGCCGGCCAGGCGTGCCTCGGGCACGGCCTCCGCCTGAAACCAGTCGAAGTAGTACGCAAGGTTGATCAAGGCATCCGGGCGGGTGTCGTCGAGCAGTTGCGTGAGGCTCGCGGCATCCCAGCCGTCTTGCGGCGGACGGGGGGCGAGGAAGCCGATGTCTTCCTCCGCACCCAGGCGAATCAGCGCCTGCCCAAGGGCATTTCCGCCGCCCAGTAACATAAGGCGCATTCGCATAGAGTCAGCAAGCCCAGTCTGTTCGGAACGATGGTTTGAGTCGGCCAAACCCGCGGGTTCAGCCATCGAGAATTGCCGGAATCGTTGCATTTTGCGGGTTTGTGGCGCAACCGTCACGGATAAAGTAAACACGCGCCAAGCCGTTGGCACCTTACCCGAAAAAATCACCCTTGTAGCCGCAGCCATGCCCGGTGTGACGCCCAGGCCGCCCGGCGGGCCTTGCAAGTGACTTGAGACGACCGCATAACTCAGTCCATGAATCTTCCCCACTCCGCGGACAACGCCCTGACCGGCTTCCACCCCGCCGTCAGCGCCTGGTTCAACGCCACCTTCCCCGCGGTCACCGCCGCGCAGGCTAAAGCCTGGCCGTTGATTCGCCAGCGCCAGTCGACCCTGATCGCCGCGCCCACCGGCTCCGGCAAAACCCTAACCGCGTTTCTCGCGGTGCTCGACGACCTGGTCTGGCGTGGCCTGGAACAAGGCGGCGAGCTGCCGGACGCGACCCTGGTGGTGTACGTCTCGCCGCTCAAGGCGCTGAGTAACGATATCCAGATCAACCTGCAGAACCCCCTGGCCGGCATCACCGAGCAATTGCGCGCCATGGGCCTGCCCGAGCTGCGCATCAGCACCGCCGTGCGCACCGGCGACACCCCGCAGAAAGAACGCAGCGCCATGCGCAAGCATGCGCCGCACATCCTGGTCACCACCCCGGAGTCGCTGTACGTGCTGCTGGGTTCCGACTCCGGGCGGCGAATGCTCGCCAGCACGCGCACGGTGATCGTCGATGAAATCCATGCCATCGCCGCAGGCAAGCGCGGCAGCCACCTGGCCCTGAGCCTGGAGCGCCTGCAAGCGTTGTGCGCCGAACCGCTGATGCGCATCGGCCTGTCGGCCACGCAAAAGCCGATCGACGCCGTATCGCGCTTCCTGGTCGGCACCCAGCGGCCCTGCACCATTGTCGATATCGGCCATGCGCGCCCCCGGGACCTGGGCATCGAGGTGCCGCCGGTGCCGCTGTCGGCGGTGATGGCCAACGATGTCTGGGAGCTGGTGTATGAGCGCCTGGCCCAACTGGCGCGGGAACACCGCACCACGCTGATTTTCGTCAATACCCGGCGCCTGGCCGAACGCCTGGCGCGGCATTTGAGCGAGCGCCTGGGCAAGCAGGCGGTAGCGGCGCACCACGGCAGCCTGGCCAAGGAGCAGCGCCTGGATGCCGAACAGCGGCTCAAGCGCGGCGAATTGCAGGTACTGATCGCCACCGCCTCCCTGGAACTGGGGATCGATATCGGCGAGGTCGACCTGGTGTGCCAGATCGGCTCGCCGCGCTCCATCTCCGCGTTCCTGCAACGGGTCGGGCGCTCCGGGCACCAGGTCGGCGGCACTCCCAAAGGCCGGCTGTTCGCCCTGTCCCGCGACGACTTGATCGAATGCACGGCCCTGCTCGACTGTGTGCGCCGCGGCGAACTGGACACCCTGCACATCCCCGTGGCGCCGCTGGATGTGCTGGCGCAGCAGATCATTGCCGAAGTCAGTTGCCAGGAATGGCAGGAGCAGGCGCTGTTGCAGATGATTCGCCGGGCCACGCCCTATGCCGCCCTCGACGAGGCGCATTACCAAGCCCTGCTGAAAATGCTCGCCGAAGGCTACAACGGGCGCCAGGGCATCCGCAGCGCCTACCTGCATCGCGACGCCGTGGGCGGCGCCTTGCGCGGGCGCCGGGGCAGCAGGCTGACGGCGGTGACCAGCGGCGGGACCATCCCCGACAACGCCGACTACAGCGTGCTGCTTGAACCCCAGGCGCTGAACATCGGCAGCGTCAACGAAGACTTCGCGGTCGAGAGCATCGCCGGCGATGTGTTCCAGCTGGGCAATACCTCGTACCGCATCCTGCGGGTCGAACCGGGCCGGGTGCGGGTCGAGGATGCCCAGGGCCAGCCGCCGACCATCCCTTTCTGGCTGGGCGAGGCGCCCGGGCGCAGTGCCGAACTGTCCCAGGCCGTGGCGCGCCTGCTGGGGCAACTCGACGCATTGCTGGCCGCCAGCCCGGGCAATGTGCAACCGAGCCTCGACTGGCTGACCGAACACCTTGGCCTGAACCTCGCCAGCGCCGAGCAACTGGTGGAATACCTGGCCCGGGCGCGGCTGGCCCTCGGCGCGTTGCCGTCCCAGGACACCCTGGTCATGGAGCGCTTTTTCGATGAGTCCGGCGGCACCCAACTGATTATCCATACGCCCTACGGCAGTCGGATCAATCGCGCCTGGGGCCTGGCCCTGCGCAAGCGCTTCTGCCGCACCTTCAACTTCGAATTGCAGGCGGCGGCCAGCGAGGACGCGATCGTGCTGTCGCTGTCCACCAGCCACAGCTTCGAGCTGGACGAGGTGTGGCGTTACCTGCACAGCAACAGCGCCGAGCACATCCTGATCCAGGCGGTGCTCGATGCGCCGCTGTTCGGGGTGCGCTGGCGCTGGAACGCCGGGGTGGCCATGGCGTTGCCGCGTTTTACCGGCGGACGCAAAGTGGCGCCGCAGATCCAGCGCATGAAAAGCGAAGACCTGATCGCCAGCGTATTTCCCGACCAGATCGCCTGCCTGGAAAACCTCGCCGGCGAGCGGGAAATCCCCGACCACCCGCTGGTGGAGCAGACCCTCGACGATTGCCTGCACGAAGCCATGGACAGCGAAGGCTGGCTGGCGCTGCTGCGGCGCATCGAGCAGGGTCAGGTGCGCCTGATCAGCCGCGATCTGCCGGCGCCCTCGCCCCTGGCCGCAGAAATTCTCAACGCCAAGCCCTACACCTTTCTCGACGATGCGCCGCTTGAAGAACGCCGTACCCAGGCCGTGCTCAACCGGCGCTGGAGCGACCCGCAAGCCAGCGACGACCTCGGCGCCCTGGACCCCGAAGCGATCCAGAGCGTGCGCGACGAGGCCTGGCCGCTACCGGCCAATGCCGATGAAATGCACGAAGCGCTGATGAGCCTGGGCACGATCAGCGCCGGCGAAGCCCAGGCCCAACCGCAGTGGCCGCTGTGGTTGCAGGAGCTGGCCGAGCATGGCCGCGCCAGTTGCCTGCCGATCGGCCAGGGCCACGCCCTGTGGGTCGCCCGGGAACGCCTGGTGTGCCTGCAAGCGCTGTACCCCGAGGCCCGCGCGCAGCCGGCGCTGGCCCCGCTGCCGGGTTTTGACCAGCCCTGGGACGCCGACGCGGCACGGGTGGAAATCCTCCGCGCGCGCCTGGGTGGCTTTGGCCCGCTGACCATGGAGCAGATCGCCGCGCCCCTGCAATTGCCGCCCTCGACCATCGCCCAGGCCCTGGCCCAACTGGAAAGCGAGGGCTATGTGTTGCGCGGGCATTTCAGCCCCGGCACCGAGGAGGCGCAATGGTGCGAGCGGCACCTGCTGGCGCGTATCCATCGCTACACGGTCAAGCGCCTGCGCCGGGAAATCGAGCCGGTGGCGTTGCAGGATTTCATGCGTTTTCTATTCGACTGGCAGCACCTGTCTGCCGGCACCCGGGGCCAGGGCAGCGCCATGCTGGCGCAAGTGGTCGGCCAGCTGGAAGGCTACCCGGCAGCGGCTTCGGCCTGGGACAGCGACCTGTTGCCGGCGCGGCTCAAGGATTATTCCGCCACCTGGCTCGATGAGCTGTGCCGCAGCGGCAAGCTGGTGTGGAGCCGCCTCAGTGCCCAGCACAGCCTCAGCGGCAGCGCGCTGCGCAGCACGCCGGTGGTCCTGCTGCCACGGGCCCAGGTGCCGCTCTGGAGCTCGCTCACAGCACCGCCCGAAAGCCATGAATTGTCGCCCAAGGCGCAAAAGGTGCACGCCGCCCTGAGCCAGCACGGGGCACTGTTTTTCGACGAGCTGGTGCACGAGGCCCATCTGCTGCGCAGCGAACTGGAGATTGCCCTGCAGGAGCTGGTGGGAGCCGGCCTGGTCAATGCCGACAGCTTTGCCGGGCTGCGGGCGCTGATCACCCCGGCCAGCAAACGCCAGGCCCGCAGCAGCCGACGTGGCCGTGGCGCGTTTGTCGGCGGCATGGACGATGCCGGGCGCTGGGCGCTGCTACGACGAGCGCCCGCCGACCCGGCGCCCCTGTCCAACCGTCCCGCCGCCACTGCACCGGCCACCCTGGAGCACGTAGCCATGACCCTGCTGCGCCGCTACGGCGTGGTGTTCTGGCGCTTGCTGGAGCGTGAAGCCGACTGGTTGCCAAGCTGGCGCGAACTGCTGCGCACCTTTCATCGCCTGGAAGCCCGGGGCGAGATTCGCGGCGGCCGTTTTGTCAGCGGCCTTGCCGGTGAGCAATTCGCCCTGCCCGAAGCCATCCCGCTGCTGCGCGAAGTGCGGCGCCGGCCCCACGACGGCAGCCTGGTCGCAGTGTGCGGGGTCGATCCGTTGAACCTCGTCGGCACCTTGTTGCCCGGCAGCAAGGTGCCGGCGCTGGCCGGCAACCGCCTGGTGTACCGCGACGGTGTGCCGGCGGCGGCGCACATTGCCGGCAAACCTCACTTCTGGCTGGAGCTGGACGAACACGCCACCCTGTTGCTGCGCACCGCCCTCACCCGCCACTGAGCACCACGCCGGCTACTGCGGGCGTGGCTGGTCAGGCAAGAGCACGCCCGGGGTGTCGTGGTGCTCCGGCTCATCCTCCTGGGCGTTGCGCTTGGGCAGCAGCACCTGCTGTGGATAAGTCTGGGCGAAGTGCACCCAGGGGCTGTTATCCACAAGCTTTTTCAGGCGCTGGTTGAAGGCACGGTTGACCGCGTACTGGCCGCCGGAGACGGTGCGGAACTGCGCGGTCAGGACCACGCCGTTGAGGTCCATCTTGTCCACCCCGAACACATCCAGCGAACCTTGCAGGTTGTATTTGAGGAACGGGTCTTCGCTGATGGAGCGGCCGGCTTCGCGGATCAATTCCACCGCCTTGTCGACATCGGTGTCGTAGGTGAACTGCACCGAGAAAAACGCATAGGCGAACTGCCGGGACTGGTTGGTGACCGCCTTGATCTGGCCGAACGGCACCGAATGCACGAAGCCCTTGCCGTCGCGCAGGCGCAAGGTGCGAATGGTCAGGCCCTCGACGGTGCCGGCGTGGCCGGAGTCGAGCACCACCCAGTCGCCCACCGACAGCGTGTCTTCGATGATGATGAACAGCCCGGTGATCACGTCCTGCACCAGTTGCTGCGAACCGAAACCAATCGCCAGGCCGACCACCCCGGCACCCGCCAGCAGCGGGCCGACGTTGATCCCCAGGTTGGCCATGGTGGTGATCGCGCAGATCACCACCAGCACGATTTTGATCGCATTGCGCAGCAGCGGCAGGATGGTCTTGACCCGGGTACTGGGCTGGCGTGCGCCGCGTTTGCTGACCGGCGGTTTCAAGGCCTCCTGGATCGCCGTGTCCAGCACCACCCACAGCAGCCAGGTGACGAGGAAGATCAGGCCGATGCTGCTCAGGGAATCGCTGATGGCCCGGCCCACGGTATTGCGCTGGGCGAATTCGAACAGTGACAGGCCCCAGATCCGCCCGAGGATTTCAATGAAGGCGATGGCCATGACAATGCGCAGCAAGGCGTGCAGCAAGCTCAAAAAGCGTTCCTTGTAGGCGCTGCTGCGTTGCAGGGCCTGGGCACTGCGGGACTTGAACAGGTGCTGGAACACGGTGCTGAGAAACACCGTGGCGATCAGCAATACCGTGGTCAGCAAGGCGCAACGCAGGGCTTTCTGGTTATCTTCGCCGACACCGATCAGGTTGATCGCCGAGACCAGCACCATCAGCAGGATCGGCCAGTACCAGAGCCCGGAGAAAATCCGCAGCGACTCTTGCAGCGCCGGTTGCTTGAGGCGCTGGGCCAGGGGGCGGTTGCGAATCAGGTGCGCCACCGGCCGGCGCAGGCGGATCACCAGCAGGCCGAAAATCACCGAAGCGAACAGACCGGTGAACACCGCAATGCTGCTGGTGATATTGCCGCCCAACTGCCGGGCGATCTGCGGGCTGGTCAGGGCATCACTGAGGGCCGCGAGAAAACCGATCAGGAACAACGGCCGGGGGCAATGACGGCGAATGATCTGCACCGCCGGGCGTTTGTGGCCGACATTGAACATCACCACCAGGCACAGCAGCACCGAGGTGGAAACGATGCCGCTGCTGGTGGCGTAGGCAAAGCACAGGGCCAGGGCCCGGCCCACCGACGCCTGCAGAAAGTGGCTGGCGTACAGGGTCAGCGGCAGGCAGATCAGCGCCGGCAAGGTGTAGGGCAGCAAATATCCGAGCAGGGACTGGCTGCGCTGGCGGGTCACCAACAGGCGGTGCCGGTTCAGGCGCTTGGCGAACAGGCCGGCGGCCAGGGTGAGCACGATGAAGGCGCCGATCCACACCCCCGACAGCATCAGGAAGTCGCCGACGACGCTCCAGGTCGAGCGATCCGAGGGCTGGTTGACCAGGCGGCCCACCTCGTCCGCCGCCCGGTCGGCGCGCAGGCGCCAGGCGTCCACCAGGTTTTCATTCAGGTCGAGTTTTTGCTGGACGTCATCGATGCTCGAACTGATGGCCCCGAGCAGGCCGCCTTGCACCAGCAATTCGGGTTTGGCCGGCGCCTCGGCGGCGTCGGTGCTGGTGCTGGCCGCAGGTGCCGGTGCTGCGGCGGCTTGCAGCTCGCTGCTGCCGAACACCAGTACGATCCCCAGCAATAGCGCGATCTTGAAATTGAACAAAACGCGGAGCTCCTTGAGAAGGGTCTGTAAGGAACTGATCGGCAAATGCCCGGCAAGTTCGGTTTGCCGCGCAATCAGTCCGGCGGCGCAGTGCCATCCGCAGTGCCATCTGTAGCCCCGTCGAAACTTTCCCGCACTCGCCACAGTCAGCAAAACATCGGGGCAATGCACGGCGGCGCACGGGAGGACACATGGCGGCGATTCATATCGGTATCTCGGGCTGGCGCTACACGCCCTGGCGCGGGGGCTTCTACCCCAAGGGTCTGACCCAGAAGCGCGAGCTGCAATTCGCCTCGCGGGCGGTCAACAGTATCGAGATCAACGGTTCGTTCTACGCCCTGCAAACGCCCGAGCGTTATGCCCAGTGGTACGCCGAAACGCCCGAGCACTTCGTGTTCAGCGTCAAGGCCCCGCGCTACATCACCCATATCCGGCGCTTGCGGGACATTCACGGGCCCCTGGCCAACTTTTTCGCCTCCGGAGTCCTGGAGCTCAAGGACAAACTCGGGGCGATCCTCTGGCAGTTTCCGCCAAGTTTCAAATTTGACCCTGAACTGTTCGAGCACTTTCTCGCCCAACTGCCGGCCAACACCCAGCAGGCCGCCGCCCTGGCCCGCCAGCACGATCCGCGCCTGGACGGCAAGGCCAGCTCCAAGGCCTACCGCAAGCGATCGTTGCGCCATGCCGTGGAGATTCGTCACCCAAGCTTTGCCGTGCCCGCCTTCACCGACCTGCTGCGGCGTTATGGCGTGGCCCTGGTGATCGCCGATGCGGCGGGCAAGTGGCCTTACTGCGAAGACCTGACCTGCGGCTTCGTCTACCTGCGCCTGCATGGCCAGGAGCAGTTGTATGCCAGCGGCTACACCGCCGCCGCCCTGAAACACTGGGGCGACCGGATCGATACCTGGAGCCACGGCCGGCAACCCTCGGACGCGCATCTGATCGACCCCCGTCGCCGACCCCGGGCGCGCAAGAGCCGCGAAGTGTTCTGCTACTTCGACAACGACCTCAAAGTGCGCGCGCCCTTCGATGCGCGCCAGTTGCTGCAACGCTTCGGCCTGGACCGCGACCTGGCCACCGAACCCGGCCAGCCAGCCGCACCGGGAGCCCTGCCATGAGCAGCCAGCAGACAGCGGTGCTCAGTGATCCTGCGACGCCCGTCGAAGCCCGGGTGCAGCGCTTCAGTATCCTCACGGTCAATACCCACAAGGGCTTCACGGCGCTGAACCGGCGTTTCATTCTTCCCGAATTGCGCGAAGCGGTGCGCAGCGTCGGCGCCGACCTGGTGTTCCTGCAAGAGGTGCACGGCACCCACGAGCAGCACCCGCAGCGCTACAGCAACTGGCCGAGCATGCCGCAATACGAGTTTCTCGCCGACAGCATCTGGCCGCAGTTCGCCTACGGGCGCAACGCGGTGTACCCGGAGGGCGACCATGGCAATGCAGTGCTGTCGAAATTCCCGATCATCCGCCACGACAACCTCGACATCTCCCTCAACGGCCATGAAAACCGTGGCCTGCTGCACTGTGTCATGCAGCTGCCCGGTCAGGAGCAGGAGCTGCACGGGATCTGCGTGCACCTCGGACTGCGGGAGGACCACCGCGTGCAGCAGTTGAACCTGTTGCTGCAACGCCTGGAGCAGATCCCGCCCGGGGCCCCGGTGATCGTCGCCGGCGACTTCAATGACTGGCGCCAGCGGGCCGATCGGGTGCTGGCCGGCAGCGGCTTGCGCGAAGCCTTTGTCGATGCCCATGGCAAGCCGGCCCGCAGCTTTCCGGCGCGCTGGCCGCTGCTGCGGCTGGACCGCATTTACCTGCGCAATCTGCGCATCCATCGGCCCCAGGTACTGGCGGCTCACCCCTGGTCCCATCTTTCCGACCACGCGCCGCTGTCGGTGGAGGTCGAATTATGAGCAGCACGCCCCTGGAAAAAACCACCCTGGAGCCCCTCGCCAACCCCGTGGCACCTAGTGAAACGCCGGCCTCGGACCTGGAATACGGCTGGCACAGCAACAACCGGGTCGAACTGCTGGAGAACGGCGAGGCCTACTTCCCACGGGTGTTCGCCGCACTGCGCCAGGCCCGGAGCGAGATCCTCCTGGAAACCTTCATCCTCTTCGAAGACAAGGTGGGCAATGAGCTGCATGCCATCCTGATCGAGGCTGCGCGACGCGGGGTACGGGTCACGGTGAGCCTCGACGGTTTTGGCTGCGGCGAGCTGAGTCGGGATTTCCTCGGCGCCCTGAGCGAGGCCGGGGTGCACCTGCAACTGTTCGACCCGGCACGGCCGCTGCTGGGGGTGCGCACCAACTGGTTTCGTCGGCTGCACCGCAAGATCGTAGTGGTCGACGGGCGCCTGGCGTTTATCGGCGGGATCAATTTCTCCGCCGATCACCTGGCGGATTTCGGCCCCGAAGCCAAGCAGGATTACGCGGTCGAGATCGAAGGCCCGGCGGTGGTGGATATTCACCATTTCGCCCTGGTGCAAAGCGGTCGCCCGGCCCGGGCCAAATACTGGTGGCAACGGCGCCGTCGACGCCGCTCCGAACTGGCGCTGAGCGACCATGACGGCCAGGTGCGGCTGGTGTATCGGGACAACCGCGAGCATCGCTCGGACATCGAAGAGGTATACCTGCATGTGCTGCGCGGCGCCCGGCAACGGGTGGTGATCGCCAATGCCTACTTCTTCCCCGGTTACCGCCTGCTGCGGGAAATCCGCAACGCGGCCCGGCGTGGGGTGGATGTGCGTCTGATCCTGCAGGGCGAGCCGGACATGCCCATCGTCAAATTCGCCGCGCGCATGCTCTACGACTACCTGCTCAAGGACGGCGTGACCATCTACGAATACTGCCAGCGCCCGCTGCACGGCAAGGTGGCCCTGGTGGATGAAGACTGGAGCACGGTCGGTTCGAGCAACCTCGACCCCCTGAGCCTGTCGCTGAACCTGGAAGCCAACGTGCTGATCCGCGACCGGGCGTTCAACCGCCTGCTGTTCGAGCGGCTGGAACGGCTGAGCCAGGACCACTGCCAGGCCATGCCGGAAAACCGCCAGCCCCGGGGCCGCCTGTGGCGCCTGACCGTCGGCTTCATGGTGTTTCACTTCCTGCGCCATTTTCCGGCCTGGGCCGGCTGGTTGCCGGCGCACAAACCGCAGCTCAAGCCTTTTGTGCAGCACAAGGCGCCACCGGAGCAGCCGTCATGAGCCAGCCCAGCGCCCACGCAGCGCCCTCCGACAGCAAGGGTTCCAAGACCCTTTGGCAGCGCCTGAAAAAGCCGCTGACGGTGCTGTTTTTCCTGCTGTTGATCGTGCTGTTCACCCTGCTCGCGCGGCGCATCGACTGGAGCGAAGTGTTCAGCACCCTGGCGGATTTCAAGGTGCGCACCCTGATCATCGCCGCCGGCCTGACCCTGGCCAGTTTTCTGGTGTACGCCTGCTTCGACCTGATCGGCCGCACCTACATCCGCCAGGACCTGGGCTGGCGGCAGATTTTGCCGGTGGGCATCATCAGCTACGCCTTCAACCTCAACCTCAGCGCCTGGGTCGGCGGGATCGCCATGCGCTACCGTCTGTATTCCCGGCTGGGGGTAAGCACCGGCAATATCGCCAAGATCCTCGGCCTGAGCCTGGCCACCAACTGGTTCGGCTACATGGTCCTGGCCGGGGGGGTGTTTGCCAGTGGCGTGGTGCAGATGCCTCCCGGCTGGAAACTCAGCAGCAGCGCGTTGCAGGCCGTGGGCGTGCTGTTGCTGCTGCTGAGCATCGGCTACCTGGCCGCATGCCAGTTCTCCCGACGTCGGGAGTGGGCGATCCGTGGCGTGGAAATCAACCTGCCGTCACTGCGCATGGCGCTGCTGCAACTGGCGCTGGGGGCACTCAACTGGTCGTTGATGGCGGCGGTGATTTTCACCCTGCTGCCGGGCAAGCTGGATTACCCGGTGGTGCTCGGGGTGCTGCTGATCAGCAGCATCGCCGGGGTCATCACCCATATCCCGGCCGGGCTCGGGGTGCTGGAGGCGGTCTTTATCGCCCTGCTGCAACACGAGGTGTCCCGGGGCAGCCTGCTGGCCGGGTTGATCGCCTACCGGGCGATTTACTTCATCCTGCCGCTGCTGGTGGCCCTGCTGATGTACCTGGTGGTGGAGGCCAAGGCCAAGGCACTTCGGATAGCGAAGAAACCGGCCTGATAAAGCGCCGGAGTCCTGGCGACGGAGCCGTCGATCAGCGTTCCTGAATGATGCTCAGGCGCTCGCCGACCACCATCTCGGTGATCCAGCTGACGAGGATCGAGGTGTAGGCCTGCTGCGACACCGGATCGCTCAAGGAATGGTCGGCGCCGTCGATGATGCGGTGGGTCAGGGAATGGGTCTGCTGGCACGCCGCGCGGTAACTCATGATGGTGGCGTGGGGCACGTGGTCATCGGTCTCGGACTCCACCAACAGCACATCCCCGGTAAAGGCGGCGCAGGCATGCAGCGCCCGATTGCTGTCGGCGCGCACCAGGCTGCTGCGGTAGTGCATCAGGTCGGCCTTGTCCAGGTCACGCTTGGGCGTATGCCATTGCTCGTCGCGGTACAGCGCGGGCACCCGCAGCGCCAGCCAGCGCACCGGGCGCAGGGAGGTGAGGATGCTCGCCAGGTAGCCGCCGTAGCTGGTGCCGACCACGGCAATCGCCGAGGTGTCCAGGGCCGGGTGCGAGAGCAGCCGGTCATAGGCGGCCAGCAGGTCGCGCAGGTTGTCTTCGCGGGTGACCCGCGACAATGGAATGCCGGTGCCGGCATGCCCCCGCAGATCGAAGGTCAGGCACACGCAGCCCAAGCCGGCGATGCCCTTGGCGCGCTCCAGGTCGCGCTCCTGGCTACCGCCCCAGCCGTGGACGAATAACACCCCCGGTACTTTCGATTTGGGACTGAGAAAATTCCCGCTCATCTGTTCATCATCGATGTCGATTTGAATGCTCTCGCTTCTAGCCGTCATAGGATTGGACCGTTACGTATTTGAGAAGAAAATCGCTGTTGTCCGCCGGCCCGCGATACACCTCGATGGCGTCCGCAGGCAGTGCCTGATCACTGTAGGTTTCCACCGAGGCGACGTTGATCGCGCGCATCCCGGGGTTATTGATAAAGGCCTGCAAGGCCGCCACCTCGGCACTGCTGGCGCCCCCCATGCGCCAGGACTGTTCGAGCACGCCGCTGCGCACCTGGCCGTCGGCGGCCCGGCCCTGGGCGATGTCGTAATTGCGCCGCGAGGCAAAGAAGCCTGGGTAAACCTCATCCGCGGCGCTGTCGAACACCTGGGCCTGCTGCACCGCCAGGCGCACGTCCTGGGGCAGGTCGAGGGCCAGCAGCGTTTCGTAGCCACCCTGCACCACCAGCAAGCGCGAGCCACCATAGACCTGTTCGCCATGGGCGTCCTCGGTCAGGAATTGCTCGCCGCAATAGCTGATGACGTGGCCGGCGATAAACGACTGGCCAACGCTGTGGGTAATCACCCCTTGCAGGTCCTGTTCAAGCACCACGCCCTCCTCGAACAGGGCGGCGGTCTGCGGCTGGGCCAGGGCCTGGTCGAAATGCTCGAGGCTGTCGATCACCTGTTGCCCGCGGCCGGCACAGGCGTGAATCGGCTTGATGCGGATCGGCCCGCACTCCAGCAAACGGCTGGCGGCGGACCGCGCATCCTGTTCGGAAAACACACTGAAGCCGTCCAGCACCGAATCCCCGACCCGCTGCGCAAACAGCGGCGACCAGCCCGGCGGCGCTACGGCCTCGGCACTGAACAAACCGTGGGCGATGGCTTTGGTGGCGATAAAGTCGTGCTCGACATAACCGCCCCATAAATCGTCCGCATTGGTCACCCCCAACGCGCGCGCCGCTTCGGCCCCGACCAGGGTCTGGGTCGGCAACCAGTACAAGTCACGCCCGGCATGCTGCGCCGGGTCGTAGCTGCCGCCGTATTTAAGGCCGAGAATCTGCGCCAGCCAGCGGGCCAGCGCGCGGTTGGTCTCGACTTCATGCAGGGGTGCCTGGGGACGGGTGGAATGCGCGACCACCAGCTTCTTGCGGTTTGTCGAGGTCATGGGGCCACCTTGGCCAACCGGCCGATGAGTGTGCCCTTTGGGCTGCACGGATCAGGCCAGCTCCCCGCCCGGGCAAAACCCCTTGCAAATCAGTCAGCTGGAAAAACGTAGCGGCACTGTGCCCGTTGCAAACTGCACGATCGTTGCCAACGCCTGCGGATATTGCACGACGGGCCTAGCGCCCCTGATCGCCCCGCGCCGCAGTTGGAGGCGTTACGCCGAAGCGACTGCGATAGTCGCTGGGGGTCAGGCCGGTGATTTTCCTGAAGATCGCGCGAAAGGCGCTCGGGTCCTGATAACCCACGGTCCAGGCGATACGGTCGATGGTACCGTTGCTGAACTCGAGCATCTCCCGGGCCTTGCCGACTCGCAGGTGCTGGCAGTATTCGGTCGGTTTGAGGCCGGTGGCGGCACGAAAACGTCGAAGCAAGGTGCGCTCCTCCAGCCCCGCCTGCAGCGCCATGGCCCCCAGGGACACCTCCACCGCGCCATTGCCCTGCAACCAGTGCTGGACCTTGAGGATCGCCGGGTCGCCATGGTTGAGGATCGGCGCGAAATTGCTCCCGCACTGGCTGGCGCTGTCGCTGTGCTCGACCACCAGAAAGCGCGCAGTGCCGGTGGCGATGCTCGGGCCCAGCAGGCGATCCACCAGGCGCAGGCCCAGCTCGGACCAGGCCATCAGCCCGGCCGTGGTGATCAGGTCGCCATCGTCGACGATGGGCTTTTCGGCACTCAGGCGGATCTGCGGGTAACGCTGGGCAAAACTCTTGGCCGAGGTCCAGTGGGTGGTGGCGCTGCGCCCGTCCAGCAGGCCGCTTTCAGCCATCAGGATCGAGCCCACGCAAACGCCGCCGAGGGTGGCACCGGCGGCATGCTGCTCACGCAGCCAGTGAGTCAGCGCGGTGGTCGCCTGGCCTTCGGAAAACCCCGCCAGGGAGGGCGGAATCAATACCGCCACCAGCGCTGAATCAGGGCCCGGGTGGCTGTCATAGACCCGCACCGGCGTCTCATCGAACGAGGCCTGCCAATGGCTGATACGCAGCAACGGCAACTGCTCGCTCTGGTGTTCGGCGGCAATCCGATTGGCCACCCCGAACAGGTCGGTCAAGCCGTGGACCGCGGCCATCTGCGCACCGGGATAGATCAGCACGCCCAGTTCGGCGACCGCACGTTGCATGGCCATTGTCAGTTTTCCCCCTGCTATTGTCGGTGCGGCCAATCCTCGAAAGACCCGCCGGCGCCAATACTGGACGCCATACCCACCTCTGTTCAAGGAAACCCTTATGGCCAAGCAAGCACTGATCCTGATCGATATCCAGAACGACTACTTTCCCCAGGGCAAGTGGCCGTTGGCCGAGGTCGAGGCCGCTGCCGACAATGCCGCCAGGCTGCTGGGCGCCTTTCGCGCAAGCGGCAAACCGGTGATCCATGTGCGCCATGAATTCACCTCGAGCGACGCGCCGTTCTTTGCCCCGGGCTCCGAAGGCGCGCGCCTGCATGCCAAGGTCGCCAGCCAGGGCGACGAACCGGTGGTGCTCAAGCATTTCGTCAATGCGTTCCGCGACACCGAGCTGGAGTCGATTCTCAAGCAACAGGCCATCGAGGAACTGGTGATAGTCGGCAGCATGAGCCACATGTGCATCGATGGCGTTACCCGAGCTGCCGCCGACCTGGGGTACGCCGTCACGGTGATTCACGACGCCTGCGCCACCCGTGACCTGGAGTTCAACGGCCAGGTGATCCCTGCCGCCCAGGTGCATGGGGCGTACATGGCCTCCCTGGCGTTCGCCTATGCCAGCGTGGTCGCGACCGATGAGTACCTGACCGCCAGCCGCTGAAACCCGGCGCGGCTCTGCGCTGAGCCTGCACCACCCCCAAAAAGCCCCGTGGCGTTATGAAGCTGCGGGGTTGGGTGGTTCATAAAAAACAAGAGCTTTATGACTGGCCAAAGAGAGTATTGATTATTATTCTCAACAAGCTAACGAAGCAACTTCCCGTACAACTTCCCCACCCGACAGACAAACCCGTTAAGCGTAGACCTCCGCCGATCAAATATCTTTTAGAGCGGCAACTTCCACTCCTTCCGCATTACCACCCTCACTCGCAACTAAACTCCATATAGCCAAGCATAATAAGGCCTATAACAAACAATAATGACAAATAGCCATTATTGGTTGTTTACCTTGCTATTGATTCATTGACCGGTCTTTTTTCAAAGAGGTTCAAACAGGTTCAACTTTATTTAAAAGCCGGGATAATCGGCGCAAATACCAGTAAATACACAGCAATCGCGCAAAACCTTCGCCCATCCCCAATGCCCCGAAGTCGCTGTTACAAACCATTGAAAAACTCTTGCTCCGGCCTTGCTTGCAAAAGCGCAAGTCGCGTCTAAGTTCATAACTATTATTCAGCCGCATCGCCGACCGATGAAACAGCACAACACCCGACGAGGGCACTCGGTTATTTAAACCACGCTTCAAATACTGCGTTAACTGCTGACACGGAATTCAGTCATAACAATCAAGAGGGACGCTTGATGAAGCGCAGCCATTGGTATCGTGCGTGCTCGCAAAGAGGGTCGGCCGGACTTTTCTGGTTGTCGCTGCTTTGCTTCTGCGGTTTGGTCATCGCCAGCTTCCTGTTGTTCGAACAGCAGATCCAGGAGGCCCTGGCCCATCTGAACCTGTACCTGCCCTCCACCCCCGCGCAGAAATTCAACCTGGCCTTGCTGCTGATCGCCCTGCTGGCGTTCGACGTCGTGCTGCCGGTGCCTTCAAGCATGGTGGCGCTGCTGGCGATTGCCATGCTCGGCAGCCTGGGGGGTTACCTGGTGATTTTCATTGGCCTGTGCCTGGGCGCCGGGCTCGGCTACGCCCTGGGGGCCGGCTATTTTCGGCTGTTGTCCGGCCGCCTGGGCCTGCACCAGCGCCAACCGGGGCAACTGGGCTATCGCCTGGGCACCTTGTCGCTGATCTGCTTGCGCGGCGTGCCGGTACTGGCCGAAACCTCGGTGGTGGCCGCCGGCATGCAAGGTTACCCGCTGCGCTCGTTCCTGCTGGTCACCACCCTGGCCAACGCCGGCCTGGCATTGGCCTACAGCGCCATTGGCAGTTTTCTGGTGGAGCAAAATGCGCTGCTGCTGACCCTGCTCGCCGGCATGCTCCTGCCCGCCCTGTTTATCGCTGCGCGCAGCCTGCTCAAGCCACGCCACGCGGTGGACGCCAACCAGCCACTGCGCGGGCGCTTCGAGGTCAGCTACGACTACCCGGTGCTGTTCACCGACCACCTGTTCGACCCGACCAACCCTTGCCTGCACCAGCAGCTTTGCGCCCAGCATCGCGGGCCGGTGACCGCTCTGGTGTTCGCCGATGAGCAACTGCTGCAAAGCGCCCCCCAGTTGCTGCAACAGATCGACCAGTACTTTGCCGCCCACCCGGACCTGCGCCTGCTGGCCGCGCCGATCGCGGTGCCGGCCGGCGAACTAAGCAAAGACCCACAGGTGCTGCAACAGCTGTACAGCGACATGCTGCAACTGAGCCTGGACCGCCACTGCTACGTGCTGGCCCTGGGCGGTGGCGCAGTGCTGGACGCGGTGGGCTACGCCAGCGCCACCTTTCACCGGGGGATTCGCCTGATCCGCATCCCGACGACGGTGCTGGCGCAGAACGACGCCGGCATCGGGGTCAAGAACGGCATCAATGCCTTCGGCCAGAAAAACCTGCTGGGGGCCTTCTACCCCGCCACGGCGGTGATCAACGACTTCCAGCTGCTCACTAGCCTGACCCGCCGCGACCAGATCGCCGGCCTGGCCGAAGCGGTCAAGGTGGCGCTGATCAAGGACCAGGCGTTTTTCCAGTGGATGGAACAACACGCCGAAGCCCTGGCCACCTTCGAACACAGCGCTAGCCGCTACGCCATCCGCCGCTGCGCCGAGCTGCACCTGGGGCACATCACCGGCGCCGGCGATCCGTTCGAGCGCGGCAATGGCCGACCGCTGGATTACGGGCACTGGGCCGCGCACAAACTGGAAAACCTCAGCCACCACCGGCTGCGCCATGGCGAGGCCGTGGCGGTGGGCATGGCCCTCGACGGTCTGTACGCCAATGCCCTGGGCCTGTTGAGCGATGCCGACAGCGAACGGGTGCTGCGGCTGCTGGTCCAGCTCGGCTTCAACCTGTGCCCGGCGGAGCTGCTGCTCAAGGATGCCCAGGGCCGCGCCCAGGTGCTGATCGGCCTGGAGGAGTTCCGCCAGCACCTGGGCGGGCAACTGTCGATCCCCATGCTCAACCGCATCGGGGGGTCGGTGGACCTGCATGAAATCGACGCGCCGCTGATGGAACAGGCGCTGCTACGGCTGGCTACCGGCAGCGGCCCATTGTTGAGCTTGAGCGAGGGCTGCGCGCAATGAACCTGGCGCCGCACAACCTCAAGACCTGGATGACCCTGGGCCGGGTGTCCAACCTGCCGACGGTGTGGACCAACACCTTGGCCGCCGCCCTGCTGGCCAGCAGCACCAGCGCCCTCGCCCCGCCCTCGTCGCTGGTGTGGATTCTGCTGTTGGCGGCCCTATCCCTGCTGTACCTGGCCGGCATGCTGCTCAACGACCTGCTGGACGCCAACTGGGACCAGCAGCACCACAACCCGCGCCCGATCACCCTGGGGCTGGTGAGCCGCCAGCAAGTGGGCCTGGCCACTGCGTTGCTGCTGGCCCTGGCTGCGGCATCGGTGCTGGGCCTGAGCCAGTTGATCGACGAGCCGCACTGGCTGCTGGGCAGCGCCACCCTGCTGGTGGGCTGCATCCTGGGCTACAACCTGCTGCACAAAAAATACGCCCACAGCGTGTGGCTGATGGGCGCATGCCGCTCGGCCCTGTACCTCACCGCTGCGGCCAGCCTCGCGGTGCCGCCGGAGCCGATCTGGCTGTGTGCGGTGTTGCTTGGCGTGTACATCAGCGGCCTGACCTACCTGGCCCGCCAGGAGCATCGCAACCAACTGATCAGCCGCCTGCCGCTGCTGTTGATGCTGAGCCCCCTGGCACTGGCGATATACGCGGTCAACGCCTGGTTCTGGGCGGTGCTGCTGCTCTGGCTCGGCTGGTTGGGCTGGCATTACTGGCGCCACCTGGCCAACCCCCGGCAACGCCAGGTCCGGGCTTTTATCGGGGCTGGCCTCGCCGCTCTGCCCCTGTTCGATGCGCTGGTGCTGGCGGTGGCCAACCAGCCCATGGGCAGCCTGTTATGCGTCCTGGTGTTTTTCCTGCTCCCACACTTCCAGCGCTGGATCAAACCCACATGAACACCGACCTGAAACCACAGCCATCGGCGGCCCTGGACATGCGCCAGGACTGCCTCGACACCCAGCGCCAACTACTCACCCAGCAGCTTGATGACAACGAGCGGCACTGGTGGCGCCAGGCCCTGGAGCAACTGGCGCAAGGTGCCGATGCCAGCACGGCGGCGCTGTTGAGCAGCCAGTGCAAGCGCCACCTCAAGGAGCGGGCCCTGCCCGGCAGCGGCTGGAGCCTGGTCCAGCTGGCGCGCGCGCTGCTGCTGGCCCAGGCCCTGGAGCAGCAGCCGGCCAGCGAGCAACTGTCCGTTCTGCGCCAGCTGTTTCTGTGGGGGGACGATCAGGAAAAAATCGCCACCCTCAAAGCCCTGGACTGGCTCGACCGCCAGGGGCTCGGCCTGGAGCTGGCGTTGCAGGCCGGGCGCACCAGCAACAGCCAGGTCTTCGCTGCCCTGGCCCTGGACACCCCCTACCCGGCCCGCCACTACAGCGAACGGGCCTTCCACCAATTGCTCTTGAAGGCCCTGGGCATGGGGCTCGACGTGCGCCGCCTGCAAGGCCTCGCGCAACGCCACAGCGTCAGCCTCAACCAGTTGGCCCTGGACCTGCTGGACGAGCAGCTCGCCGCCGGACGCCCGGTGTCTCCCGGGCTGCCCCTGGCGATCGCCTTCGAGCTGCTGAGCCCGGCGCAACGCCAACGCCTGCTGGGCCTGAGCCAGCAGCAACGCTTGCCGGACGAATGGCGCGAGCACCTGCCGCCGCCGGTTTCCTGATCGAACCCACGCCTACCGACTCCCCCTCGACGAGGATTCACCATGCTCAAGTACTTCGACCCGCACATCCATATGGTCAGCCGCACCACCGACGACTATCAGAACATGGCCGCCGCCGGCATCACCGGGGTCATCGAGCCGGCCTTCTGGCAGGGCCAGGCCCGGACCAGCGTCGGCAGCTTCATCGATTATTTCGACACCCTGCTGGGTTGGGAGCGCTTTCGCGCCAGCATGTTCGGCATCCATCACTTCTGCACCATCGGCCTCAACCCCAAGGAGGCCAATGACCTCTCAGTGGCCAACGAGGTGCTGGAGATCCTGCCGCGCTACCTGCTCAAGGACGGCGTGGTGGCCGTCGGCGAGATCGGCTACGACGACATCACCCCCGAGGAAGACCGCTTTCTCGCCGCCCAGCTGCAACTGGCCAAGGAGTTCAACCTGCCTGTGCTGGTGCACACCCCGCACCGCGACAAGATCGGCGGCACCAAGCGCACCCTGGCGGTGATCCGCGAGGTGGGCATCGCCGAGAACCTGGTGATCATCGACCACCTCAACGAACTGACCCTGCCCCTGGTGCTCGACAGCGATTGCTGGCGCGGCCATTCGATCTACCCCAACACCAAGATGTCGGAGCAGCGCATGGTCGCCCTGCTGCAGGAGTACGGCACCGAGAAAATGGTGGTCAACAGCGCCGCCGACTGGGGCATCAGCGACCCGCTGAAAGTGCCGAAAACCGGCCAGGCCATGCTCGCCGCCGGCTTCAGCGAAGCCCAGGTGGAACAGGTGCTGTTTCACAACCCGGTGGATTTCTTCGCCCAGAGCGGGCAGCTGGACAAGGCACTGGTCAGCACCCCGCTGCCCATCGACCAGCGCAAGCAGTGGCAGGAAAACTCGGCCCTGCGCGGCCAGGAGCCGGTGATCAAATGAGCCAGCCCAGGGAATGGACGCCCACCCAGATCGGCTATTGCGGCAACGTGCACCCCACCCCGGAACTGGCCGGGCTGCGGGCCTCGATCGAGTCCGACTTCCAGGGAGTGCGCCGCCTGCGCGGGCTGAGCCAGCAGGACAGCGGTCTGTGGATCAGCGCGCGGGCAGTCGCCGAGCTGCAACAGCCGACGGCACGCCGGCAATTTTTCGAACTGTTGCAACGCAGCGGCCTGTGCCTGACCTCGCTCAATGGCTTCCCCTATGGCCGGTTCCATGAGGGGGCGGTAAAGGCCGAGGTCTACCGCCCGCACTGGGCCGATCCGCAGCGCCTCGACTACAGCCTGCAACTGGCACGGCTGCTGGCCGATGCCCTGCCGCCAGATTGCACCCAGGGGGTGATTTCCAGCGTACCCCTGGGGTATGCCGCGCACTGGAATCAGGCCTTGCAGCACAGTGCCGAACAGCAACTGCGCCAGCTCACGGCGGGCCTGGCCAGGCTGTATCAGGAGAGCGGCAAGAAGATCCGCCTGTGCCTGGAAATGGAGCCCGATTGCGTGCTGGAAAACACCGGCCAGGCCATTGCCTTTTTCCAGCATTGGCAGGCCACCGATCCGCATCAGGAGTACCTGGCGCTGTGCTTCGACGTCTGCCATCAGGCGGTGCTGTTCGAGGATTGCTACCAGTCCCTGCACCGCCTGCAACAGGCCGGCGTCCCGGTGGGCAAGATCCAGCTGTCCAGCGCCATGGTCTGCCAGTTGCCCGCGGCGGAGCATCCACGTCGGGCGGCGGTGGTCCAGGCCCTCGGCGACTTTGCCGAAGTGGTGTACCTGCATCAGGTCAAGGCGCGCGACGTGCAGGGGCGGCTGCGGTCCTGGCCCGACCTGCCCGCCGTATTGCAGGACATCGCCCAGGGCCGGGTCCTGGAAGCCGAACTGCGTATCCACTTCCACGTGCCGCTGTTCAGTGAGCAATTGCTGTTGCCGGAGCTCAGCGGCAGCCAGGACGCGCTGGCCCAGACCTTCGATTACCTGGCCGAGCATCCAGCGCTGCGCCCAGTGCTTGAGGTCGAGACCTACAGCTGGGGCGTGCTGCCGCAGCCGCTGCGCCCGGACAGCGCCGCGGCGCAGTTGCAGGGCATCGCCCGCGAGCTGCAATGGGTCGAGGAGCAACTGCGGGCCAGGCAACTGCTGCAAACCCACCCACGCCCGCTGGAGGTGGCCCATGGCCGCTGAAGCTCCGCGCCAACCGCTGCTGCTGATCAACGTGGTCGGGCTGACCCCGGGGTTGCTCGGGGCTGCCACGCCACGCATCAATCAACTGCTGCAGCGCGGGCAGATGACCCGTTTGCAGCCGGTGTTCCCGGCCGTGACCTCGACGGTGCAAGCCTCGATCCTCACCGGGACAACGCCATCGGAGCACGGGATTGTCGGCAACGGCTGGTACTTTCGCGACCAGGCCGAGGTGCGTTTCTGGCTGCAGCCCAACGGGCTGATCCAGGGGGAAAAAGTCTGGCAGGTGCTGCAACGGGAGATCCCCGGGTTTCGCTGCAGCCAGCTGTTCTGGTGGTTCAATATGTACGCCGAGGTTTCGGCCGCCATCACCCCGCGCCCGCACTACCCGGCCGACGGGCGCAAGGTGTTCGGCCTGTACTCCGATCCGCCCGGGCTGCACGAGGCCATCGAACAGCAGATCGGCGAGTTCCCGTTCCATGGCTTCTGGGGGCCGGCGGCGGGCATTGCCTCCAGCCGCTGGATCGTCGACTGCGCCATGGCCGAGTTCCAGATCAACCGTCCGGACCTGCAACTGGTCTACCTGCCCCACCTGGATTACGGCCTGCAACGCCTGGGGCCGGAGCACCCGGCCATGGCCGATGAATTGTGCGCCATCGACCACGAAGTCGGGCGCCTGCTGGACTTTGCCGAGCAACAGGGCGCGTCGGTGATGCTGTTGTCCGAGTACGGCATCGAGCCGGTGCAGCAATCGGTCTCGCTGAACCGGCTGCTGCGCTCGGAAGGCTTGCTCCAGGTCCGCCAGTCGCTGTCCTGGGAACTGCTCGACCCCGGCGCCAGCGCGGCCTTTGCCGTGGCCGACCATCAGGTCGCGCATATCTACATCCGCCGCGCCCAGGACGTGGCCCGGGTCAAGGCCCTGTTGCAGCGCCAGCCCGGCGTCGAGCAGGTGCTGGATAAAACCGAACAAAGGGCCTGGCACCTGGACCACCCGCGCAGCGGCGAGCTGGTGGTGGTGGCCGCTGCCGGCTACTGGTTCGATTACTACTACTGGCTGGACGACCGTAAGGCGCCGGACTTCGCCCGTACCGTGGACATCCACCGCAAGCCCGGCTACGACCCGCTGGAGATGTTCATCGACCCGGCCATCCGCTGGCCCAAGCTGAAAATCGCCCGCCGCCTGCTGCAGAAGAAACTCGGCTTTCGCTACTACATGGACCTGATCCCACTGGACACGCGGATGGTCCGCGGCAGCCATGGCCGCCTGCCCGACAGCCCACAGAGCAGCCCGCTGCTCATCACCGATTGCGACCTGGCGCTACCGGAGCAACTTCCGGTCACGGCAGTCAAGCAACTGCTCCTGCAGTACTTCCTGGGGCGCCCATACCACGACAAGGCCAATGCCAAGGAGCTTCCATGCGGCGAGCCATCTCCATAACCGTTCTCAGTGCACTCGCCGGGTTGGCGCAGGCACAGAACGCCACTCCCTATGACTGCGGTAATTTCCTCACGTACGGAGCCAACCCCAGCCAGACCAAGGCCAACTTTTTGCAAAGTCCGGAAACCCAGGCCTGGAACTGGTTTGTCTGCCTCAACCAGCCTTCGGCCCAGGGCAGCCCGAACCGGGTCTGGGAAGGGTTCAAGCCGTCGGACCAGGTGTACCTGGCCAACGGCGCCCAGCCCAAACCCTATCTGCCGCAGCAGCCGACGCCCATGGCGATCCAGGCCCAGGCGCAAAAACTGGGGATGAACCCCAACCGGGTGTTCCAGAACCTGGACAGCACACAACAGGTGGACGGCCTGATCCTGCAAATGGGCAACCAGGTGCCGGCAGCACAACGCGGCCAGCCGGTGCGCTTTCACATCCTCATGGGCCAGGACACGTTCAACTACATCCTCAATAAAAAGATCTACAACGTGAACGGCCAGGCCGCCCTGACCGGCAACCTGGACTTCCCGAGCACCGCCTGGGAGCTGAAAACCTCGTGGATCTGGATCGGCACCGATGCCGCCTTCAAGCAGAAGCTGGAGAACGATGGCTACTACATCATCCAGGCCTACTACCCGGACAAGAACCAGTACCAGGTCGGGTACGCCGCCCTCAGCGGCATGCACGTCATCAACAAGCTGAGCGCCAACTGGGTGTGGACCACCTTCGAAAACGTCAACAACAGCAAGTACACCGTGACCAATGCCGTACCGGCCACGCCGATGACCAACACCACCGGCCCGACCCCGGCGGCCAAGCCGGTGAACCTGAGTTTCCAGGCCACCTACCCCGGGCTGTCGAAGTACGAACTGATCGGCGTCGAGTTCCAGCCGGTGACCCAGGTGCTGGCCAACTCGCAGTTGGAGTCGGCGTTCCAGAGCACCTCGTCGTGCCTGGCCTGCCACAGCACCGCCGCCTACTCGAACCAGAAGGGTTACTTCAATTTCGCCCTGAAAGAACAGGGTGGCATCGTTTACCCGACCACTCCGCTGCCGGACTCGGCGTATGCCGGTTACAAAAAACTGGATTTTGTCTGGTCGCTCAAACGCGCCCAGTGGCAACGCTAAGGAGCATGACATGAGCGTATTGAACTTCCCCCGCATCTACCTCAACGGCCACATGTTCTGGAACCCGCCAACGGCCAACAACAACGACGTGTTCCCGCTGTACGACGCGGTGAAGATGGACATGAACTGGCCGTTCCTGAAGTACTACGACGTCACCCCGCAAAACGCCCCGACCGCGCTGATGCCGTGGTCGATCCGGCCGCTGGCGTACAACCAGGTCCCGGATTACGTGCTGCAGGTGCCGACCAACGCCAACCCGAAAACCTACCCCTTCATGCCCGCCGAATGGGACCTGTTCGGCGACAACGCCTGCGGCACCGTGACCCACAAGGACACGCGCTCGGTGGTGGTGGGCGGCGAGTTGCAGGCCAACAATTACATCCTCCAGGACGCCCTGGTCAGCAAGAACTACCAGTTGCAGGGCAACCCCTTTGGCGGCAGCGAGCCCAGTGCCGCGCGTTTTGTCGATGTCAGCCCCTGGCAAAACACCTTCACCGCGCTGTATTTCGACAAGCTGGTGCTGGGCGACGCCCAATGCGGCCTGACGCTCAACCGCCAGTACCGGATGCTCGATCGCTTCCTCAACTTCAACTGGGGCGCGTTCGGTGGCTTGAGTACCGTGACCACCACCTGGCAGACCTGCTTTCCCAAGGAAAACCTGCAATGGGTCATCGGCAACTCGGTACTGCTGAAAAACCTCCAGCAGCAAATGACCCAGCAGGGCGCCAAGGGCCTGATGTTCCGCTTCTCGACCTACCTGACCTTCTACGACAAAAACGGCGTCTTCAACGACTTCCCGCCGATCAACACCCACTCCCATGCTCCTGCGGACATGGAAAAGGTGCGGGTGATGTATGAGAAAGGGCTGAACAACGTCGCCGATATTTTCTTCAACCCGGCCTACAGCCGCACCGCCGGCACCCTTGGGCTGTGGTTTGCCGACGAGTTCCCCACGGCCCCCGGCGGCCGGCGCCTGATGCCCGCCAGCGCAGTGCCGGTGTACAAGAAAACCCCAGGTGACACCCAGCCGTCGAGCACCCAGCTGGGGGTGATTTCAGCCCAGATCAACCCGGGAGTGTTGTCCCTGGACCTGTCCAACGGCTTCCCGTTCTACCCGGTCGACCCCAGCGCCCCGATCGCCAAGGCGGAACGCTTCAACGCCGGCAACTACACAGTGGGGGTGCAGTTGAACGGCAAGTACCAGCCCCTGGCCCAGTTCGGCTTCGAGCAGTACAACCAGGCCGCCTTCGATAAACGCTCGGGCCTGCTTGACCTGCCAATCAACAGCGGGCAACAGAGCGCCCTGGAGAACGGCTCGCTGCTGTTGCAACTGCAAGGCGCCACGCCCGTGGTCGCCGCCGCTCAGCGCAAGTGGACCGCCGAGGTCATCGAGAGCGGCAGTTTCATTGATGTGGGCGATCACAAAACCCTGCAGATCATGGTGCAGCAGGATGGCGTCCCGGCCCCGGCCGGCACCGTGTTGTGGGTCGCCGAGTACGGCAACGCCTACATGATCACCACCAGCAACTACTACCTGGCGTTCAGCAACCCGGCCAACTTCACCCTGTTCTATGACAACCCGAGCAATCGCAACCTGAACCAGCCCAACCTGCCACAGTTCACCGACACGCCACCGATTGCCAATCAGTTGGCCACCGGCAGCGGGCGACGCCTGACCGCACTGCTCAAGGCAGACGCCAGCAGCAACGCGGTGCCACCTGGCACCCCCATCAGCTATCAGCAGTACCTGAGCAAGCCGACCGCGATCAATCTGCGTCCGTGCCTGGCCTTCGATGAGCCGTTTGCCAGGAGTGGCAACCTGCGCGACACCCCCGGTGGCGGGCTGATCAACTACTCCATCACTAAAATCCGCACTGACGCCAGAGGCATCGCGCAACTGGGAATGCGCGCCGTGGCACCGGGGTTTCCGACCCTGCGTTTCTTCCTGCAAGAAGGCGCGAGCGCGCCACAGGTGCCCTTCAGCTTCGACTACACCGGGGGCTACGCCGACTTCCTCGCGCCCTTGCGCGTGCTGCCGATGGAGCCGCAATTGCAGCAAAACTTCATCAACTACTGGAACTCCATCTACAAGAGCGAAAACGCCAGCCAGCTGCTGTGGAACAACTTCATCTACGCGCAGATCCTGCAGCCCTTCTATTACCTGTACCCGATCATGAACAAGTTCATGCCGCTCAACTCCCAGACCCGGGTCGAAGGCGCCATCGACCAATTGATCGTGCTGATCAGCAAGCCGTATCAGGAAGAAAGCACGCTCTCGATGCCCATCACCCGCGACATGTCGCAAAGCCGGCGGGCGATTCTCGAGCTGTGGGCCCAGGCCCTGGTCAAGCGCAACTACCCGCCCATCCCCCTGAGCATGAGTGACTTCAACACCCTCAACTGACAGCCAACGCATCACGCAGGAACGCCGGGTGACACCCTCACCCGGCACTTCAAGGGAGTGTCTTATGAACGCCAGCTTCTTTACCCGGCTGCTGTTGCCGACCCTGCTTATCAGCTCGCCGCTGTTCGCCCAGGACGATAGCCCCGCCGTGTACTTCACCAACGGGGTGCACAACACCCTGGGGTGCAATGCCAAAAACGGCAACTGCGTCGCCCCCCGTGCGCCCACCGATCCCAGCGATCCGTTCTTCCCGGCCTATTGGATCAGCGACTGGACCATGTACCGGGTGATGACCAACTACCAGAACAACCCGCCGCCCTACAGCTCGCCGCCCAGCACCCTGAAACCTTCGGACTACACCGTGTCCAAGGGCACCAGCTACTACGACACCGGCTACCTGCCGCCCGATGGCGACGGTTACGGCGCGATGTTCGAGCACTACGAGAAGTACTGCCTGCCGATCTTCCCGATCAAGAACAACAACTACAGCTGCACCTTCGTCTCCCTGGGCAACAAGGCGTATTTCCTGACCTACGACGATCGCCCCAAGGACATGCCGGCCTGTTGCAGTTTTTCGCCGATGAACCACCCGCCGCGCCAGGACTTCGTGCAGCACCTGCCCTACAGCCCCAGCCGCAGCCAGAACCTCAAGGGCAGCGTGCAGGCCTACGCCCTGGACCTGGATTCGCCCCAGGGACCGATCCTGTTCGGCTATGCCTTCAACAAGGCGCAGACCGGCACGCCGCCCTACCGCAAGCCGCAGTCGTTCTTTTTCTCCGGGGACGCCAGCGTCGCCAACGCCCCCATCGTCAGCCAGAACTACGTCAACTTTCGCATAGAGAAACCCAACCCGGCCAAGACCTGGGACCAGGTCGCAGCCATGTGCCCAAGCAACCCGCCACCCTGCCAATTGTTCGAGCCGCCTACCGGCCAGAGCAACGGCAAATCGGCGCAGTGGAACAAGTTGATGCAACGCCAACCCTGACAATGACGAAGGATCGCCATGAACACTTTTCCGCGCTTTAGCCTGATCTTGCTCGGCCTGCTCAGCCTGCCCGCCGTTGCCCGGGAGCAGCCGGCCCAGACCACCTCGGGCATCGACCTCTCATGCCAGCCACCCAGCGTCGTGCCCATCGCCGACGCCAGCCAGGATGCGTTCGATCGCTACAGCTGGCAGATGTTTGTCGCCCTGAGCTGGCCCGCCAAGGCCGGAGCCCGGGGCCAGCCCGATTGCTCGGCGGCCCTGGGCGCCCCTGGCCCGACCGTGTGGCAAACCTACAAAAACGTCGATGAAATCTTCCTCCCCGGCGCCAAGCCGCCCGGACCGTGGAACTCGGCGTTGCAGGCCAAGCGCCTGCGGCTGATCAACATTGCCGCGCTGAAGAACAACACCGTCGTGCACTCTGACAATCAAGCGGTCGGCGGCTGGCTGATCGACCAGAACGGCAAACCCACCTATTACGAACTGGCCGCCAACGAGGCCTCCTACAACTACATCGTCGCCAACGACTTCTACAACGCCGACATCGTGTCCAAGGCCAGCAACATCAAGTTTCCCAGTGCGACCAGCGAGATCAAATCCAGCTGGCGCATCCTGACCGCCCAGGACGATGCCAGCCGCTACCTGCAAATGCCCGCCATGGTCACCCAGTTCAACGACCAGGGCGTCCCGGACGGTACCACCCAGGTCAACCTGGGACTGGTCGGCCTGCACATCATCACCAAGGCGCCGGGTTATCCGCAGTGGATCTGGTCGACCTTCGAGCAGGTCGACAACGTTCCCCCCAAGGTCCTGGTCGAGGGCAAATGGGTCAATCAGCCGGCGCCGGGGGTCAAGTACTCCTATTTCAACGCCGGCGCCCCCGCCGACAGCCTCAACCAGTCGCCTTGCAACTGGACCCTGCAGGATGGCCACCAGGTGTGCCAGCCCAAACCCGGAACCAGCTTCACCACGCCCAATCCGCTGGACCGGTTCACGCCCCTGACCCCGGCTACCGTAACCCTCAACAGTCAGTTCCAGGCCGCTGCGCAAGTGCAATCGACGGTGTTCAAGTATTACCAGCTGGTGACCACCCAATGGCCCAGCGACCCGAGCAACCCCAGCAATCCCCAGGGTTCGCCGACGCCGGCCCTGGCCGCCAACGTGACCATGGAAAGCTATATCCAGCCCAACAGCAGCTGCACCGATTGCCACTCCAAGGCCACCCCGATCAACAGCCGCTTCAAGGCGGACTTCTCCTACCTGTTCAAATTCGCCAAGGCACCCGCAGGCACTTCCATCAAGGATGAGGAATAGACCATGAGTATTCTGAATGGCCCACGGCTGAATTTCTGGGGCGGCATCCGCACCAACGTCAGCGTGCCGAACAACGCCGCCACCCTCCCCATCGACAACGGCCAGACCCTGGCCCTGTTCGACCTGACCACCTCGACCGTGTCGCCCCCGGCCCAGGCCTACAGCGATGATCAACTGAACCAATTCATCAACGCCCCCACCGGGGTCAAGTACACCGCCGGCGGCTGGAACCACTATGGCCAGCACTCCGTCGACATGCAGAACGTGCTGATCAGCTCCCAGGGCCAGCCGGGAGACATCAGCACCCATGGCGACCTGATCGGCCAGCCGTTGTACCTGATGGGTTCGGTGGACCCGGTCACCCAGAACCCGCCGGTCACCGGGCCGATGATGGTCGACCTTGACCCGACCGGGACCATCAGCACGCAGATTTTCGTCGGTGGCCTGCAGATCGGCAGCAGTGACAGCCCTCAATTGCTGATCCGCGGCAATACGGTGTGCAGCAGCTTCGACGTGGCCCTGCGGATCCTCGAAGGTGAGCCCGATGCGCCCGGGTCGAACCGGATCAGCGGCACCTTCCAGCTGACCTTCCCGCTCAAGGACATCGTCAGTTACAACCAGGACAGCGCGATTCTGAAGTCCATCATCGAAGCGCCGGGTGCCAGCGGGATTGTGGTGCGCTTCGTCATGTTCGAAATGTGTCCGAGCATGACCACCGCCGAGCTCGACGCCGACTACGCCGCCAAGCTCTTCACCGCCAACCCGAGCATCGGGCGCATGGTCGGCACCCTGGCCCCGGCGTTCCCCGGGGAGCCGCTGATCGTTCCGGCTGGCCGCCAGTTGATCAACCAGACCAGCGGCGGCACCGGTTACGCCACCTTGACCAGCGATGAACTGCTGAGCATCGACATGCTCAACATCATTCCCAAGCAGGCCTTTCGCAGTGTGCGCACCGATATCACCAGCCCCATCGGGCCCAATGCGGACTACGGCCCGGTGTCCATCACCGCTGGATCGACCAGGCTGACCACCCTCAGCCCCTTCGGCAAAGACCTGCAGTACTACTACCTCTACGGCGGCATCGTCGATTTGCCCCTGAGCGCCGAGCAGCAACAGTTGGTCGCCAGCCAGCCACTGGGCATCAAGGCCCCACTGACCCTCGCCAAGACCATGGTGAACGCCCCCGAGCAGGCTTATCGCCTGAGCGCCGACCAGCGCAATATCTACCTGGACGACCACCCGGACGGGGTCCAGATCACCCTGAACGTGACCCAACTGGGCGGGCCCGTAACGCAAGACACACTGATCAAGATCACCCCCGGTCCTTCCAACGACGACGAGCACGCCCCGTACCTGGCCCCTGAATATTGGGACTTCCTGGTATTCGAACCGCAACTGACCGTGAGCCAAGGCAGTACCAGCGTCAGCTTCAAGGTCACCCTCAAGCCAGGTTCAGAACCCCAGGCCGGGTTTGCCACCTTGAATTTCAGCGTCGTCGGCAGCGACGACGGGGCGTACTTCATCAACTTTCGCAAGTTCGCCCAGACCAGTTTCGGCATCGCCCCGGGCACCAGCATTACCTGGGATCAGGTCTACGAACACGTGCTGCGTTTTCACTACCTGGCGTTCCCGGCCATGTCGCGCTACATCCCGCTCAACCAGCAGGATGCGGTGTGGAACGCGCGGCAGATGATTCTGGCGCGTACCTCCCAGGTCTATAACGGCACCACGCTGTACATGCCGGTGGTGCACTCGATGTCACCGAGCCAGCGGGCGCTGCTCAAGGCCTGGCTCACCAGCGAGCCCTGGCAGCCCCAGTTGTGATGACGCCCTGCCCCCTTTGCCCTGGAGAGCCGCCATGCCGATGCCGATCCTGATTCCCGCCCACCCGGCGCCAAACCTGCGCCCCAGCAGCATCGTCGCCCAAGGGCTGCTGAACCCGCGAGGCCTGTGCCTGCAAAGCGACGGCAGCCTGCTGATGGCCGAAGCCGGTTCAGGCCTGCCCGACCAAAGCTTCAGCGGGCGCATCAGCCGCCTGCGCCCCGATCCCGATGTGCCGGGGGCGTACCTGCCGCCGGAAATCGTGGCCGAGGGCTTTCGCTCCATGAACCTGCAGGCGCGCATGTTGCGCGATGAAATCATGGGGCTGTCGGATATCGCCTGTGGCGACGGACGCTGCCTGGTCAGCCAGACCAACTATGTCGAAGGCTCGAAAATCCTCGACCTGCAATACCGGCCGCCCGAGCCGGTATTCAACAGCCGCGGCAACCTGAACTCGCTGTGCTATCACCCGGTGCGCCGCAGCTGGCTGGCGGTCAAGCCCGATACCAATCAACTGGTCGAGTTCAAGGGCGACAAGGAAGAGCGCGTGCTGTTCGACTTGCCGGACCTGGGCCAGGGTCAGGAAGCGGTGCCGGTGACCCTGGTCTATGAACCGGCGACCGCCGCCGTGCTGATCAGCCTGTTCTCGGGTGAGCTGCACAGCGATCCGGCGCGGCGTGGCATCGATTTCGCCGAGCGTGCCGGCCAGGTGATCCGGGTCTGGCTGCACAGTGGGCGCATCGAAGTCCTGATCGATGGCCTGCAACTGCCCACCGGCCTGGCCTTGAGCCAGGACGGCCAGGTGTTGGTCCTGGAGCTGTGCGACCGCCTGCTGCAACCCCTGCTTCCAAGTTGGGCCGGCGAGTGCCTGCATGGCGGTTTTGCCCGCTTCAGTGGCCGGCTGCTCAGCTGCAGCCTGAACACCGGGCAGGTCACGCTGCTGGCCCAGCATCTGGATACCCCTTCCAACCTGTGCCTGGTGCCGGGGGCAGTATTGATCAGCGAAGGCATGGGCCTCACCGGTCGCCCCCTGCCTACGCCGGACAACGGCGTCGCCGCGCTGGCCGGCCAGGTTCGCAGGGTGCAACTGCCCTAGCGCGCTGAACGCCAGGCAAAGAAAAAGGCCCTTGGCGATAATCGCCAAGGGCCTTTGCTCAGTGCTTTTGACGGCGCTGGATCAGAACGGAATATCGTCATCGAAGCTGTCGAAATCCGGAGCCGGCTGCGGTGCCGCCTGCTGAGGCGCTGGACGCGACTCACGCTGTGGCTGCTGGCTTGGCTGCGGACGGGACTGCTGAGGACGTGGCGCCGAGTTGGACATGCCACCGCCTTGCTGGTCGCCCTGTGGACGGCCGCCCAACAGTTGCATGGTGCCTTGCATGTCGACCACGATTTCAGTGGTGTAACGCTTGATGCCGTCTTTTTCCCACTCGCGGGTTTGCAGTTTGCCTTCGATGTAGACCTGCGAACCTTTACGCAGGTACTCGCCAGCGATCTCCGCGACTTTGCCGAACATCGAGACGCGGTGCCATTCAGTCTTTTCGACTTTCTGGCCGGTCTGTTTGTCGGTCCACTGTTCGCTGGTTGCCAGACTCAGGTTGGTCACGGCGTTACCGTTAGGCAGGTAGCGAACTTCGGGATCCTGGCCGCAAGTGCCGACCAATATGACTTTGTTAACCCCACGGGCCATAACGTTCTCCTAGGCTTCGCTCGCCGCCGGCGCTGGATTGACCAGCTGCTCGAGGGTCGCGCGATCCAATAATTCGGTGTCCAATTTGATGTAAATGGCGGCCTCCTCGGCCACCACCACTGCATCTGTTACCCCAACAACGGCCTTCAGGCGCTCGACCAGACCGGCTTCGCGGATCGCTTCGGGCGATAACGGCAAGCGCAGGCTCGTCACATATGGGGGCTCGCGCATGGTAACAGCAAAGACCAGCCAGAGTGCAGCCAGACCTGCGCATCCCAGGAACACAACCGACAAACCGCCATGTTGGAACAACCAGCCGCCAAGGATACCGCCCAAGGCCGAACCGAGAAACTGACTGGTGGAGTAAACCCCCATGGCCGTGCCTTTGCCGCCGGCCGGTGAAACCTTGCTGATCAGCGATGGCAAGGAGGCTTCCAGCAGATTGAACGCGGTGAAGAACACCACCGTACCTATCACCAGCGCCCGCAAGCTGTCGCCGAACTGCCAGAAGAATAGCTCAGTGAGCATCAGGGTACTGACGGCACCGAGCAGAACTCGTTTCATTTTGCGTTTCTTCTCGCCGTAGATGATGAACGGGATCATGGCGAAGAACGAGATCAACAACGCGGTGAGGTAGACCCACCAGTGCTGTTCCTTGGGCAGGCCGGCTTTTTCCACCAGCGCCAGAGGCAGGGCAACGAAGCTCGACATCAGCATCGCATGCAACACGAAGATACCAAGATCCAGGCGCAGCAGGTCCGGATGCTTGAGGGTCGGCAACAGTGCCTGGCGGGCCACGCCGGATTCACGATGCTGCAACGGGCCGGTGGAGCGCGGCACCATAAAGGCAATGATCAGAATCCCCACCAGGGCCATGCCGCCGGTCGCCAGGAACAACCCCGACAGGCCAAAGCTGCGGGTCAGCAACGGACCGACCACCATGGCCACGGCAAACGACAGACCGATGGTCATACCGATCATCGCCATGGCTTTGGTCCGGTGTTGCTCGCGGGTCAGGTCTGACAACAGCGCCATGACCGCCGCGGAAATCGCCCCCGCCCCCTGCAGAACCCGTCCGGCAATCACCCCCCAGATCGAATCGGCGTTGGCCGCCAGCACACTGCCCAGGGCAAAGACGATTAACCCGAGGTAGATCACCGGGCGCCGGCCAATGCGGTCGGAGATGATGCCGAACGGGATCTGGAACAATGCCTGGGTCAAGCCGTAGGCGCCAATCGCCAGGCCGATCAGGGCCGGGGTTGCGCCAGCCAGGTCCATGCCATAGGTCGCCAGGACCGGCAACACCATAAACATGCCAAGCATACGGAAGGCGAACACCAGGGCCAGACCGCTCGCTGCGCGGGTCTCGCTGCCACTCATGCGTTCGCTGTGGGGATCGTGCATGGATAAACCTCATGTGAACCGGCGGCGATTCTACCAGTCCCATCGATAGACGGGGTACATGGCGACTCTTTGTCACGTACCCGTGCCGCGACCTGGAGTCACACCCCCTGGCCCGCTGCTGAAATCTGCTAGCCGATAGTGTGCATCCATCCAGTATTTGGCTTTATACTCCTTCGTTTTCGATGCCCGCCAAGCGAGGCCGCTTTTGGACAAGATCCTGATTCGTGGGGCCCGAACCCACAACCTGAAGAACATCGACCTGACCCTGCCGCGGGACAAGCTGATCGTCATCACCGGCCTGTCCGGATCCGGCAAGTCGTCCCTGGCCTTCGATACGCTGTACGCCGAAGGCCAGCGCCGTTATGTCGAGTCGCTGTCGGCCTACGCCCGACAGTTCCTGTCGATGATGGAAAAGCCTGACGTCGACACCATTGAAGGTCTGTCGCCAGCCATCTCCATCGAACAGAAATCGACCTCGCACAACCCGCGCTCCACCGTGGGCACCATCACTGAAATCTACGATTACCTGCGCCTGCTGTATGCCCGCGTCGGTATTCCGCGCTGCCCCGATCACGATATCCCGCTGGAAGCCCAGACCGTCAGCCAGATGGTCGACCTGGTACTGGCACAACCGGAAGGCAGCAAGCTGATGCTGCTGGCCCCGGTGATTCGCGAGCGCAAGGGCGAGCACCTCTCGGTCTTCGAAGAGCTGCGGGCCCAGGGTTTTGTCCGGGCACGGGTCAACGGCAGGCTGTGCGAGCTCGACGAACTGCCGAAGCTGGATAAACAGAAGAAGCATTCGATCGACGTGGTGGTGGACCGTTTCAAGGTCCGGGCCGACCTGCAGCAGCGCCTGGCCGAATCCTTCGAGACCGCCCTGAAACTGGCGGACGGCATCGCCCTGGTGGCGCCGATGGATGATGAGCCCGGTGAAGAAATCATCTTCTCCGCACGCTTTGCCTGCCCGATCTGCGGACACGCCATCAGTGAGCTGGAACCCAAGCTGTTCTCCTTCAACAACCCGGCTGGCGCCTGCCCGACCTGTGACGGGTTGGGGGTCAAGCAGTTCTTCGATATCAAGCGCCTGGTCAACGGCGACCTGACCCTGGCCGAAGGTGCGATTCGCGGCTGGGACCGGCGCAACGTCTACTACTTCCAGATGCTCGGTTCCCTGGCGTCGCACTACGGTTTCAGCCTCGAAGTGCCATTCAACCAACTGCCCGCCGACCAGCAGAAGGTCATCCTCAACGGCAGCGGTTCGCAGAACGTCGACTTCAAGTACCTCAACGACCGTGGCGATATCGTCAAGCGCTCGCACCCGTTCGAAGGCATCGTGCCGAACCTCGAGCGTCGCTACCGCGAAACCGAGTCGGCCACCGTGCGCGAAGAGCTGGCGAAGTTCCTCAGCACCCAGCCCTGCCCGGATTGCCGTGGCACCCGCCTGCGTCGTGAAGCGCGGCATGTGTGGGTCGGCGAGAAAACCCTGCCGGCGGTGACCAACCTGCCGATCGGCGACGCCTGTGAATACTTCGGCGTGCTCAAGCTGACCGGACGTCGCGGCGAAATTGCCGACAAGATCCTCAAGGAGATTCGCGAGCGCCTGCAGTTCCTGGTCAATGTCGGTCTCGATTACCTGTCGCTGGACCGCAGCGCGGACACCTTGTCCGGTGGCGAGGCACAGCGGATTCGCCTGGCCAGCCAGATCGGCGCAGGCCTGGTCGGGGTGCTGTACATCCTCGACGAACCGTCAATCGGCCTGCATCAGCGGGACAACGATCGCCTGCTGGGCACCCTCAAGCACCTTCGCGACATCGGCAACACGGTGATCGTGGTTGAGCATGACGAAGACGCCATTCGCCTGGCCGACTACGTGGTGGATATCGGCCCAGGCGCCGGGGTGCACGGTGGACACATCGTTGCCGAAGGCACGCCAGCCGAAGTCATGGCCCACCCTGATTCGCTGACCGGCAAGTACCTGTCGGGGCGGGTGAAGATCGCGGTGCCAGCCAAGCGCACGCCGCGTAATAAGAAGCTCACCTTGTCGCTCAAGGGCGCCCGTGGCAACAACTTGCGCAACGTCGACCTGGAGATTCCAATCGGCCTGCTGACCTGCGTGACCGGGGTCTCCGGCTCGGGCAAGTCGACCCTGATCAACAACACCCTGTTCCCTCTCAGCGCCACGGCACTGAACGGTGCAACCACCCTGGAAGCCGCTGCCCACGACAGCATCAACGGCCTGCAGCATCTGGATAAAGTGGTCGATATCGACCAGAGTCCGATTGGACGGACACCGCGTTCCAACCCGGCGACCTACACCGGTCTGTTCACACCGATTCGCGAGCTGTTCGCCGGCGTACCCGAGTCGCGCTCGCGCGGTTACGGGCCGGGGCGCTTCTCGTTCAACGTCAAGGGTGGACGCTGCGAGGCTTGCCAGGGTGATGGCCTGATCAAGGTCGAGATGCACTTCCTGCCGGACATCTACGTGCCCTGCGACGTGTGCAAGAGCAAGCGCTACAACCGCGAAACCCTTGAGGTCAAATACAAGGGCAAGAGCATCCACGAAGTGCTGGAGATGACGATCGAGGAAGCACGGGTATTCTTCGATGCGGTACCGGCGCTGGCGCGCAAGCTGCAGACCCTGATGGATGTCGGGCTGTCCTACATCAAGCTCGGGCAGTCGGCGACTACGCTTTCCGGTGGCGAGGCCCAACGGGTCAAGCTGTCGCGTGAGTTGTCCAAGCGCGATACCGGCAAGACCTTGTACATCCTCGACGAGCCGACTACCGGCCTGCATTTCGCCGATATTCAGCAACTGCTCGACGTTCTGCATCGCCTGCGCGACCACGGCAACACCGTGGTGGTGATCGAGCACAACCTGGACGTGATCAAGACCGCTGACTGGCTGGTGGACCTGGGTCCTGAAGGCGGCTCCAAGGGCGGGCAGATCATCGCGGTCGGCACACCGGAGCAAGTGGCCGAGATGGCGCAGTCCCACACCGGGTACTACCTCAAGCCACTGCTGGCTCGCGACAGGGATTGAGCCCCAAGAAAAAGCCCCTGGCATTGTGAGATGCCAGGGGCTTTTTTATGTCACTGAAATCGCCTTGCGAACGATCCAGTATGGCGCTGACGGAAAATCAGAACTGCGATTGCAGGTAGTTTTCCAGTCCGATGACCTTGATCAGGCCCAACTGCTTCTCCAGCCAGTAGGTGTGATCTTCTTCGGTATCGGCCAATTGAATGCGCAGGATGTCACGGCTGACATAGTCCTTGTGCAACTCGCAAAGCTCGATGCCTTTGCACAGCGCGGCGCGCACTTTGTATTCCAGGCGCAGATCGCTGGCGAGCATCTCAGGCACCGTGGTGCCGGTGTCCAGATCATCTGGACGCATGCGCGGCGTGCCTTCGAGCATCAAGATGCGACGCATCAGGGCGTCAGCATGTTGTGCCTCTTCTTCCATCTCGTGATTGATACGTTCGAAGAGCTTGCTGAAGCCCCAGTCTTCGTACATCCGCGAATGAATGAAATATTGATCACGTGCTGCCAGCTCGCCCGTCAGCAACGTGTTGAGGTAATCGATTACGTCCGGGTGACCTTGCATCGCCCTACATCTCCCTGCTTGAAAGTGGATAGTTTGAACCAAGCTGACTTGCAGGTCACTGGAAAAACGCTAACAAAGTGAAGATATTCTGAGAAAAGTAGCTTAAATAACGCAAAAACCGCCCAAATGAGGGCGGTTCTGCTTCTCGTTTAGACTTAGTTAAGCTGTACGCCCAACGCCTTTGCGACTCCTTCTCCATAAGCCGGGTCGGCCTTGAAGAAATGCTGCAGTTGACGCTGGACCACGTCCGCCGAAACACCGGCCATGGCACCGGCAATGTTGCTGATCAACAACGCCTTCTGATCTTCGTTCATCAGGCGAAAAAGCGCGCCAGCATGACTGTAGTAGTCGGTGTCTTCACGGTGATCATAACGATCTGCCGCGCCGCTGAGCGCCAATGCGGGCTCGGCATACCGAGGCGCCTGTTTGGGCGCATCCGCGTAGCTGTTCGGCTCATAGTTAGGCGCCGCGCCACCGTTGCTGCCGAAGGCCATGGAGCCGTCGCGCTGGTAGCTGTTCACCGGGCTGCGCGGCGCGTTGACCGGCAGTTGCTGGTGGTTGGTACCCACGCGATAGCGATGAGCGTCGGCATACGCAAAGACTCGTCCTTGCAGCATGCGGTCCGGCGACAGGCCTACCCCCGGCACCATATTGCTTGGACCAAACGCCGCCTGTTCGACTTCAGCGAAGTAATTCTGCGGGTTGCGGTTAAGCTCCAGCTCGCCCACTTCAATCAGCGGGAACTCCTTCTGCGACCAGGTCTTGGTCACGTCAAACGGGTTCTCGTAATGAGCTGCGGCCTGGGCCTCGCTCATGATCTGAATGCACACGCGCCATTTTGGGAAGTCACCACGCTCAATCGCGCCAAACAGGTCGCGCTGGGCGTAATCCGGATCAGTACCCGCCAGTCTTGCCGCTTCCGCCGGAGCGAGGTTCTTGATCCCTTGCAGGGTCTTGTAGTGCCACTTCACCCAGTGCCGCTCGCCTGTGGCGCTGATCAGGCTGTAAGTGTGACTGCCGAACCCGTGCATGTGGCGGTAGCCATCAGGAATACCCCGATCCGAGAACAGGATGGTGACCTGGTGCAGCGCCTCAGGCGAATGCGACCAGAAGTCCCACATCATCTGGCCGCTCTTCAGATTGCTCTGCGGCAGACGCTTTTGGGTGTGGATAAAATCGGGAAACTTCAGCGGGTCACGGATGAAAAACACCGGCGTGTTGTTGCCAACGATGTCCCAATTACCTTCCTCGGTATAGAACTTCAAGGCGAAACCACGGGGATCGCGTTCGGTATCAGCCGAGCCACGCTCACCGCCTACCGTGGAGAAGCGCAAAAAGGTCGGTGTTTGCTTGCCCACGGACTCGAACAGCTTGGCGCTGGTGTACTGAGTGATGTCGCGGGTGACGGTGAACGTCCCGTAGGCACCTGAACCCTTGGCATGCACGCGACGCTCAGGGATGTTTTCACGGTTGAAGTGCGCAAGCTTCTCGATCAAATGAAAGTCGTCGAGCAGCAATGGGCCACGAGGACCGGCGGAACGGGAATTCTGGTTATCGGCGACCGGAGCGCCACTGGCGGTGGTAAGCGTTTTATTCTGGCTCATGCTCAATCTTCCTCTGTCAGTCTTGAAACTGCCGGCTAATCGGCTGACATCGAGTATTGACCATCCCGATGACACCATCAAATTCATTAATTCATGATGTTCGATAGATAATTACTAATTAGCCAGGAAGACAAATAGCCAAATCGAGCTCTGCTGAAAGGTTTGATTGGTTGCCGGCTTTTACTGCAGACACAAAAAACCGGGCACTAGGCCCGGTTCTTCGTTTCAGACTGACGTCTTACTCAGCGGATACAGCTTCGCCGCTGACAGCACGATCAACCAACTCGACGTACGCCATAGGAGCGTTGTCGCCAGCGCGGAAACCGCACTTGAGGATGCGCAGGTAGCCACCCTCACGGGTAGCGTAACGCTTGCCCAGGTCGTTGAAGAGCTTACCAACGATAGCTTTCGAACGAGTACGGTCGAAAGCAAGACGGCGGTTAGCCAGGCTGTCTGTCTTGGCCAAAGTGATCAGCGGCTCAGCAACGCGACGCAGTTCTTTAGCTTTCGGCAGTGTAGTTTTGATCAGCTCGTGCTCGAACAGCGACACCGCCATGTTTTGAAACATGGCCTTGCGGTGCGAGCTGGTGCGGCTCAGGTGACGACCACTTTTACGATGACGCATGGTTCATTCCTTACCAAACACAACGTTCGGTGATTACGACGATCAGGCAGTCGCCTTGTCGTCCTTCTTAAGACTTGCAGGCGGCCAGTTGTCGAGGCGCATGCCGAGGGACAGACCGCGGGAGGCCAGAACGTCCTTGATTTCGGTCAAGGATTTCTTGCCAAGGTTCGGAGTCTTCAACAGTTCTACTTCGGTACGCTGAATCAGGTCGCCGATGTAGTAAATGTTTTCCGCCTTAAGGCAGTTAGCCGAACGTACAGTCAGTTCCAGATCGTCAACCGGGCGAAGCAGGATCGGATCGATCTCGTCTTCTTGCTCGATTACCACTGGCTCACTGTCACCTTTGAGGTCGACGAACGCAGCCAACTGCTGTTGCAGAATGGTTGCAGCACGACGGATAGCCTCTTCAGGATCCAGGGTACCGTTGGTTTCCAGATCAATAACCAGCTTGTCCAGGTTAGTACGCTGCTCGACACGGGCGTTTTCCACCACGTATGCGATACGGCGAACCGGGCTGAACGAAGAGTCAAGCTGCAAGCGACCGATGCTGCGGCTTTCGTCTTCATCGCTCTGACGCGAGTCTGCCGGTTCATAACCACGACCACGAGCTACGGTGAGCTTCATGTTCAGGGCGCCGTTAGACGCCAGGTTAGCGATTACGTGATCGGGGTTAACGATCTCGACATCATGATCCAGCTGAATATCGGCAGCGGTAACCACCCCCGAACCCTTCTTCGACAAGGTCAGCGTAACTTCGTCACGGCCGTGCAGCTTGATAGCCAGACCTTTAAGGTTCAACAGGATTTCAATTACGTCTTCCTGTACACCTTCGATGGCGCTGTACTCGTGGAGCACACCGTCAATCTCGGCCTCGACTACTGCACAGCCGGGCA
Organism: Pseudomonas sp. MF09150; assembly: GCF_059862355.1. Lineage (NCBI taxonomy): Bacteria > Pseudomonadati > Pseudomonadota > Gammaproteobacteria > Pseudomonadales > Pseudomonadaceae > Pseudomonas > Pseudomonas sp. MF09150. The sequence goes on along the minus strand of NZ_JCBCUS010000012.1, from coordinate 33,254 downwards.
TTGAGGACAACAGGATGCGGCGCAGCGCGTTGCCCAGGGTGTGGCCAAAACCACGCTCGAGAGGCTCGAGAGTGATCTTGGCGCGGGTTGGACTGACAACCTGCACATCAATATGGCGGGGTGTCAGGAACTCATTTACCGAAATCTGCATGGATGCACCTATTTTCTAGCCCTTACTTGGAGTAGAGCTCGACAATCAGGCTTTCGTTGATGTCGGCGGACAGATCACTGCGAGCTGGAACGTTCTTGAAAACGCCCGACTTCTTCTCAGTGTCTACTTCTACCCATTCTACGCGGCCACGTTGGGCACACAGATCGAGAGCTTGGACAATGCGAAGTTGGTTCTTTGCTTTCTCGCGAATCGCGACCACGTCACCAGCACGAACCTGGTACGACGGGACGTTAACGGTCTGGCCGTTTACGCTAACGGATTTGTGCGATACCAGCTGACGGGATTCGGCACGAGTAGAGCCAAAACCCATACGGTATACAACGTTGTCCAGACGGCATTCGAGCAGTTGCAGCAGGTTTTCACCGGTTGCACCTTTCTTGCCAGCAGCTTCTTTGTAGTAGCCGCTGAACTGACGCTCGAGAACGCCGTAGATACGACGGACCTTCTGCTTTTCACGCAGTTGGGTGCCGTAGTCGGACTGGCGACCGCGGCGTTGGCCGTGGATACCAGGTGCTGCTTCGATGTTGCACTTAGATTCGATAGCGCGCACGCCGCTCTTCAGGAAGAGATCGGTGCCTTCGCGACGAGCCAGTTTGCATTTTGGACCAATGTAACGAGCCATTCTTTACAATCTCCTGGATTACACGCGGCGCTTCTTCGGCGGACGGCACCCGTTGTGCGGGATTGGCGTCACGTCGGTGATGCTGGCGATCTTGTAGCCACAGCCGTTCAAAGCGCGGACTGCAGATTCACGACCTGGACCTGGACCCTTGACGTTAACGTCGAGGTTTTTCAGGCCGTATTCCAGCGCAGCTTGACCAGCACGTTCAGCAGCTACTTGAGCAGCGAACGGGGTGGACTTGCGAGAACCGCGGAAACCCGAACCACCGGAGGTTGCCCAGGAAAGAGCGTTACCTTGACGGTCGGTGATGGTCACGATGGTGTTGTTGAAAGACGCGTGGATGTGGGCGATGCCATCAACCACTGTCTTTTTAATCTTTTTACGAGGACGAGCAGCAGGTTTTGCCATGACTAAATTCCTGTCGATTCGCTGGTGCGATTACTTGCGGATCGGCTTACGCGGACCTTTGCGAGTACGCGCGTTGGTCTTGGTACGCTGACCGCGCACTGGAAGACCACGACGATGGCGCAGACCGCGGTAGCAGCCCAGATCCATCAAGCGTTTGATTTTCATGTTGATTTCGCGACGCAGGTCACCTTCAGTGGTGAACTTCGACACTTCGCCACGCAGCTGTTCAATTTGCTCGTCGCTCAGATCTTTGATCTTTGCCGCTGGGTTTACCCCAGTCACTGCACAGATTTTCTGCGCAGTAGTGCGACCAACACCATAGATGTAGGTCAGCGAGATAACAGTATGCTTGTTATCTGGAATGTTAACGCCTGCAATACGGGCCATTCAGTGGGACTCCAATTGACAGCTACCTACGCCCCGGAAGCCAAGAAATAGGGCGCGAGATAATATCGCTGTAATAACAAATAATCAACCCAGCAGCGCACTAGCTGCTGGGCTTGAAGCACAATCACACTCAGCCTTGGCGCTGTTTGTGACGCGGTTCCGCGCTGCAAATTACTCGAACAACACCTTCGCGGCGAATAATCTTGCAGTTACGGCACAGCTTTTTCACCGATGCACGAACTTTCATCACCAACTCCTCGAACCTTATGGGTCAGCGCAGCATGCCGCTGCCGTAACCCTTCAGGTTGGCTTTCTTCATCAGGGATTCGTACTGGTGCGAAACGAGGTGCGATTGTACTTGGGACATGAAGTCCATAACAACCACGACCACGATCAGCAACGAGGTCCCGCCAAGGTAGAACGGAACGTTTGCTGCAACCACCAGGAACTGGGGCAACAGGCAGACGGCCGTCATATATAGAGCACCGAACATGGTCAAGCGAGTCAAAACGCCATCAATATAGCGCGCAGACTGCTCACCTGGACGGATACCCGGAATAAAGGCACCGGACTTCTTCAGGTTTTCCGCTACGTCTTTCGGATTGAACATCAACGCCGTATAGAAGAAGCAGAAGAAAATAATCCCTGCACTAAACAGCAGAATATTCAACGGCTGACCAGGAGCGATCGACTGCGAGATGTCCTGCAACCAGCCCATACCTTCAGACTGACCGAACCAGGCACCCAACGAAGCCGGGAACAGCAAAATGCTGCTCGCGAAGATAGCAGGAATAACACCGGCCATATTCACTTTCAGCGGCAAGTGGCTAGTCTGCGCAGCAAAAACCTTGCGACCCTGCTGACGCTTGGCGTAGTGAACAGCAATACGACGCTGACCACGCTCAATGAACACCACAAAACCGATAATCGCTACTGCCAGCAAACCGATAGCAACCAGGGCGAAGATGTTGATATCACCCTGACGTGCAGACTCGAAAGACTGCCCAATTGCCCTCGGAAGACCGGCAACGATACCTGCGAAAATCAACATCGAGATACCGTTACCAACACCACGCTCAGTAATCTGCTCACCCAGCCACATCATGAACATCGCACCAGCCACAAAAGTGGATACCGCGACGAAATGGAAGCCAAAGTCACCAGTGAACGCAACGCCCTGCCCGGCCAGACCAACGGACATGCCGATAGCCTGAACCAGAGCGAGGACGACGGTGCCGTAGCGGGTGTACTGGCTAATCTTGCGACGGCCAGCTTCACCTTCCTTCTTCAACTGCTCCAGCTGCGGGCTGACGGCGGTCATCAGCTGCATGATGATCGATGCCGAAATGTACGGCATGATCCCCAGTGCAAAGATGCTCATCCGCTCCAGCGCGCCGCCGGAAAACATGTTGAACAAGCTAAGAATGGTCCCCTCATTCTGTCGAAACAGGTCCGCGAGTCGGTCCGGGTTGATACCTGGAACCGGGATGTGTGCGCCTATTCGGTAGACGATAATCGCCAGGAACAGAAAACGCAGACGAGCCCAGAGTTCAGACATACCGCCTTTGCCGAGCGCAGAGAGAGCACCTTGCTTAGCCATTTATTCCTCGAACTTGCCGCCAGCTGCTTCGATAGCCGCACGCGCACCTTTGGTGGCGCCGATTCCCTTTCCGATGGTGACAGCGCGAGTAACTTCGCCGGACAGCATGATTTTCACACGCTGAACGTTGACGTTGATCACGTTGGCATCTTTCAGGGACTGCACGGTGACGATGTCGCCATCCACTTTAGCCAGTTCGGACAGACGCACTTCTGCGCGATCCATGGCTTTCAGGGAAACGAAACCGAATTTCGGCAGGCGACGATGCAGCGGCTGTTGGCCGCCTTCAAAGCCTGGAGCGATAGTGCCACCGGAGCGGGAGCTTTGACCTTTGTGGCCACGGCCACCGGTCTTACCCAAACCACTACCGATACCACGGCCCGGACGATGCTTTTCGCGACGGGAACCCGGCGCTGGACTCAGATCATTGAGTTTCATCGATTAACCCTCTACACGCAGCATGTAGTAAGCCTTGTTGATCATCCCGCGATTCTCGGGAGTATCCTGGACTTCTACAGTGTGACCGATGCGACGCAGACCCAAACCCTTAACGCACAATTTGTGGTTAGGGATGCGGCCGGTCATGCTTTTGATCAGCGTTACTTTTACGGTAGCCATGATCAGAAGATCTCCTTGACACTTTTGCCGCGCTTGGCAGCAATGGATTCAGGAGACTGCATTGCTTTCAAACCTTTGAAAGTGGCGTGAACCACGTTTACCGGGTTAGTCGAGCCGTAGCACTTGGCCAGAACGTTCTGAACGCCAGCAACTTCGAGGACAGCACGCATAGCGCCGCCAGCGATGATACCGGTACCTTCAGAAGCAGGCTGCATGTACACCTTCGAAGCGCCGTGAGCGGACTTCATTGCGTACTGCAGAGTGGTGCCGTTCAGATCAACTTGGATCATGTTGCGGCGAGCAGCTTCCATTGCCTTCTGGATCGCAGCAGGCACTTCACGCGACTTGCCACGGCCGAAGCCAACACGGCCCTTACCATCACCAACCACGGTCAACGCGGTGAAAGTGAAGATACGGCCGCCTTTAACGGTTTTGGCTACGCGGTTAACTTGAACCAGCTTCTCAATGTAGCCTTCGTCGCGCTTTTGGTCGTTATTTGACATAACTTAGAACTCCAGCCCAGCTTCACGAGCAGCATCAGCCAGCGCCTTGACGCGGCCGTGGTACTTGAAGCCAGAGCGGTCGAAAGCCACCTGCGAGACGCCAGCGGCTTTTGCACGCGTAGCGACCAGCTGGCCAACCTTAGTGGCCGCGTCGATGTTGCCAGTGGCCCCATCACGCAGTTCTTTATCCAAAGTCGAGGCGCTTGCCAGGACTTTGTTGCCGTCGGCCGAGATGACCTGGGCGTAGATGTGCTGCGACGAGCGGAACACGCAGAGACGCACGACTTCGAGTTCGTGCATTTTCAGGCGTGCTTTGCGAGCGCGACGCAGTCGAGTAACTTTTTTGTCGGTCATTTGCTATGCCCTACTTCTTCTTGGCTTCTTTACGACGGACGACTTCGTCCGCGTAGCGCACACCTTTGCCTTTGTACGGCTCTGGTGGACGGAAGTCGCGGATCTCAGCGGCCACTTGACCTACCAGCTGCTTATCGATGCCCCGGATCAGGATATCGGTCTGGCTAGGAGTCTCAGCGGTGATGCCTTCCGGCAGCTCGTAATCCACTGGGTGCGAGAAGCCAAGGGCCAGGTTCAGCACCGTGCCTTTTGCTTGCGCTTTGTAACCAACACCGACCAGCTGGAGCTTACGCTCGAAGCCTTGGCTTACGCCTTGGACCATGTTGTTTACCAACGCACGAGTGGTACCGGCCATTGCGCGAGTTTGTTGATCGCCATTGCGAGCAGCGAAACGCAGCTCACCAGCTTCTTCAACAATCTCAACGGACGAATGGATGTTCAGTTCGAGAGTACCCTTGGCACCCTTCACCGAAAGCTGTTGGCCTGCGAATTTGACTTCGACACCGGCTGGCAGCTTAACGGGGTTCTTAGCGACGCGTGACATGCTTATCCCCCCTTAGAACACAGTGCAAAGAACTTCGCCGCCGACACCGGCAGCGCGCGCAGCACGATCCGTCATCACACCTTTGTTGGTGGAGACGATAGACACGCCGAGACCGCCACGAACTTTCGGCAGATCTTCAACGGACTTGTACTGACGCAGGCCTGGACGGCTAACGCGCTTCACTTCCTCGATGACCGGACGGCCCTCGAAGTACTTCAGCTCGATGGACAGCAGTGGTTTGATTTCGCTGCTGATCTGATAACCCGCAATGTAGCCTTCGTCTTTCAGGACTTTGGCAACAGCTACCTTCAACGTGGAAGATGGCATGCTTACGACGGACTTTTCAGCCATCTGGGCATTACGGATTCGAGTTAGCATGTCCGCTAACGGGTCCTGCATACTCATGGGCTAGACGCTCCTAATACAAAAAAATTAGCCTTGCGGCTACTACGTGTCGCCGAGAATCTCCGGGCATAAAAAACACGGGCTCAGGCGAGCCGCGTATCTTAGACATATTCCAGAAATGAAACAAGCCCCAATAGGGGCTTGATCCAGATTCAAGGCCACCGGCGGTCAGGATCTTGCGAGCCTGAGCACCGAGACTTTGACAGTACTTACCAGCTGGCTTTAACCAGACCTGGTACGTCACCACGCATTGCCGCTTCACGCAGTTTGTTACGGCCGAGGCCGAACTTGCGGTAAACGCCGTGTGGACGACCGGTCAGGCGGCAGCGGTTACGCATGCGCGCAGCGCTTGCGTCACGTGGCTGCTTCTGCAGGGCAACTGTAGCTTCCCAACGCGCTTCTGGACTTGCGTTCAGATCAACGATGATAGCTTTCAGTGCTGCACGCTTTTTGGCGTACTTGGCAACCGTGAGCTGACGCTTCAGCTCGCGGTTTTTCATGCTCTTCTTGGCCATTTTCCTACTCCAATCAGTTGCGGAACGGGAATTTGAATGCACGCAGCAGAGCGCGGCCTTCATCATCGTTCTTAGCAGTGGTGGTCAGGGTGATGTCCAGACCGCGGAGAGCATCGATCTTGTCGTAGTCGATTTCCGGGAAAATGATCTGCTCTTTAACGCCCATGCTGTAGTTGCCACGACCATCGAAGGACTTGGCATTCAGGCCGCGGAAGTCGCGAACCCGAGGCAGGGAGATCGACAGCAGACGATCCAGGAACTCGTACATACGCTCACGGCGCAGGGTCACTTTGACGCCGATCGGCCAACCTTCACGGACTTTAAAGCCAGCGATGGATTTCCGAGCGTAGGTCACAACGACTTTCTGGCCGGTGATCTTTTCCAGGTCAGCAACAGCGTGCTCGATGACTTTTTTGTCGCCGATCGCTTCGCCCAGACCCATGTTCAGGGTGATTTTGGTAACGCGCGGAACTTCCATCACGTTCGAAAGCTTAAGTTCTTCCTTAAGTTTCGGTGCGATTTCCTTCCGGTAAATCTCTTTTAGTCGTGCCATGGTCTTCTACCTAGCAGTGTTCAAGCATCAACCGCTTTTTGGGTCGACTTGAAGACACGAATTTTCTTACCGTCTTCTACTTTGAAACCAACGCGGTCAGCCTTGTTGGTTTCGCCGTTGAAGATGGCGACGTTAGAAGCGTGCAGTGGCGCTTCTTTCTCGACGATACCGCCTTGTACGCCCGACATCGGGTTAGGCTTGGTATGACGCTTGACCAGGTTCAGACCACCAACGACCAGACGGTCATCAGCAAGAACCTTCAGCACCTTACCGCGCTTACCTTTGTCTTTGCCGGCGATCACGATGATCTCGTCGTCACGACGAATCTTTTGCATGTCGGATCTCCTTACAGCACTTCTGGGGCGAGCGAGACGATCTTCATGAACTTCTCAGTACGAAGTTCACGGGTCACTGGCCCAAAGATACGGGTGCCGATCGGCTCTTGCTTGTTGTTCAGAAGAACAGCAGCGTTGCCATCAAAGCGGATAATGGAGCCATCTGCACGGCGAACGCCGTGACGAGTGCGGACTACAACAGCAGTCATCACTTGGCCTTTTTTCACTTTACCGCGAGGAATTGCTTCCTTCACGGTAACTTTGATGATGTCACCGATACCAGCGTAACGACGATGGGAGCCACCCAGCACCTTGATGCACATAACGCGGCGAGCGCCGCTGTTATCGGCCACATCGAGCATGGATTGAGTCTGAATCATATAATTTCTCCGACCCCTAGTCCTTAGACTTCCACAGCGCGTTCAAGAACATCAACCAGTGCCCAAGACTTGGTCTTGGCCAGCGGACGAGTTTCACGAATAGTGACTTTGTCGCCGATGTGGCACTGATTGGTTTCGTCGTGCGCGTGCAGCTTAGTCGAACGCTTAACGTATTTACCGTAGATCGGATGCTTAACGCGACGCTCGATCAAAACGGTGATGGTTTTGTCCATCTTGTCGCTGACAACACGGCCAGTCAGCGTACGGACAGTCTTTTCGGCTTCAGCCATGATCACTTACCTGCCTGCTGGTTGAGCACAGTCTTCACGCGAGCGATGTCACGCTTAACTTGCGAGAGCAGATGAGACTGCCCCAACTGGCCAGTTGCTTTCTGCATACGCAGATTGAACTGGTCGCGCAGCAGGCCGAGCAGTTGCTCGTTCAGCTGCTGTGCGGATTTTTCACGAAGTTCATTCGCTTTCATCACATCACCGTCCGTTTAACAAAGGAGGTGGCGAGCGGCAGCTTTGCAGCAGCCAGGGCGAAAGCCTCACGCGCCAGCTCTTCAGAAACACCCTCGATTTCATACAGGACTTTGCCTGGCTGAATCTGGGCAACCCAGTATTCGACGTTACCCTTACCTTTACCCATCCGAACTTCGAGTGGCTTCTTGGAAATAGGCTTGTCCGGGAATACACGGATCCAGATCTTGCCGCCACGTTTAACGTGACGGGTCAGTGCACGACGCGCTGACTCGATCTGACGAGCGGTGAGACGACCACGAGCTACAGACTTCAGCGCATATTCGCCGAAGCTGACTTTGCTACCGCGCAATGCCAAGCCACGGTTGTGGCCGGTCATCTGCTTGCGGAACTTCGTACGCTTAGGTTGCAACATTTGGCGTACCCCTTACTTAGCAGCTTTTTTACGAGGCGCTGGTGCTTGTGGCTTCAGCTCTTCTTGGCGACCACCAATTACTTCGCCTTTGAAGATCCAAACCTTTACACCGATCACACCATAAGTGGTGTGAGCTTCGTAGTTGGCATAGTCGATGTCGGCACGCAGGGTGTGCAGTGGCACACGACCTTCGCGATACCATTCAGTACGTGCGATTTCAGCACCGCCGAGACGACCGCTCACTTGGATTTTGATGCCTTTGGCACCAATGCGCATGGCGTTCTGTACAGCGCGCTTCATAGCGCGACGGAACATTACACGGCGCTCCAGCTGCTGAGCTACGCTCTGCGCAACCAGCATACCGTCGAGTTCCGGCTTACGGATCTCTTCGATATTGATGTGCACAGGCACACCCATTTGCTTGGTCAGGTCCTGACGCAGTTTCTCAACATCTTCACCTTTCTTCCCGATAACGATACCTGGACGAGCGGTGTGGATGGTGATACGTGCAGTTTGAGCCGGACGATGGATATCGATACGGCTTACGGACGCGCTTTTTAGTTTGTCTTGGAGATACTCACGCACCTTCAGATCAGCGAACAAATAGTCCGCATAAGTCCGACCGTCTGCGTACCAGACGGAGGTGTGCTCCTTGACGATTCCCAGGCGAATGCCAATGGGATGTACTTTCTGACCCATCTCTTCGACTCCGTTACTTGTCAGCAACCTTGACAGTGATATGGCAAGACCGCTTGACGATGCGATCAGCACGGCCTTTGGCACGTGGCATGATGCGCTTCAGCGAACGCCCTTCGTTGACGAAAACGGTGCTGACTTTCAGGTCATCAACGTCTGCGCCTTCGTTATGCTCGGCGTTGGCTACGGCCGACTCCAGCACTTTCTTCATGATCTCGGCGGCTTTCTTACTGCTGAAAGCCAACAGGTTGAGCGCTTCGCCCACCTTCTTCCCGCGGATCTGGTCGGCGACCAAGCGGGCTTTCTGGGCGGAGATTCGAGCGCCCGACAACTTAGCGGCTACTTCCATCGTTCCTTACCCCTTAACGCTTGGCTTTCTTGTCTGCCACGTGCCCACGATAAGTGCGGGTACCGGCAAACTCGCCCAGTTTGTGGCCGACCATGTCTTCGTTCACGAGAACTGGAACATGTTGACGACCGTTGTGTACTGCGATGGTCAGACCGACCATTTGTGGCAGGATCATGGAACGGCGCGACCAGGTCTTAACTGGTTTGCGATCGTTCTTTTCCGCCGCCACTTCGATCTTCTTCAGTAGGTGAAGATCAATAAAAGGACCTTTTTTCAGAGAACGTGGCACTGTCGTATCCCTCTATTTACTTGCGACGACGGACGATCATTTTGTCGGTACGCTTATTACCACGAGTCTTCGCGCCCTTAGTCGGGAAGCCCCATGGCGATACCGGATGACGACCACCAGAGGTACGACCTTCACCACCACCGTGTGGGTGGTCAACCGGGTTCATGGCAACACCACGAACGGTTGGGCGAACGCCACGCCAGCGTTTGGCACCAGCTTTACCCAGCGAACGCAGGCTGTGCTCGGAGTTCGAGACTTCACCCAGGGTCGCACGGCATTCAGCCAGGACTTTACGCATTTCACCAGAGCGCAGACGCAGGGTCACGTAGACACCTTCACGAGCGATCAGCTGGGCCGAAGCACCTGCCGAACGAGCGATTTGCGCGCCTTTACCTGGCTTCAGTTCGATGCCGTGTACGGTGCTACCAACTGGAATGTTACGCAGTTGCAGAGCGTTGCCCGGCTTGATCGGCGCCAAGGCACCTGCGATCAGCTGGTCGCCAGCACTCACGCCTTTAGGGGCGATGATGTAGCGGCGCTCGCCGTCTGCGTACAGCAGCAAAGCGATGTGAGCAGTACGGTTTGGATCGTATTCGATACGCTCGACAGTGGCAGAGATGCCATCTTTGTCGTTGCGACGGAAATCGACCAGACGATAATGCTGCTTATGGCCACCACCAATGTGACGAGTGGTAATACGACCATTGTTGTTACGACCACCAGTCTTCGATTTTTTCTCGAGCAGCGGTGCGTGAGGAGCGCCTTTATGCAGCTCCTGGTTGACCACCTTGACCACAAAACGGCGGCCAGGGGAAGTCGGTTTGCATTTAACGATTGCCATGATGCACCCCTTCCTTACTCAGCACTGCTGCTGAAATCGAGATCTTGGCCTGGCTGAAGGGAGATAACTGCCTTCTTCCAGTCATTACGCTTGCCCAGACCGCGAGCAGTGCGCTTGCTCTTACCCAGAACATTCAGGGTAGTAACACGCTCTACTTTCACGCTGAACAGGCTTTCGACGGCCTTCTTGATTTCCAGCTTGGTTGCGTCAGTTGCAACCTTGAAAACGAACTGACCTTTCTTGTCAGCCAGAACCGTAGCCTTCTCGGAAACGTGCGGGCCAAGCAGAACTTTAAATACGCGTTCCTGGTTCATCCCAGCAGCTCCTCGAATTTCTTCACGGCCGACACGGTGATCAACACCTTGTCGTATGCGATCAGACTAACTGGATCGGAACCTTGCACGTCACGTACATCAACGTGTGGCAGGTTACGAGCAGCCAGGTACAGGTTCTGATCAACTACTTCAGACACGATCAAGACGTCAGTCAGGCCCATGCCGGTCAGTTTGTTCAGCAGATCTTTGGTCTTCGGTGCATCAACAGCGAAGTCCTGAACCACAACCAGACGATCAGTACGCACGAGTTCAGCAAGGATGGAGCGCAATGCTGCGCGATACATCTTCTTGTTGAGCTTCTGAGTGTGATCCTGTGGACGAGCTGCGAAAGTGGTACCGCCGCCACGCCAGATTGGGCTACGGATAGTACCGGCACGAGCACGGCCAGTACCTTTCTGACGCCATGGGCGCTTACCGCCACCACGAACGTCGGAACGGGTCTTTTGCTGCTTGCTACCTTGACGGCCGCCGGCCATGTAGGCCACGACTGCTTGGTGAACCAGCGTCTCGTTGAATTCGCCGCCAAATGTCAGTTCGGAAACTTCGATCGCTTGAGCGTCATTTACATTTAATTGCATGTCAGCTTCCCCTTAACCGCGAGCCTTGGCTGCTGGACGTACAACCAAGTTGCCGCCAGTAGCGCCAGGAACAGCGCCCTTGACCAACAACAGATTGCGTTCAGCGTCCACGCGCACTACTTCAAGGGACTGCACGGTCACGCGCTCAGCGCCCATATGACCGGACATTTTCTTGCCCTTGAATACACGACCAGGAGTCTGGCACTGGCCGATAGAGCCTGGAACGCGGTGGGACACGGAGTTACCGTGGGTATTATCTTGCCCGCGGAAGTTCCAACGCTTGATCGTACCCTGGAAGCCTTTACCTTTGGACTGACCGGTTACATCAACCAGTTGACCAGCAGCGAAGATTTCAGCGTTGATCAGATCGCCGGCCTGGTAGTCGCCTTCTTCAAGACGGAATTCCATTACGGTACGACCAGCGGCAACGTTCGCCTTGGCGAAGTGGCCAGCTTGAGCAGCTGTAACACGCGAAGCACGACGCTCGCCTACAGTGACTTGCACTGCACGATAGCCATCGGTCTCTTCAGTTTTGAACTGGGTGACGCGATTCGGCTCGATCTCAATGACCGTGACCGGAATGGAGACACCTTCTTCGGTGAAAATACGGGTCATACCGCATTTACGACCGACTACACCAATAGTCATGTTGTAAACCTCATGAGTGTACGGGGCTTTCACCCGCTATGGCCGCCCATTTCAGAGCGTTACACGACTAAGACCGAGTCTTAGCCGAGGCTGATCTGCACTTCCACACCGGCCGCAAGATCAAGCTTCATAAGAGCATCAACGGTTTTATCCGTTGGCTGGACGATGTCCAGAACGCGCTTATGAGTACGGATCTCGTACTGGTCACGCGCGTCTTTGTTGACGTGCGGGGAGACCAGAACGGTGAACCGCTCTTTACGGGTAGGCAGTGGAATTGGACCACGCACTTGAGCACCAGTACGTTTCGCGGTTTCCACGATTTCCTGGGTGGATTGGTCGATCAGGCGATGGTCAAAAGCCTTCAACCTGATACGGATTTGCTGATTTTGCATTGGATTTCAGACTCCGGCTGCTATTCCCACCGAGCGCAATACGCCCGTTAAAAGGAGGCGCAATTCTATAGACGGGCCAACAGAGTGTCAACCCAATAAAAAACCCCCGCCAGCGGAGACCGCTAGCGGGGGCTTTTTAATCAATCAACGCTTAGGCGATGATTTTGGCTACGACGCCAGCGCCGACGGTACGACCGCCTTCACGAATAGCGAAACGCAGACCATCTTCCATTGCGATGGTTTTGATCAGGGTGACAACCATTTTGATGTTGTCGCCTGGCATTACCATTTCAACGCCTTCCGGCAGTTCGCAGTTACCGGTCACGTCAGTGGTCCGGAAGTAGAACTGTGGACGGTAGCCTTTGAAGAACGGAGTGTGACGACCGCCTTCTTCTTTGCTCAGCACGTACACTTCAGCTTCGAAGGTAGTGTGCGGCTTAACCGAACCTGGCTTGACCAGAACCTGGCCACGCTCTACGTCGTCACGCTTGGTGCCGCGCAGCAGCACGCCGCAGTTCTCGCCAGCACGACCTTCGTCGAGCAGCTTACGGAACATTTCAACACCGGTGCAGGTGGTGACAGTAGTGTCACGCAGACCAACGATTTCCAGTGGATCCTGAACCTTGACGATACCGCGCTCGATACGGCCAGTTACAACAGTACCACGCCCGGAGATCGAGAATACGTCTTCGATTGGCATCAGGAACGGCTTGTCGATAACACGAACTGGATCTGGAATGTAGCTGTCCAGAGTCTCAACCAGTTTACGAACGGCAGTGGTGCCCATTTCGTTGTCGTCTTGGCCGTTCAGAGCCATCAGAGCGGAACCGATGATGATCGGAGTGTCGTCACCTGGGAAGTCGTAAGTGCTCAGCAGATCGCGCACTTCCATCTCAACCAGTTCCAGCAGCTCAGCGTCGTCAACCATGTCAGCCTTGTTCAGGAAGACAACGATGTACGGAACGCCAACCTGACGGGACAGCAGGATGTGCTCACGGGTTTGTGGCATCGGACCATCAGCGGCCGAACAAACCAGAATAGCGCCGTCCATCTGAGCAGCACCGGTGATCATGTTCTTCACATAGTCAGCGTGACCTGGGCAGTCAACGTGAGCGTAGTGACGGATCAGCGAGTTGTATTCAACGTGCGCGGTGTTGATGGTGATACCACGAGCCTTCTCTTCTGGAGCGCTGTCGATCTTGTCGAAAGCAACAACAGCCGAGCCGAAAACTTCGGAGCAGACGCGAGTCAGAGCAGCGGTCAGCGTGGTTTTACCGTGGTCAACGTGACCAATGGTGCCAACGTTGACGTGCGGGAGGGTACGGTCAAATTTTTCTTTAGCCACGACAATTAACTCCTTGCCTAAAGGACTGAATCAGCCTTGTTTTTTGGTGACAGTTTCGACGATGTGCGCCGGAGCTGTATCGTATTTTTTGAATTCCATAGAGTAGCTTGCGCGACCCTGGGACATGGAACGGACGTCGGTCGCATAACCGAACATCTCACCCAGCGGAACCTCGGCGCGAATAACCTTGCCGGATACCGTGTCTTCCATACCCTGGATCATGCCACGACGACGGTTAAGGTCGCCCATCACATCACCCATATAGTCTTCAGGCGTAACAACCTCTACCGCCATGATCGGCTCAAGCAGCTCACCACCACCTTTGGTAGCCAATTGCTTGGTAGCCATGGAAGCAGCAACCTTAAACGCCATCTCGTTGGAGTCGACGTCATGGTAAGAACCATCGAACACGGTAGCCTTCAGGCCGATCAGCGGATAGCCGGCAACAACGCCGTTCTTCATCTGCTCTTCGATACCCTTCTGGATTGCCGGGATGTATTCCTTAGGAACCACACCACCAACAACTTCGTTCAGGAATTGCAGACCTTCCTGACCTTCGTCAGCAGGAGCAAAACGAATCCAGCAATGGCCGAACTGGCCACGACCGCCGGACTGACGAACGAACTTACCTTCGATCTCACAGCTCTTCGTGATGCGCTCACGATAGGAAACCTGAGGCTTACCGATGTTGGCTTCGACGTTGAACTCACGGCGCATCCGGTCAACCAGGATGTCCAGGTGCAACTCGCCCATGCCGGAGATGATCGTCTGACCAGTCTCTTCATCAGTTTTGACGCGGAAAGATGGATCTTCCTGAGCAAGCTTGCCCAGAGCGATACCCATTTTTTCCTGGTCATCCTTGGTCTTAGGCTCAACGGCAACCGAAATAACCGGCTCCGGGAAGTCCATGCGAACCAGGATGATTGGCTTGTCAGCGGTGCACAAGGTTTCACCAGTGGTGACGTCCTTCATGCCGATCAAGGCCGCGATGTCACCAGCGCGTACTTCCTTGATTTCTTCACGGGCGTTTGCGTGCATTTGCACCATACGACCCACGCGCTCTTTCTTGCCTTTAACCGAGTTGATAACGCCGTCGCCGGAGCTCAACACGCCCGAGTAAACTCGAACGAAGGTCAAAGTACCCACGAATGGGTCAGTAGCGATCTTGAACGCCAGAGCCGAGAACGGCTCGCTGTCGTCTGCATGACGCTCCAGTTCGATAGTCTCGTCATCCGGGTCAGTACCCTTGATGGCAGGAATGTCGACCGGTGCAGGCAGGTAGTCGATAACGGCGTCGAGAACCAGGGGAACACCCTTGTTCTTGAAGGAAGAACCACAAACAGCCAAGACGATTTCACCAGCGATAGTACGCTGACGCAGAGCAGCCTTGATTTCTTCGACGGTGAGTTCTTCACCCTCGAGGTACTTGTTCATCAGATCTTCGTTGGCTTCGGCAGCAGCCTCAACCATGTTGCTGCGCCACTCTTCAGCCAGTTCCAGCATATCTGCAGGAATAGCTTCGCGACGTGGCACCATGCCTTTATCAGCATCGTCCCAGTAAACCGCTTCCATGCTCATCAGATCGATCTGACCACGGAAGTTGTCTTCGGAACCGATAGCCAACTGGATAGGCACCGGAGTGTGACCCAGACGCTGTTTGATCTGAGCAACTACACGCAGGAAGTTAGCACCCGCGCGGTCCATCTTGTTTACGTAAACAAGACGTGGAACGCCGTACTTGTTGGCTTGACGCCATACGGTTTCCGACTGAGGCTCAACACCCGAGGTACCGCAGAACACAACTACCGCGCCGTCGAGTACGCGCAGGGAACGCTCAACTTCAATAGTGAAGTCTACGTGGCCCGGGGTATCGATTACGTTGAAACGGTATTTGTCGAACTGCTTGGCAGAACCCTGCCAGAAGGTGGTGATTGCAGCAGAAGTAATGGTAATACCACGCTCCTGCTCCTGCACCATCCAGTCGGTGGTCGCGGCGCCGTCATGCACCTCGCCCATCTTGTGGTTTACGCCGGTGTAAAAAAGGACGCGCTCGGTAGTGGTGGTTTTACCAGCATCCACGTGAGCAACGATACCAATGTTACGGTAGCGGTTAATCGGAGTAGTACGAGCCATAAAGCCCTCGCAAAATTAGTGACGCTGAAATTAGAAGCGGTAGTGCGAGAAAGCTTTGTTAGCTTCGGCCATACGGTGCACGTCTTCACGCTTCTTAACAGCAGCACCTTTACCTTCAGCAGCATCCAACAGTTCGCCAGCCAAACGCAGAGCCATAGACTTCTCGCCGCGCTTACGGGCGAAGTCTACCAACCAGCGCATTGCCAGGGCGTTACGACGGGACGGACGAACTTCGACCGGAACCTGGTAAGTAGCACCGCCTACACGGCGCGACTTCACTTCGACCAGCGGAGCGATGGCGTCGAGAGCTTTCTCGAAGATTTCCAGGGGGTCGCTGTTCTTGCGTTCTTTAACCTTTTCCAGCGCGCCATAAACGATACGCTCGGCAACGGCTTTCTTGCCGCTTTCCATTACGTGGTTCATGAACTTGGCCAGAATTTGGCTTCCGTATTTTGGATCGTCAAGCACTTCGCGCTTGGCTGCTACGCGTCTTCTTGGCATGGATAAGCCCTCAAACGGTCTTCAGGTTCGCTCGGAATCATTGCCCTTTCGGGACGCCTCCGACCTTACTCTTATCGACTCAGAAAATAAGATGATTCAGTTTTTACAAAAAGCCGCTACTACTTAGGCTTCTTGGTACCGTACTTCGAACGACCTTGGTTACGACCTTTAACGCCGGAGGTATCCAGGGAGCCGCGAACGGTGTGGTAACGAACACCTGGCAAGTCTTTTACACGACCGCCGCGGATCAGTACCACGCTGTGCTCTTGCAGGTTGTGGCCTTCACCGCCGATGTACGAGGAAACCTCGAAACCGTTGGTCAGACGCACACGGCATACTTTACGCAGTGCCGAGTTAGGTTTTTTCGGCGTAGTGGTATACACGCGAGTGCACACGCCACGACGTTGCGGGCAGTTCTGCAGCGCAGGCACGTCGGATTTCTCGACGATACGCTTACGCGGCTGACGTACCAGCTGGTTGATAGTTGCCATCTACTAGCTCCACTGTTGTCTTTCGACATAAACAAAATGGCAGAGCACAAGCTCCACCAAATTTAGGGGTACAAGAGTCTAAAGAGGATCTTGTCCCCAGTCAAGGCAAGGCCCCGACCTCATCGCTCAACTCGCCAGGGTAAAAACACCTTGGCGGGTTGCTCGATGAAGGCCAGGGCCCTATCTCAATCTACTGCAGACCTCAGTTGCCGCTGGAGTTCAGCGCTTCGGTCAGTGCAGCTTCAACTTCACTTGCGCTTACGCGCAGCGGCTTGTCTGCTTCACGACGACGCTTACGCTCGCTGTGATACGCCAGGCCGGTACCGGCTGGGATCAGACGACCCACAACCACGTTCTCTTTCAGGCCGCGCAGGTAATCGCGCTTGCCGGTTACCGCCGCTTCGGTCAGTACGCGAGTGGTCTCTTGGAAAGAGGCCGCCGAGATGAACGATTCGGTGGACAACGACGCCTTGGTGATACCCAGCAGCACACGAGTAAATTTGGAAACAAATTTATCGTCGCCAGCCAGACGCTCGTTTTCTACCAGTACGTGAGTCAACTCCATCTGGTCGCCCTTGATGAAGGTGGAATCGCCAGATTCAGCGATCTCAACCTTACGCAGCATCTGACGCAGAATGGTCTCGATGTGCTTATCGTTGATCTTCACGCCTTGCAGACGGTAAACGTCCTGGATCTCGTTAACGATGTACTTGGCCAGTGCACTCACACCCAGCAGACGCAAGATGTCGTGTGGATCGCTTGGACCGTCGGAGATAACTTCGCCGCGGTTCACTTGCTCGCCTTCGAAGACGTTCAGGTGACGCCACTTTGGAATCAGCTCTTCGTACGGATCGGTACCGTCGTTCGGGGTGATAACCAGACGGCGCTTGCCTTTGGTCTCTTTACCGAACGCGATGGTGCCGCTGACTTCAGCCAGAATCGACGCTTCTTTCGGACGACGAGCTTCGAACAAGTCGGCAACACGCGGCAGACCACCGGTGATGTCACGGGTCTTCGAAGTTTCTTGCGGGATACGAGCGATAACATCACCGATCGCGATCTTCGCACCATCCGCTACACCGACCAGGGCGTTGGCTGGCAGGAAGTACTGAGCGATAACGTCAGTACCTGGCAGCAACAGATCCTTGCCGTTGTCATCGACCATCTTCACAGCAGGACGAATGTCCTTGCCGGCAGCTGGACGATCTTTCGCGTCGAGTACTTCAATGTTGGTCATACCGGTCAATTCGTCAGTCTGACGCTTGATCGTGATGCCTTCTTCCATGCCCACGTAGGTCACGGTACCTTTCATTTCGGTAACGATTGGGTGAGTGTGCGGATCCCACTTGGCCACGATTGCGCCAGCGTCGACCTTGTCACCTTCTTTAACCGAAATCACAGCACCGTACGGCAGCTTGTAACGCTCGCGCTCACGACCGAAGTCATCAGCGATTGCCAGCTCACCGGAACGGGACACAGCAACCAAGTGACCATCCACTCGCTCAACGTGCTTCAGGTTATGCAGACGGACGGTACCGCCATTCTTCACCTGAACGCTGTCAGCTGCGGAGGTCCGGCTTGCCGCACCACCGATGTGGAACGTACGCATTGTCAGCTGGGTACCCGGCTCACCGATCGACTGAGCAGCGATAACGCCGACAGCTTCACCGATGTTCACCTGGTGACCACGAGCCAAGTCACGGCCGTAGCACTTGGCGCAAATGCCGTAGCGGGTTTCGCAGCTGATCGGCGAACGCACGATCACTTCGTCGATGCTGTTCAGCTCGATGAACTCGACCCACTTCTCATCTACCAGGGTGCCGGCAGGAACGATAACTTCCTCGGTACCCGGCTTGAATACGTCACGGGCAATAACACGACCCAATACGCGCTCACCCAGCGGCTCTACAACGTCACCGCCTTCAATGTGCGGAGTCATCAACAGGCCGTGCTCGGTGCCGCAATCGATCTCGGTTACAACCAGATCCTGCGCCACGTCTACCAGACGACGAGTCAGGTAACCGGAGTTCGCAGTTTTCAACGCGGTATCCGCCAAACCTTTACGAGCACCGTGAGTCGAGATGAAGTACTGAAGTACGCTCAAACCTTCACGGAAGTTCGCAGTAATCGGCGTTTCAATGATGGAGCCGTCCGGCTTGGCCATCAGGCCACGCATACCGGCGAGCTGACGGATCTGCGCAGCAGAACCCCGTGCGCCCGAGTCGGCCATCATGTACATCGAGTTGAACGATTCTTGCTCGACTTCGACACCATTGCGGTCGATGACTTTCTCTTTCGAGAGGTTGGCCATCATCGCCTTGGAAACTTCGTCGTTCGCTTTCGACCAAAGGTCGATCACTTTGTTGTACTTCTCGCCCTGGGTTACCAGGCCGGAGGCGTACTGGCTTTCGATCTCTTTCACTTCGTCGGTAGCAGCACCGATGATGCGGGCTTTTTCATCCGGGATAACGAAGTCGTTAACACCGATGGAAACGCCGGAAATGGTTGAATAAGCAAAACCGGTGTACATCAACTGGTCAGCGAAGATCACGGTCTCTTTCAGACCAACCACGCGGTAGCACTGGTTGATCAGCTTGGAGATCGCCTTTTTCTTCATCGGCAGGTTGACGACGTCGAAGGACAGACCTTTAGGCACAACCTGGAACAGCAGCGCACGGCCGACAGTGGTGTCGACAATACGGGTGCCGCTCACGCTGCCGCCATCACGATCGTTAACGGTTTCGTTGATACGAACCTTGATCTTGGCGTGCAGCGCAGCTTCGCCGGCGCGGAATACGCGGTCGACTTCCTGCAGGTCAGCGAAGATACGACCTTCGCCCTTGGCATTGATCGCTTCACGGGTCATGTAATACAGACCCAATACAACGTCCTGCGACGGAACGATGATTGGCTCACCGTTGGCTGGCGACAGAATGTTGTTGGTCGACATCATCAACGCACGCGCTTCCAACTGGGCTTCCAGCGTCAGCGGTACGTGCACGGCCATTTGGTCGCCGTCGAAGTCGGCGTTGTACGCAGCACAGACCAACGGGTGCAGCTGGATAGCCTTACCTTCGATCAGTACCGGTTCAAACGCCTGGATACCCAGACGGTGAAGGGTCGGTGCACGGTTGAGAAGCACTGGGTGTTCGCGGATTACTTCAGCGAGTACGTCCCAAACCTCTGGCAGCTCACGCTCGACCATCTTCTTGGCAGCTTTGATGGTGGTAGCGAGACCACGCATTTCCAGCTTGCCGAAAATGAACGGCTTGAACAGCTCGAGAGCCATCTTCTTCGGCAGACCGCACTGGTGCAGACGCAGGGTCGGACCTACGGTAATTACCGAACGACCCGAGTAGTCAACACGCTTACCGAGCAAGTTCTGACGGAAACGACCTTGCTTACCCTTGATCATGTCAGCCAAGGATTTCAGAGGACGCTTGTTGGAACCCGTGATAGCGCGGCCACGACGACCGTTGTCGAGCAACGCGTCGACGGCTTCCTGCAACATACGTTTTTCGTTGCGCACGATGATGTCCGGAGCGGACAGATCAAGCAGGCGCTTCAAACGGTTGTTACGGTTGATCACTCGACGATACAGATCGTTGAGGTCGGAAGTCGCGAAGCGACCGCCATCCAGCGGGACCAGTGGACGCAGATCTGGCGGCAGAACCGGCAGAACGGTCAGCACCATCCACTCTGGCAGGTTGCCGGAACCCTGGAAGGCTTCCATCAACTTCAGACGCTTGGACAGCTTCTTGATTTTGGTTTCGGAGTTGGTTTGCGGAATCTCTTCACGCAGACGACCAATCTCGTGCTCCAGATCGATAGCGTGCAACAGCTCACGAACAGCTTCGGCACCCATGCGGGCATCGAAATCGTCACCGAACTCTTCCAGCGCTTCGAAGTACTGCTCGTCGTTCAGCAGCTGACCCTTTTCAAGGGTGGTCATGCCTGGATCGATAACGACATAGCTCTCAAAGTAGAGAACGCGTTCGATATCACGCAGGGTCATGTCCATCAGCAAGCCGATACGGGACGGCAGCGATTTCAGGAACCAGATGTGGGCAACCGGAGAAGCCAGTTCGATGTGCGCCATGCGCTCACGACGAACCTTGGCCAGTGCAACTTCAACGCCGCACTTCTCGCAGATCACACCGCGGTGTTTCAGGCGCTTGTACTTACCGCACAGGCACTCGTAATCCTTAACCGGGCCAAAGATCTTGGCGCAGAACAGGCCGTCACGCTCGGGTTTGAACGTACGGTAGTTGATGGTTTCCGGCTTTTTAACTTCACCGAACGACCACGAACGGATCATCTCAGGCGATGCCAATCCGATACGGATGGCGTCGAACTCTTCGACTTGACCCTGGTTTTTCAGCAAATTCAGTAGGTCTTTCAAGGCCTTTCCTCCTGGCGGAGCAGAGAGCGGGCAATCCAGCCCCGCTCTCGATTCGCGTCACGTGTTATTCGGTTTCCAGATCGATATCGATGCCGAGGGAACGAATTTCTTTGATCAACACGTTGAAGGACTCGGGCATGCCCGGCTCCATACGGTGATCGCCGTCCACGATGTTTTTGTACATCTTGGTCCGACCGTTCACATCGTCCGACTTCACTGTGAGCATTTCTTGCAGAGTGTATGCAGCACCGTATGCTTCCAGTGCCCAGACCTCCATCTCCCCGAAACGCTGACCACCGAACTGCGCCTTACCACCCAGCGGCTGCTGGGTAACCAGGCTGTACGAACCGGTAGAACGAGCGTGCATCTTGTCGTCTACCAAGTGGTTCAGCTTCAGCATGTACATGTAGCCAACAGTAACCGGGCGCTCGAACTTGTTGCCGGTACGGCCGTCGGTCAACTGCATCTGGCCGCTTTCTGGCAGGTCAGCCAGTTTCAGCATGGCCTTGATTTCGATTTCCTTGGCACCGTCGAACACCGGAGTGGCCATCGGTACGCCGCCGCGCAGGTTTTTCGCCAGATCCAGGATTTCCTGATCGGAGAAGCTATCCAGATCTTCGTTACGACCGCCGATCTGGTTGTAGATCTCGTCCAGGAACTTGCGCAGTTCAGCAACTTTACGCTGCTCTTCGATCATGCGATTGATCTTCTCGCCCAAGCCTTTAGCCGCGAGGCCCAGGTGGGTTTCGAGAATCTGACCAACGTTCATACGCGAAGGTACGCCCAACGGGTTGAGAACGACGTCGACCGGGGTGCCATTGGCATCGTGCGGCATGTCTTCAACTGGCATGATCACGGAGACCACACCTTTGTTACCGTGACGACCGGCCATCTTGTCGCCCGGTTGGATGCGACGACGGATTGCCAGGTAAACCTTGACGATTTTCAGCACGCCTGGAGCCAGGTCATCGCCCTGCTGCAGTTTGCGCTTCTTGTCTTCGAACTTGTCGTCCAGCAGACGGCGACGATCAACGATATAGGCCTGAGCCTTCTCGAGCTGCTCGTTAAGAGCGTCTTCAACCATGCGCAGTTTGAACCACTGACCATGCTCAAGACCGTCGAGTACTTCGTCGGTGATGTCCTGACCTTTCTTCAGACCGGCGCCGCCTTCGGCTTTATGGCCGACCAGAGCGGAACGCAGACGTTCGAAAGTAGCGCCTTCAACGATGCGGAACTCTTCGTTCAGATCCTTGCGGATCTCGTCGAGCTGGCTCTTCTCGATCGACAGTGCACGAGCATCACGCTCAACGCCGTCACGAGTGAAGACCTGTACGTCGATGACAGTACCTTTGGTACCGGTAGGTACGCGCAGGGAGGTGTCTTTAACGTCGCTGGCTTTTTCACCGAAGATTGCACGCAG
Source organism: Pseudomonas sp. MF09150 (assembly GCF_059862355.1). Classification (NCBI taxonomy): domain Bacteria; kingdom Pseudomonadati; phylum Pseudomonadota; class Gammaproteobacteria; order Pseudomonadales; family Pseudomonadaceae; genus Pseudomonas; species Pseudomonas sp. MF09150. The sequence continues at coordinate 10,541 of NZ_JCBCUS010000012.1, read as the reverse complement.
CAGTTTCTCTTCCGGAGTCAGCTGGGTCTCGCCTTTCGGAGTGACCTTGCCCACCAGGATGTCGCCCGCGCCAACTTCAGCACCTACGTAAACGATACCGGCTTCGTCCAGCTTGTTCAGTGCAGCTTCACCCACGTTAGGGATGTCTGCAGTGATTTCCTCTGGCCCAAGCTTGGTGTCACGTGCCACACAGGTCAGTTCCTGAATGTGGATCGTGGTAAAGCGGTCTTCCTGAACAACTCGTTCCGACAAGCAGATGGAGTCTTCGAAGTTGTAACCGTTCCAGGCCATGAACGCGATGCGCATGTTCTGACCCAAGGCCAGCTCACCCATATCGGTGGACGGGCCGTCAGCCATGATGTCGCTACGCTGAACACGATCACCTTTACGCACCAGCGGACGCTGGTTGATGCAGGTGTTCTGGTTGGAGCGGGTGTATTTGGTCAGGTTGTAGATGTCGACACCGGCTTCACCGGTTTCAACTTCGTCATCAGCAACACGAACCACGATACGGCTTGCATCAACGGAATCGATAACACCGCCACGACGAGCCACGACGCAAACGCCGGAGTCACGAGCTACGTTACGCTCCATGCCGGTACCGACCAGCGGCTTGTCAGCACGCAGGGTGGGTACAGCTTGACGCTGCATGTTGGAACCCATCAACGCACGGTTGGCATCATCGTGCTCGAGGAACGGGATCAGCGACGCTGCAACCGAAACTACCTGCTTCGGCGATACGTCCATCAAGGTGACGTCTTCCGGCGCCTTGACGGTGAACTCGTTCAAGTGACGAACAGCTACCAGCTCGTCGATCAGCATCTTCTTGTCGTTCATCGTGGCCGAAGCCTGAGCGATCACGTGATCAGCTTCTTCGATGGCGGACAGGAACACGATCTCGTCGGTAACCAGAGCGTCTTTCACCACACGGTACGGGCTCTCGAGGAAGCCGTACTGGTTGGTGCGCGCATAGGCCGCCAAGGAGTTGATCAGACCGATGTTCGGACCTTCCGGCGTTTCGATCGGGCATACACGACCGTAGTGAGTCGGGTGTACGTCACGAACTTCAAAGCCAGCACGCTCACGCGTCAGACCGCCCGGGCCCAGTGCAGAAACACGGCGCTTGTGGGTGATCTCGGACAGCGGGTTGTTCTGGTCCATGAACTGGGAAAGCTGGCTGGAACCGAAGAACTCTTTCACCGCCGCAGCCACTGGCTTGGCGTTGATCAAGTCTTGCGGCATCAGGCCTTCGCTTTCAGCCATCGACAGACGCTCTTTGACCGCACGCTCAACACGTACCAGGCCAACGCGGAACTGGTTCTCGGCCATTTCGCCTACGCAGCGAACACGACGGTTACCCAGGTGATCGATGTCATCGACGATGCCCTTGCCGTTACGGATGTCGACCAGAGTCTTCAGGACCGCAACGATGTCTTCCTTGCACAGCACGCCCGAACCTTCGATCTCGGTACGACCGATACGACGGTTGAACTTCATCCGGCCGACCGCAGACAGGTCATAACGCTCAGGGCTGAAGAACAGGTTGTTGAACAGGGTTTCGGCAGCGTCTTTGGTTGGCGGCTCGCCAGGACGCATCATGCGATAGATCTCGACCAGCGCTTCCAGTTGGTTGCTGGTGGAGTCGATCTTCAACGTGTCGGAGACGAACGGACCGCAGTCGATATCGTTGGTGTACAGAGTTTCGATACGAACGACCTGAGACTTGGCGATTTTTGCCAGGATCTCGGTATTCAGCTCGGTATTGCACTCTGCCAGGATTTCGCCGGTGGCCGGATGCACGATGACCTTGGCGGTAGTGCGACCCAGGACGTAGTCCAGAGGCACTTCCAGCTCTTTGATCCCGGCTTTTTCCAGCTGGTTGATGTGACGAGCGGTGATACGACGACCTTGCTCGACAATAACCTTGCCCTTGTCATCCAGAATATCGAGAACGGCAATTTCACCACGCAGGCGCTGAGGCACCAGCTCCAGGCTAAGGTTTTCACCCTTCACATGGAATACGTTGGTGGTATAGAAAGCGTCCAGCACTTCTTCTGTGGTGTAGCCCAGCGCGCGCAGCAGTACCGATGCAGGTAGCTTGCGACGACGGTCGATACGTACGAATACGCAATCTTTCGGGTCGAACTCGAAGTCCAACCACGAACCACGGTAAGGAATGATCCGCGCCGAGTACAGCAGCTTACCGGAGCTGTGCGTCTTGCCACGGTCGTGGTCGAAGAAAACGCCAGGGGAACGGTGCAGCTGGGAAACGATTACACGCTCGGTACCGTTAATTACGAAGGTACCGTTCTCAGTCATCAGGGGGATTTCACCCATGTAGACTTCTTGCTCTTTGATGTCCTTGATCGCTTTGTTCGACGATTCTTTGTCGAAAATGATCAGGCGCACTTTTACCCGCAAAGGTACGGCGTAAGTTACACCGCGCAACACGCATTCTTTGACATCAAACGCCGGTTCGCCCAGACGATAACCGACATACTCCAACGCAGCATTGCCGGAGTAGCTGATGATCGGGAAAACGGATTTGAAGGCCGCATGCAGGCCCACGTCGCGGAACTGATCTTTAGTCGCTCCCGCTTGCAAGAATTCACGATACGAATCCAGCTGGATGGCCAGGAGGTACGGCACATCCATGACGTCCGGCAACTTGCTAAAGTCCTTGCGGATACGTTTTTTCTCAGTATATGAGTAAGCCATCAGCGTTCCCCAGCTTGGTCACCTGCTTGTTTGGCCCCTCCCGACGGGAGCAGCCAGAAAATCGTGCAAACCCCATGGTTTGCGCCACCGCACAGGGTGGTTACAGCTCGTTAGAGACACCGACCCAGTCGGCTGCCAATAACGGAAAAAGGCCGGTGGCAAGAGCCACCAGCCATCAGCCTGTCGCTTAACGCTCGGGCTGGAAACGCAAAGTCGATGCTTACTTCAGCTCGACTTTAGCGCCTGCTTCTTCCAGAGTTGCTTTGGCTTTGTCAGCTGCTTCTTTAGCTACAGCTTCCAGAACCAGGGCAGGAGCGCCGTCAACTACAGCCTTGGCTTCTTTCAGGCCCAGACCGGTCAGTTCACGTACAGCCTTGATCACGTTAACTTTCTTCTCGCCAGCTTCGAGCAGCATGACGTTGAATTCAGTTTGTTCTTCAACAACGGCAGCAACAGCAGCTGGACCAGCGGAAGCAGCGGCAGCGGAAACGCCGAACTTCTCTTCCATGGCCTTGATCAGCTCAACGATTTCCAGAACGGATTTTTCGCCGATTGCTTCGATGATTTGGTCGTTAGTCAGAGACATGACTATAAATTCCTGTATTGGGGTGACGGCCTAAGCGGCCATCGAAATAAACAATAAACGCAAAAGGAGATGCTCAGCCTTAGGCTGCGGCAGCTTCTTTCTGGTCGCGAAGAGCCGCCAGAGTACGAGCCAATTTGCTGGTTGCGCCTTGAATCACGCTCATCAGCTGAGAAATTGCTTCGTCACGGGTCGGCAGGCTTGCCAGTACGTCGATCTGATTAGCTGCGAGGAACTTGCCCTCGAACGCAGCTGCCTTGATCTCGAACTTGTCCTGACCTTTGGCAAACTCTTTGAAGATACGAGCAGCAGCGCCCGGATGTTCTTTGGAGAATGCGATCAAGGTCGGGCCAGTGAACACGTCGTTGAGCACGTCATATTGAGTGCCAGCAACAGCGCGCTTGAGCAGGGTGTTACGTACAACGCGTACGTAAACGCCAGCTTCACGGGCCTCTTTACGGAGTCCGGTCATAGCGCCTACTGTCACACCACGGGCATCAGCCACGACAGCGGACAGAGCAGCTTTGGCAGCCTCGTTGACTTCAGCGACGATGGCCTTCTTGTCTTCGAGTTTAATTGCCACGGGTTTAACTCCTGCTTGTTACCGTTTCATCCAACCGAGGCCGGATGTCGTTTTGGTGTCTGATTCGGTAAGGAACCGGGAGCACCATCTGCGTAGGCTTGAGGTTTAAGACTTGCGTCGCCTACGGTCTTGGATAGCCCCCGCCAGGCAGGGACCCCAATCTTTCAGTTGGCGCAATCGCTTGCACCAACTTGTGTTCTTATACGTCCAGCGAGCCTTGGTCGATGACCAGACCTGGGCCCATAGTGGTGCTCAGGGTAACGCGCTTGACGTAGATGCCTTTCGAAGAAGCTGGCTTGATACGCTTCAGATCAGCGATCAGCGCTTCAACGTTTTCCTTCAGCTTGACGGCGTCGAAACCGACCTTGCCAACGGAAGTGTGGATGATGCCGTTTTTGTCGGTGCGATAACGAACCTGACCAGCCTTGGCGTTTTTAACCGCGGTAGCTACGTCTGGAGTTACGGTGCCGACTTTAGGGTTAGGCATCAGGCCGCGTGGACCGAGGATCTGACCCAACTGACCTACAACGCGCATTGCATCCGGGGAAGCAATTACGACGTCATAGTTCAGGTCGCCGCCTTTCATTTCGGCAGCCAGGTCGTCCATGCCAACGCGATCTGCGCCGGCAGCCAGAGCTGCCTCAGCAGCTGGGCCTTGGGTGAACACAGCAACGCGAACGGTCTTGCCAGTGCCGTGTGGCAGCACAGTAGCGCTACGAACGACCTGGTCGGATTTACGCGGGTCAACACCCAAGTTTACAGCAACGTCAACGGACTCGCTGAACTTGACAGTCGACAGCTCAGTCAGCAGAGCAGCAGCGTCTACAAAGTTGTAGGACTTGCCCGCTTCAATTTTGCCGGCGATAGCCTTTTGGCGCTTGGTCAGCTTAGCCATTACACACCCTCCACGTTAAGGCCCATGCTACGAGCAGAACCGGCGATGGTACGCACGGCTGCATCCATATCAGCTGCAGTCAGATCCGCGTTTTTGGTTTTCGCGATTTCTTCCAGCTGAGCACGGGTCACAGTGCCAACCTTAACGGTGTTAGGACGAGCGGAACCGCTAGTCAGACCAGCAGCTTTCTTCAACAGAACCGAAGCCGGGGTCGACTTGGTTTCGAAGGTGAAGCTACGGTCGCTGTATACAGTGATGATCACTGGAGTCGGCAGACCTGGCTCAATACCCTGAGTACGGGCGTTGAAAGCCTTGCAGAACTCCATGATGTTCACGCCGTGCTGACCCAGAGCTGGACCGACGGGTGGGCTTGGGTTGGCCTGAGCGGCCTTCACTTGCAGCTTGATGTAAGCGGTAATCTTCTTGGCCATGAGGCACTCCAATTACGGGTTCAGACGCCTGAAAAGGCTCCCCGGTTACTTGCGCGTTTATCCCAGTGACGAAAAAACCCCACAGCCTGGGGCTGCGGGGTATGGGATTCTCGTTCAGTTATGCCTTTTCGACCTGACTGAACTCTAGCTCTACCGGGGTAGAGCGACCGAAAATGAGCACAGCCACTTGGATGCGACTCTTTTCGTAGTTAACCTCTTCGACCGTGCCATTAAAATCAGCGAACGGACCATCAGTGACGCGAACAACTTCACCTGGTTCGAACAGCGTTTTAGGCTTGGGCTTGTCGCTACCGTCAGCGACGCGACGCAGGATAGCTTCCGCTTCCTTGTCGGTGATAGGCGCAGGCTTGTCGGCAGTACCGCCAATAAAGCCCATCACGCGAGGAGTGTCCTTGACCAAGTGCCAAGTACCCTCGTTCATGTCCATCTGTACCAGCACGTAACCTGGGAAGAATTTACGCTCACTTTTGCGCTTCTGGCCATTACGCATTTCAACCACTTCTTCAGTGGGAACCAGAATTTCGCCGAAGCCATCTTCCATGCCAGCCAGCTTTACGCGCTCTACCAACGAGCGCATTACATGCTTCTCGTAACCCGAGTAAGCATGCACAACGTACCAACGCTTAGCCACGGGACACCCTTAGCCAACAATCAAGGAAACAAGCCAACCGAGCAGGGAATCAAGCCCCCACAACAGCAACGCCATAACCAGAACAACAGCCACAACAATCAATGTGGTCTGCGTGGTTTCTTGGCGGGTTGGCCACACGACTTTACGAATCTCGGTGCGAGCTTCCTTAACCAGTACAAAGAAAGACTTGCCCTTGGCAGTCTGCAGGCCTACAAAGGCAGCTACAGCAGCAATAGCAAGCAAAGCAAGTACACGGTACAGGATCGGCGAAGCAGAGTAGTACTGATTGCCAACAACGCCAACGATCACAAGAGCGACTACTATAAGCCACTTGAGCAGATCGAAGCGAGAGCCTTGAGCTTCAGCCTTAGGAGTCATCTATGAAGATCCTGTGAAAAGAAAGCCAGACACACTGAGTGAATCTGGCAGGTCAGGAGGGAATCGAACCCCCAACCTACGGTTTTGGAGACCGTCGCTCTGCCAATTGAGCTACTGACCTAAAAACAAAATCAGGCCGACCATTATGCCGGCCCGATGAAGATATATCAACAACTTACTCGATGACTTTAGCCACAACACCCGCACCGACGGTACGACCGCCCTCACGAATAGCGAACCGCAAACCATCTTCCATTGCGATGGTTTTGATCAAAGTGACAGTCATCTGAATGTTGTCACCCGGCATCACCATCTCAACACCTTCCGGCAGCTCGCAATTACCGGTCACATCAGTGGTCCGGAAATAGAACTGTGGACGGTAGCCCTTGAAGAACGGAGTGTGACGACCACCCTCCTCCTTGCTCAAGACATAAACCTCTGCAGTGAACTTAGTGTGCGGCTTGACAGTACCCGGCTTAACTAGGACCTGACCACGCTCAACATCATCACGCTTGGTACCACGCAGCAGAACGCCGCAGTTCTCACCAGCACGACCCTCATCGAGCAGCTTGCGGAACATTTCAACACCAGTGCAGGTTGTTTTGACCGTGTCACGAAGACCAACAATCTCAACCTCTTCCTGGATGCGAACAATGCCACGCTCAACACGACCAGTTACAACAGTACCGCGACCAGAGATCGAGAAGACGTCCTCGATCGGCATCAGGAACGGCTTATCAATAGCGCGCTCAGGCTGCGGAATGTAAGTATCCAGCGTCTCGACCAACTTCTTGACGGCAGTGGTGCCCATCTCGTTGTCGTCCTGGCCATTCAAAGCCATGAGAGCCGAACCAATGATTATAGGAGTATCATCACCCGGGAAATCATAAGTGCTCAGCAAGTCGCGCACTTCCATCTCAACCAGCTCGAGCAGCTCAGCATCATCGACCATGTCAGCCTTGTTTAGGAAGACAACGATGTACGGAACGCCAACCTGGCGAGACAACAAGATGTGCTCACGAGTTTGCGGCATCGGACCATCAGCAGCCGAGCAGACCAGGATAGCTCCATCCATCTGCGCAGCACCGGTGATCATGTTTTTTACGTAGTCAGCGTGACCCGGGCAATCAACATGCGCGTAATGGCGCACAGCCGAATCATACTCAACGTGAGCAGTATTAATGGTGATGCCGCGAGCTTTTTCTTCTGGGGCGCTATCGATTTTGTCGAAGTCAACCTTTGCCGAACCGAAAACCTCGGAGCAGACGCGAGTCAGAGCAGCAGTCAGGGTAGTCTTACCGTGGTCTACGTGACCGATAGTACCTACGTTGACGTGCGGCTTATTACGTTCGAACTTTTCCTTAGCCATCGAAATCACCCTCAGGAGAAGAATTAAACAAGTCACACCAGCCATTAAAACAAAGGCAGATATTTTCATATCTGCCTTGTTATTATGGAGCTCTTGAGCGGATTTGAACCGCTGACCTCACCCTTACCAAGGGTGTGCTCTACCAACTGAGCTACAAGAGCAAAACACTTTGCACAACCTGAAAACCTGGAGCGGGTAGCGGGAATCGAACCCGCATCATCAGCTTGGAAGGCTGAGGTTCTACCACTAAACTATACCCGCGTAAGCTTGCAGCTCACGCTAAAAATGGTGGAGGGGGAAGGATTCGAACCTTCGAAGTCGTAGACGTCAGATTTACAGTCTGATCCCTTTGGCCGCTCGGGAACCCCTCCTAAGCGAGGCAGCATTTTATACTAAGCTGCCCTTCTGTCAAGCATTTTCTCATTAAAAACCTGAGGTTAGCTGCGTTGACCTCGTTTCGCGATTCCAACCCCAAGAGGTCTTCACTGCGAAGCGGGCGCCATTCTATGCAAACTATTCGACAGTTGCAATGCCTTCGCACGGCATTATTTTATGTTTTAACTCATTGAATTCCTTGGCAAGGTTCGTCAACTGCAATTCGTCCAGCAAATGCCTGCTTTCGGGCGCAACACGCAGCCAATAACCGTTAGCGTTCGGCAAATTCACAAATTGCAATTGAGCCTCAACATTTAAGCCAATCAAGCTCCGCTCAAGCTGCTGAGCCTGGTCTCGACGAGCAAAGCCACCGACATAGAGACAACCCGCCTCCACCTCTCCAACCTTGCTCTTCTCGCGTCGCGCAACAACGTCGGCCGACTCGCTCAGCAAGCGGATATCCTGCTGCGAGCCCTTATACAAACTGAGCGATGTCACTTCTTTTGCGCGTAACGGTGCTTCCTGCTGATGCCAGACGTAATAAAACACATTGAGAACCAAGAGCAGCAGGAACAACCAACGCATAGAAACCTCAGGTCAATGGGCAGGCCATGGCCAACCCGACAAAAACAAGATCCGGCACAAGCCGACCTTGCGGCACCATCCCCGAGACCAGGTCGGCGTCACCCCCAGTGAGAAAGACGACGAAGTCATCCCCCCAATAACTGCGCGCCAGCTCTAACTGGGTCAGCACAAACCCCCTCAGCATCAACAAGCAGCCTCGCTCTACAGCCTCGACTGTGGTGCGCCCCGGAAGCAGATTGACCAGCGCACGCTCAGCGGACAGGTCATCGTAACGAATTCGCCGGGTATGAGTTCGCAACTGATTGCGCATCAAGGGCATCCCCGGACAAATAAAGCCCCCCAGGTGCTCACCGTCAGCGGCAATAAAATCCGCCGTTACAGCCGTTCCGAAATCGAGCACCAGACAAGCCCCTTTAGCCAGGCGAAAACCGCCCAACATGGCCAGCCAGCGATCCAGACCGAGCTTTTCGAAATCCTCATACCCATTGCGCACGCCGGCCATCTCCCGAGCCGAACTGGCACAGGATACCGATACAGAAAATGCGTCGACCAATAGCGCGACCAGCTTGGCGGTTTCTTCTGCACTACGCACACTAACCAATCGGCAATGCGTCAGCGCAAGACCGGACAGCCCATGCAGACTCTCTGAAAGCACATGATCAGAATCGACCACGCCTTCGGCAAAAACCAAGATCGCATCTGCATGCAGCACACGCCATTTGATGAAGCTATTTCCACAGTCGAGCTCAAGAATCATCGCGCAACCTCAGGCTGAGCTCACCACCGCTGTAAACCCTCTCGACACCATCCACCATCAAGCGCAAAGCACCTTGGCGATCAATACCTACAACAACCCCGTCGATCTTGTTGACACCCGCAATGAGCGAGACAGGTCTTCCCTGCCATAAGTGGTTTTGTTCCCACTCTTCCTGGATAGCCGAAAATCCAGACAGCTGATGCCGATCCAGGTAGGACTTGAGCACGAGACTCAGTCGGGCCGCCAGTTCATTACGGTCAACGGTCTTGCCGGTCTCAAGTCTCACCGAGGTCCATTCCTGATCAACCTCGTCAGCACTGCGCATGTTCGCATTTATTCCAACCCCCAGGACCACATGACAGACATCCGCGGGATCTCCGACCAGCTCCAATAGAATTCCAGCTATTTTTTTCTGCCCGACCAAGACGTCGTTTGGCCACTTCAAGCCAGCGGAGCTGACTCCCAGCTCACGCAAGGCCTGCATCACCGCCAGGCCAACGACCAAACTGAGCCCTTCCAGCTGACGCATCCCACCTTCAATACGCAGGACAAGGCTGTAATAGAGGTTCTCGGCAAAGGGGCTGACCCACTTGCGCCCTCTCCGCCCACGCCCGGCGGTCTGGCGTTCGGCCAGCACCAGGAACGGCGAAGGCTGCCCACGCTCAATCAAGCGTAGAGCTTGCGCATTAGTCGAGTCTATCGAGTCGTAGACCAGCACACTCCAGGGGCAAACAGCTGCCTGCCGGCCAATCTCAGCGGAACTGAGGGGCGTTATAGGCGCCGCCAACTGATAGCCGCGCCCCCTGACCTTATGGATAGAGAGGCCCAGCTCGGCTTCCATCTGCTGCAGCTGCTTCCATACGGCACTACGACTGATACCCAGCGCATCGCCCAGGGCCTGCCCCGAGTGAAATCGCCCATCCTTAAGAAGCTCTAACAACATCAACATGCAAGTCTCGCCTCACAAAGAGGCAGGCATGATAGCTATGCACACGGGAGTTGCATAGAAAACAGCGGCACACAAAGTCGCTGAAGCAATTAACTGAAGACAAGCTCCACTTATGAAGCCTTGGCTTTCCTGCGCGCAAAAACAAAACCCCTGATTGCGTTAGCAATCAGGGGTTTCGGAATTTAATCTTGACGATGACCTACTCTCACATGGGGAAACCCCACACTACCATCGGCGATGCATCGTTTCACTGCTGAGTTCGGGAT
>NZ_JCBCUS010000011.1:0-166507 GCF_059862355.1 Pseudomonas sp. MF09150 | reverse complement strand
ACATCCGACCACGCAAGCGATTTAACTGGCTGTGTCCGATCGAGGTATTCACTCAGCTGATGGGCTTGCAACATGAGGCTCCTGCTTCAATTCAATAACCGTGTTGCACTCAGCTCCTGCAACCGCCGAGTAACAAGTGAAAGCTTTCAGAAAGCTGCCGCGAAGGTTACTAATGTGAAAGGTGAACCCTACTCCGCGTTTACGCTTTCAAGCCAGATGGCATTTTTGTTATCACCAAAGGTTGGCAGACGCTGACGGAACACAGATGACCTCAAAAGCTTATTGGAACCGGTGGCCCCTCCCAATTCCTCGATACGCCGGTAGATCTGAGCAAGGCCTCCGCGTCGACTCCGGTTTTTTCCAGGCTTGTCAGATCCCACTCGAAGAAACTGGAAAATACCAGGAAAACCTTGCTTGCTACCGCTGAAGTCAATCTTACCGTCGAGTAATTCACCGGGAGCTTCATCCGGATGAGTTCAGAGACAGTCCATATCAAAGTTCTTAGACGGAAATGCCATACTGACTCTTGATGAATCTTTATCTGTTGATAAGTAAGGGGAAACCTCTGCTTGCGTAGATCCAGCTCATGAGGTAACGAACCTGGGAGTAGCGATTGCAAATTCCGAATATTCACTCTCTTCGGATCTTTCGTAACTTTATATAGCTCATCTACGCCCGCTTCGATAAGGGCCGCATACGCGCCGTCTCTTGAGTCGACAGACTTTTCGACCGTAACTGCAATTTTTTTAGGTGCACGGAGTTTTGCCATTAACCATGCGTTATCATGTTCTAGAATCCATTGCGTAGGTTTGTACGCCTTCTTCCAGAGGTACTCGACATCGGCGTCGTTACGTAGCGCTAAAAGCAACTCAATTTTTTGGCGATACCTAGTTTTTTGGCTAGGATGCGATTCTTCAACTTTGGACGCTCGCGGAGAAACAGAGGCACTCAGCAGAATAGACTCATTCTTCAGAGCCTCTTCAAAGTCATCTGCACTGGAAAACAAATGAAGAGCAATGATCAAATGCCTCGCGAGCGGCATATTTAGCTGACCTTTGTCTGATTTGAGCCGGATCCATTGCTCATGTTTCCCGGTGTTATAGGCTGGATCAATCTGCGACAAAAGCTCATCACCGTAAGCGCTTTGGATGCTGTCGAATAGTTTTGCGATACCTGCATTTTTTCCGAAAATATATCCGCGTTTCTTGCATTGGCGGACGTAGCAAGAACTTAATACCGTACTGCCTATCGGAGGAATATTGCGTTGCAAGATATCGTGTGCGAACAGGGCGACTTTCTGTTCCAGTTTTGAGCCCTTGTGAGTCGCTGCGCTGTTTAAGGGGCTCCAACCGCATGCGCATGGCTCAGTCAGATTGGGAAGTAGCTTCAATTTTCGGTAGAACGGGCGAGAGCACTCGGGGCAGGCATGGATCAATGTGTCGCCATGACGCCAACAGACGGCAACACCGGGTATTTGGTGAGATCGATGCCAGTAGGCAGAACCCCGATCAATCAAATCCTCCTGAACGCAGGTAGGACAAAGCTTAGCCTTGCCATGGGTGGACTCCTCTCTGCGGGGCACCCGTACCACCCCGTCATAACCCAGCGGACCTACGTTGTTCTCCGGACCCTGCTTAACCCCAAGAAAAGGCCGGTAAGCAGGAAAAGTGGTATTGCTACTGATCAGCTCTGCGAGATTGCTCTCCGATTGCCCCGGCAGTCTGTGGGCGAGCCTCTCGATCTGATTGGGTACGATGCCACCAATGCAAAAGGGTTTCGATGCGAACAAATCGCGGTAGGTTTCTGTCGCGGTTCTGTTGCCTGACAGATAGTGATATCGGGTGACACGAGAGTGCAGCATTTCATCCGGCATCGACACGGGGAAAAACAATAGATCAGACATCATTTACCGATTAAAGGTAGGGCTCGAAGAGAATATGCATCCGGGGGCAGTATATATGCAACCCGTCAAATTCTGTATCCGGTATCGATTTGGAAATGATACCCAGCCGCTCAACTTTTAACCGTAGTGAATTCATCTAAGCCCTGCCGCGATCGTACTCTTGAATACAAAACACGTATCGATAACCTGCGCAGGTCAGCCCATGGCAATTGCAAAACTATTTCTGTTGATCGCGGGTTAGTACGTTTTACTTGCTGATCGTGGTCATCCAGCGTATGCCGTAGCTATTCTGGAAGGTGCAAATATTCATTAACAGAAAAATAATGTGTTTACGTTGAATTAAATTCAGAACTTTTTTAGATCGAGGGAATGGCTGGCTGGATTACAGCGTGGGCCGAATGCTCGCGACCCTGTAAAGCGAAGAACGTGATATAGGCTTGCCCTCCGAGAGCAATTTGCTTCTAGCCCATCGCAGACGCCTATCGTGGAAGCCTTCGATTGATTCACATACTTTGTCGAGCATTGCTGCACAGAGAGGAAGCTTGCAGAGCTGCTTTTCGAAGCGAGACAGAACATGAAGCTCCCGGCCAATTCTGGTACGCGAGATGCGGACAGGCTTACCCGCAAGAGCATAAAGCGCTTCAGCACACTGACGGACTTCGCCGGCCAGTCTCGCATCGAGGGCAGCGAACATTTCGGCGCTATTTAGACGGGGCGTACGATGGGGGCTTGGGTTTACAGTTGACTCCGAAAGCCACCGCCTATCGTGGCGATACAGCCACGCATACCCCCTGCATGCATGTGCTTTGTAAAAACGATAATCAGCCTCGAAAGCCGTGCGTCTTGCGCATAGCTCAATGTGAAATCTTGCCTCACTCCAAGCACCTTGCCCGCCGGCTACATTTCGGATGTGACGATAGACATACGCCAATGAAACGCCTAGAACGGCAGCGATCTTTTTGGCATCAGCGCCCTCAAGAGCATGTTTCCACACAGCGGCTGACGAACAGTCCATGCCTTCACCGGGCATCACCGGAGAAAGGCGCGTGTGAAGTTGAATGTGAGCTATCGGACCACACGCCACCGCCTGTTTCACCGGGCGTTGACCATGCAGCAAGTTCACCATGTCAATGCCCAGAGCACCGGCCAATAAAATGTATTTGAGCGGGTGGTGGGAGGTTATTGGCGTACGAAGCAGCTTCGTGACCCACGAGGCGGGTGTACCTGCACGAACTTCTCCGAGTATGGAAAATTCCCATTCTTGCGGGAGTGCGGCAAAAAAATCGGCCATGTGCTGCGCCAGCATGTGCATGTGCAAGCGATGGTTATCAGAGGCAAGGTTAAGCTGCGTTGCCCTTTGTAAAAACGTGTAGCGCACCGCCTCCGCTGACAAAGCACTGACTTCAGACTCGATGACCTGAAGTGAGCGCAACGCTATTTCGTGAAGCGGCGGCATGCTCAGCGACGGGGTATCGAGACGTAACGTGTGAGCTTGCACATTCTCATCACTCGGCAGATTGAGTTGTCGAGAGCTGCGGCTGGACCAGCGAGGATCAAGGATACTAAGTGACGTCCCGTGATGCGGACATACCAGCACGCCTGGAAGCATGTGAACCCTGTGCCAGTAAGCAACTCCCCGTTGGGCCTGATCTTGGGCGATACATTCTGGGCATAACCGCACTCGGGAGGCGAATCCAATACGGCTCGCGTTGACGCCCAGCTTCAACATCAAACCCTTCCCATCGGCAGTCATCAGCGTCCGAGCGTGTTCTACCTGGCTCATAGTCAAAAACGGCGCATAGTAGGGTAATAGCGTGTGACGCATAAGGACCTCGGCTATCGATAGCTCGGTACCGCTGGGTAGCGCGTCGACAAACTCCCCTAAATGACTTGGGAATGCCACATTTTGCGAAAATGCTGCCGCCGATTTCAGGCCGGCAAATGCTGCTTGGCAATTACGAACACCGCAAAGACGGGCATAGCGAGATATCACGCTGTGCAGCGTCTCATCGGGGAACGCGGTGGGGAAGAAATGGAGTTTAAGGTGCACTTCGCCACCCCCCGACTCACGCTTTGTGATACATCGGTGAGAACTCAAACAAGTCCTCGTTGAGCCAGCCCGCAGCTCGCAGAGCATCGAGGGGAGCGTCCTGTTCGCTTAGGGCTTTAGCCTCTGAGTTTTCCACACCAGTTGCAATAGGCGATGGGTGATCCTTCGCAAGAATGGTTGGAGATTGGTCTGCCGGCTTCTCACGGGACACAACGCTTCGAAGCAAGGCGAGGCGATCCTCTCGTGCCAAACCGTCGAAGACCATCATTTCGCTCAGTTGATCCTCAATCGGCAGCAAATCGTCGAACTGCCGCATCCGCTTCGGATCTCGGCTACGCAGAGCTGAAAGGGCTGGCTTTAGAATCTGCATTTTTGAGTTGCTTACCTTCACCAGGACCTCGGCAGTCAAACACTCCGAGCCACTCTGGACCGCATAACGCTGACTCAATACCAGCAGCTTGACCAGGAAATCTGTGACGCCTTGAGTGTGCTCATACAGCGTGTCGAAAATCTCGTCAGTCAGCTCAGCAGTCTGCTTGCACCACTGATAGCTCCAGAGATTTTCGACTAACAACCGCCACTCCTCATCCTCTTTTTCGAATCGTTTGAATTCCAGCGTACCGGCACCACAGACTCGGCGGGCAGTCCGCATGGCTTCTGAGAACAGGCTAATCGTAGAGTTCGTGCCACTGAAAACGACCGGGATACCAATGTTGTTAACCAAGTGCAGAAAGAAATTCAGCATGCTCTCCTTACCACCGGTTTTCGCCAGGTGGAGGTTTTGCAGCTCGTCGATTAACAAGGCGCCGATGAAAAACGTGCTGGCCACCTGCTCCATCTGTTGCAGCGCATCATTGATATTTCGATGCCTGTAGCGCTTGTGATAGTCCTTGTCTCCTAGAGCGTCACCAACCGCATAAAAAAACTGCTGGCAAAATCCAGCCAGCGATCCATCCCGAGGGCAGTCAAGCTTCAGCCAAGTGATTTGGGTATGAACAAACTGCTTTCCCTCATAGCGCTCATGACGGATTGTCTGTGGATAAAGGCTCAAAATGGCGTGGAGTGCCGTCGACTTGCCAATACCGCTCAGGCCGACGACGGTAAACGTTTCAGCAGTGGACTTGAACGCATCGTGGTAACGCTGAGCCCCCGATAAAGAATGCAAATGCCGGACGGTAGCGGGCGACATCGGGTTACGCCCAACATACCCTCGACGGATGAGCAGTGAAAACAGGGCCTCCAGTTCCAGGTGTAACAAAAACGGCTGTACCACGGTTCTTAATCGGTCGATACAGTGAATTCGAGTGGATCCTTCGAGGGTCAGCTCTTTCGGATCCACCGGCTGAGGAAAATTCGAGATCAGCTCAATAGCCGCCGCCTCCGACAATATAGGAGGCAAAGCTTCGATAAGCGGATTGCCCGCATACTCACTTATGTCCTGTTTGACGTAATTGGCAAACGTCTGCGCACCTTTCATTTTGCCTGTCCTGGCCGAATTCTTTTGAGCAAATCGATAACTTGCGCAGTGCGCTCGCCGGCATATGAGTCATGCGCTTTCGGTGTCGATTCAGATTGAAGTGAAGCTGGCTCCGCCCTGACGCCTTCAGGAACAGCCGCATTTTCACGCTCACGGAGACGTTCTTCTGCGCGGTTCTCGCGGATGTTTCCAGTGGCCTCCGCCTTGGTGGGCGGAGCAGGTTCCAATTTTCGTTCTGCGAGCGCATGGCTGATGATCTGGTGGACCTGATCGCTAAGCTGCACACGGCTTTCCAGCTCGGCTCGCCGGTGAGTAGGCGGTTTTTGGCGATAGGCTTCGAGCAGATCAAAAATCTCGTCCGAGCGGTAATTCGCGTAACCGGCATCCGATCGTCGAAGATCACAGCGGATAAACTGCTTGGCCTCTCCCTGGATCCAGATGTGCGCCGCAGAGTTCGGATCGAACCAACACTCTATTGACCAAACGCCCCCTTTGCGAGCCTTGGCAAACCAATCTTTCTCTATGGCCATATCACAAACGTAGTGCATGCCGCGAAACATCACGCCGCCCTTTTGAACGGTCGCGCGCTCGCGCGGCAAGAGATGGAGGTAAACCAGCTCGTCGGGACGTTTGTTGGATTCGATCAGGTCGTTTTCGCAGGCCCAATTCCATATCCCGTTGGGCGTAGGTTCAACACCGTCATTCATCATCGCCTGAGTCAGTCGGTCAGGCTGTCGATGGTGCCGGTTATAGTGGAGCACGCAATTGATGAGGATCTGGGTGAACTCTTTGAGGTTTAGCGTGGCATCGAGCCGGTAATCTCGCTCGCCTCGCTCTTTGTCTCGCGCAGCTACCCCGCCAGGTAGCCATCTGATACCCGTCAAATCATTCAAAATGCCAAACCGACTTTCTACCATAGGCTTCCAATCAGGCCGATAAGGCGGAGCCGTGCCCATCTCAATTCCCAAGCCTGACGATAGCCCCTCTGCTGCCAGTGACAACATCTCTCCCCTGTCGGCGTAAATCTGGTGGGGCAGGTGGTGACAATTCCAATCATCTGAATTGATTTCAACGCCGTTCTGAGCGCAGAACTCGACTTTGGGGGTAAACGCGTTGAACAGCGCTTGCCTCGCCCCGTTCCAACTGGGACCTTCCAATCCTACATAGAGGCCAACAATCATTCCGGAGAAACTATCCACAACGATATAAACTACGGGCCGGCCAATAAGCATCCGTCTAGAGTAGCTATTGACCAAATAAATATCGGCAATAGTTGCGTCGATTTCAAACTGATGACACGGTCCACGCAGCCAATCGCGAACGGTACCTGAAAGCGGACGGCAGTCCTTTAACCACTTCCTCAACCCTTTACGGCCACGCTCGGTTTCAATTTCGTCGAAAAAAATCTGTCCCCAATATCTGAATTGCCTCAGGCTGGGCAGCTCTAAGCTAGGTAGCAAACGAAGCTCTTCTTCACTGTTTTTAGAGATGTCTCGAACCGAGTAGAATCTTCTCAACATTTCGTCATATGCGCTCGAAATAGAAGATTTCTTATCTTTTACATAAAGGGCATATCCAACTCGTATGCATCGTTTATCAACCGCACTGAGCATCTTGGAAGGCGCAGTGAGAACGCCTTGAAACGTAGGTTTTCGCCCTGGAGGCCTACTCGGATCATATTTTCTATCGGCAACTCCTACCGCCGAGTAATTATTAAGTAATGAGTTTCGAACTTGACCATAAAACCAATATCGGTAAAGAAGCCGATAGATCGTTTTTCGCTGAATTCCGAGCTCTGACGCCCGTTTGGTAACAAGCCGGCCTAACTCTCCCCGTACAAATATTTGTCCTGGATATTCAGGATCTAGCAGCGGGGCTATGACCGCCCACTTTTCGTCCCGGCCTTGCTTGGCTCTCTCATCCAGCTGGTCCTCAAGCACAAGCATAAACTCGGGTGTGGTAATGGCTGCTGGTTTCGTGTGACCAGACGCTAACGAACGACGCAACTCTTCGAGACCAATGGCGTAGGGCTGCCGGGGTGGGTCTGCTAGATCTATCACCACAGCCAAGTCATGCGTTTCATCTTGGTAAATGAGCCTAGCTATCGTAGCGATGACCGACAGATCGGTAACAGGCTCAAAAACCTCATTAACGAGGACAGTCATGACATTTTCTCCTTCAACGATCCTTGGACAGGGATCTGGAAAACTTCGAATTCAGGAACTAGACTAGTAAGGTGGAGAGGAGTGTTAATCAAATCTATTTTCAGTACCTTGTTCCAAACCAGATGGAAGAAAATTGCCTGAGCGTCTAGATAAGAGATGGACAGAAGGGACGCTATTTTTCTTAGACAGGTGGCCAAAGTCCACGAATATTCCCGGCTGTTTGCTAGGCACTCGATAAAACTCGAATGCAAAGGGACTTTCATTAAATCGCGAGGGAGCTTCGAGTATTTTCTGATTAGTCCAAGATTTTTTATCAAATCTCGTGTAAAAAATTCATCTGTGACGATTTTCCAATCAACACCTTGGCTTTGCCAAAAGCGCTTTTCAATCTCAAGTTTTTCAAGCGTGCGGTTACTTCCTTTGCCAACTAGGTCGGATCGATACTTCACCGTTCTAGCTACCGACTTAAAGTTTCCGCTCAAGTCCTTAACGGTTAGCAGGAAATCTGTTGTCATTACATAGGGCAGTGTCGTTCTAGGGTATCTGGGATAACGTACATCTATTGCCGACGCTATCGCTTGCGCGCGCTCTGTGGGTAGTAACGGATATTGCTCACGGATATCCACGACGTCTTCAGAAAATTCACACACAAGGAAGTACGAACGCTCGAGATCTGACAGTAGGTGATGAATCCTCTCGATCTTCACACCTTGGATTTTGTGCGAACGACCTATCGACGGGACATCTTGTACCCGCAGCCAAGGCACGTAGCTTGCCCCGGCGCCTTCGCCAAATCCATTTGCAATGTGCCGTTCAATGTCCTGCTGTGATGCAAACTTACGACCTCGCAACCCACGCCTCCTCAGTCGATGCGGACCGCTTCACCTCACGCCGAGAAAAGTCGTAGAAGAACACGACCGCCGTAGCGGCCATATTCAAAGCATTTTCTAGACTACACCCGCAGAGAGTTGAAGCGATGAATCCAGACCAAAGGGAAAGCCTGGAAAGGAAAAACCCCCGTAGATACGGGGGTTTGAGCCTTGTGTCAATCTATGTTCATGAGTGTCAAACTTTATTGTTTTGTGTCAATCTTTATTGTTCAAAGCCACACGCGATTTACGCCTGTGGATAACTCACTCCACTGTCACCGACTTGGCCAGGTTGCGCGGTTGGTCGACGTCGGTGCCCTTGAGCACGGCGACGTAGTAGGACAGCAGTTGCAGCGGGATGGTGTAGAGGATCGGCGACAGGATGTCGTGGATGTGCGGCATGTGGACCACGTGGGTGCCTTCGCCATTGGTCATGCCTGCCTGCTCATCGGCGAACACGATCAGCTCGCCGCCACGGGCGCGCACTTCCTGCAGGTTGGACTTGAGCTTCTCCAGCAACTCGTTGTTCGGCGCCACAGTCACCACCGGCATGTCGTTATCCACAAGCGCCAGCGGGCCGTGTTTCAACTCGCCGGCCGGGTAGGCTTCAGCGTGAATGTAGGAGATTTCCTTGAGCTTGAGCGCCCCTTCCATGGCCACCGGGAATTGCGCACCGCGACCCAGGAACAGGGTGTGGTTCTTCTCGGCGAACAGCTCAGCGATTTTTTCCACCGTGCTGTCCATGGCCAGGGCTTCGCCCAGGCGGGTCGGCAGGCGGCGCAGTTCTTCTACCAGGGTCGCTTCGACGCCCTTGGCCAAGGTGCCACGGACCTGGCCCAGGGACAGGGTCAGCAGCAGCAGGCCGACCAGTTGCGTGGTGAAGGCCTTGGTCGAGGCTACGCCAATTTCACGGCCGGCCTGGGTCAGTAGGGTCAGGTCGGATTCACGCACCAGCGAGCTGATGCCGACGTTGCAGATGGCCAGGCTGGCGAGGAAGCCCAGCTCCTTGGCATTGCGCAGGGCGGCCAGGGTGTCGGCGGTTTCCCCGGACTGGGAAATGGTGACAAACAGGGTGTCAGGCTGCACCACCACCTTGCGGTAGCGGAACTCGCTGGCAACTTCGACCTGGCACGGGATGCCGGCCAGCTCTTCGAGCCAGTAACGGGCAACCATGCCGGCGTGGTAACTGGTGCCGCAGGCGACGATCTGGACATTGCGCACTTTGGCGAACAGCTCGGCGGCCTGTGGACCGAAGGCCTGGACCAACACCTGGTTCTGACTCAGGCGGCCTTCCAGGGTGCGTTGCACCACGGCTGGCTGCTCGTGGATTTCCTTGAGCATGAAGTGGCGGAACTCGCCCTTGTCGGCAGCTTCGGCACCGTCGCGGTACTGCACGGCTTCGCGCTCGACCGGGTTCCCCGTCACGTCCCAGATCTGCACGCTGTCGCGGCGGATCTCGGCGATATCGCCCTCCTCCAGGTACATGAAGCGGTCGGTCACCTGGCGCAGGGCCAGTTGGTCGGAAGCCAGGAAGTTCTCGCCAAGGCCCAAGCCGATCACCAGCGGGCTGCCGCTGCGGGCGGCAATCACGCGGTCAGGCTGGGAGGCGCTGATCACCGCCAGGCCGTAGGCGCCGTGCAACTCTTTGACGGTGGCCTTGAGGGCCACGGTCAGGTCACCCAGCTCCTTGAGCTTGAGGTTCAGCAGGTGGGCGATGACTTCGGTGTCGGTGTCGGAGGTGAACACATAACCCTGGGCCTTGAGCTGTGCGCGCAGGGCTTCGTGGTTCTCGATGATGCCGTTGTGCACCACGGCCAGGTCGCCGGAGAAATGCGGGTGGGCGTTGCGCTCGCAAGGGGCACCGTGGGTGGCCCAACGGGTGTGGGCGATACCCAGGCGGCCAACCAGAGGTTCAGCCTCCAGGGCCTGTTCCAACTCGCTGACCTTGCCCGGGCGACGCACGCGCTCTAGGGTGCCGGCGTTGGTGAAAACGGCTACACCGGCGCTGTCATAGCCACGGTATTCAAGGCGCTTGAGGCCTTCGAGCAGGATCGGCGTGATATTACGTTCAGCAACGGCGCCAACAATTCCACACATGGTTTTTCTCCTAAATGACAGCCGCGCATATCAGCGTAATGCCACGGGCCTGGATCTGGTCGCGGGCCTCGAGCGGCAGGCGATCGTCGGTAATAAGGGTATGGACACTGCTCCATGGCAGCTCCAGGTTGGGAATCTTGCGGCCGATCTTGTCAGCCTCCACCATCACCACCACTTCCCGGGCCACATCGGCCATCACTCGGCTCAAGCCCAGCAACTCGTTGAAGGTGGTGGTTCCTCGCACCAGATCGATACCGTCGGCGCCGATAAACAACTGGTCGAAGTCGTAGGAGCGTAGTACCTGTTCGGCGACCTGGCCTTGAAAGGACTCGGAGTGCGGGTCCCAGGTGCCACCGGTCATCAACAGCACCGGCTCGTGCTCCAACTCGCTCAGGGCGTTGGCCACGTGCAGGGAGTTGGTCATGACCACCAGGCCTGGCTGCTGGCCAAGTTCGGGAATCATGGCGGCGGTGGTACTGCCGCTGTCGATGATTATCCGCGCGTGCTCGCGAATGCGTTTGACCGCAGCGCGGGCGATAGCCTGCTTGTACTTGGAGACCGGCTGGCCAATCTCGCTGACCAATTCCTGGGGCATGCTGATAGCACCGCCGTAGCGTCGCAGCAGCAAACCGTGGCTCTCAAGTGCAGCCAGATCCTTGCGGATCGTAACTTCCGAAGTTTCGAAGCGCTTGGCCAGCTCGTCCACGCTCACTTCGCCCTGTTCATTGAGCAAGGCAAGAATATTGTGGCGTCGTTGGGGTGTATTGCGTTTCGACATGGGGGCTTAAGTTTCGATTCGAAAGATAACGGAAGCAATCAAAACCTATCGGCTGAAATTCGTCAAGCGGGCGATGGAAAAAACCATGGGTGTTGGCGGGTGGAAAGTTATCCACAGAACGGGTCTAGCTACGATCAGCGCTACCCGGTGCATGCCTCTCGGGTGGGAGTCGGGAACACACTTGCGCCTGACATTTATGTAACAACAGCCCGGGCATTGCACCCGGGCTGTGGATAACTCAGTTCTTTTTGATCTTCTCCGGACGTTTCCAGCCGTCGATATTCTTTTGCCGGGAGCGCGCCACGGCCAACTGGGATTTCTCCACCTTCTGGTTGATCGTCGAACCGGCCGCAGTAGTCGCGCCGTCCAAGATATCCACAGGCGCCACCAGGGAGTTGTTGGAACCAATGAATACATCCTGGCCAAGCACCGTCTTGTGCTTGTTGGCGCCGTCATAGTTGCAGGTGATGGTGCCCGCACCGATGTTGGTCCGTGCGCCGATTTCGGCATCGCCCAGGTAGGTCAGATGACCGGCCTTGGCGTCTTCGCCGAGGTGGGCATTCTTCAGTTCGACAAAGTTACCCACATGGGCCCGGGCATCCAGCACCGTGCCCGGACGCAGGCGTGCGAAAGGACCGGCATCGCTGCCCTCGCCCAACACCGCGCCATCGATGTGGCTGTTCGCCTTGATCACCACCCCCTTGCGCAGGGTGCTGTCCTTGATCACGCAGTTAGGGCCGATAACCACGTCGTCCTCGATCACCACCCGGCCTTCAAGAATCACGTTGATATCGATCAGCACGTCGCGGCCGACCGTGACGTCACCGCGGACGTCAAAACGTGCCGGGTCGCGCAGGGTCACGCCCTGGGCCATCAGACGACGCGCCGCGCGCAACTGGTAGTGCCGTTCCAGTTCCGACAGTTGCTTGCGATCGTTGGCGCCCTGCACTTCCATGGCGTCATGGGGTTGCTCGGTGGCCACGGTCAACCCGTCGCTGACCGCCATGGCGATCACGTCGGTCAGGTAATACTCGCCCTGGGCGTTGTTATTCGACAGCCGACTCATCCAGTCGCCCAGACGCTTGGCCGGGACCGCGAGAATACCGGTGTTGCCTTCGGTGATAGCGCGCTCGGCTTCGTTGGCGTCCTTCTGCTCGACGATGGCGGTAACCTTGCCTTCGCCGTTGCGCACGATGCGCCCGTAGCCGGTCGGGTCCGCCAATTCAACCGTCAACAGGCCCAACTGCTCGGGGCCGGCCTGCAATAGCAGGCGTTGCAGGGTCTCGACCTCGATCAACGGCACGTCGCCATAGAGGATCAGCACCGTATCGGCACTGATGAACGGCACCGCCTGGGCAACCGCATGGCCGGTACCGAGCTGCTTGTCCTGCAGCACGAAATTCAGATCATCCGCTGCCAGGCGCTCGCGCACGGCATCGGCACCGTGGCCGATGACCACGTGAATCCGCTCCGGGCTGAGCTGGCGGGCACTGTGGATAACATGGCCGAGCATGGAGTTGCCCGCCACCGGGTGCAGAACCTTCGGCAAGGCCGAGCGCATGCGCGTGCCTTGACCGGCAGCGAGAATAACGATTTCGAGAGACATGACTGGCTACCAATCCTGGGAGGTCAGGCTACGACCAAGAAGTGAGAGTTGCAGAAAAAGAAAAAGGGTAGCCGAGGCTACCCTTTTTAATCAATCACACATAAAGCTCAGGGCTTAGCCGCCAAACTTTTTGCGGATCTGCTGGACGGTGCGCAGCTGAGCTGCAGCCTCGGCCAGACGTGCAGCAGCAGAACCGTAGTCGAAATCTGCGCCCTTTTCATTCAGGGCCTTCTCAGCGGCCTTGACGGCTTGCTGAGCGGAGGCTTCGTCCAGGTCGGCAGCACGTTGCACGGTGTCGGCAAGAACCTTGACCATGTTCGGCTGAACCTCGAGGAAACCACCGGAGATGTAAAACACCTCGGTTTCCCCGCCCTGCTTGATCAAGCGGATCGGACCTGGCTTCAAATTGGTGATCAGCGGTGCGTGACCCAGAGCGATACCAAGATCACCCAGCTCACCGTGCGCAATTACCATTTCAACCAGACCGGAGAAGATTTCCCCTTCCGCGCTGACGATATCGCAATGGACTGTCATAGCCATCTGCTTGCCTCAACCTAAATTAGCGCCCGTTGCCGGGCGCCGGGATTACAGTTTCTTGGCTTTCTCGATCGCTTCTTCGATGCCGCCGACCATGTAGAACGCTTGTTCTGGCAGGTGGTCGTAGTCACCGTTGAGGATGCCTTTGAAGCCAGCAATGGTGTCTTTCAGGGAAACGTATTTACCCGAAGCACCGGTGAAGACTTCAGCCACGAAGAACGGCTGCGACAAGAAGCGCTGGATCTTACGAGCGCGGGATACCAACTGCTTGTCGGTTTCCGACAGCTCGTCCATACCCAGGATCGCGATGATGTCCTTCAGCTCTTTGTAGCGCTGCAGCACGTACTGAACGCCGCGAGCGGTGTCGTAGTGCTCCTGGCCGATCACGTTCGGGTCCAGCTGGCGCGAAGTCGAGTCGAGTGGATCGACCGCTGGGTAGATACCCAGGGAAGCGATGTCACGGGACAGAACGACGGTGGCGTCCAAGTGGGCGAAGGTGGTCGCTGGCGACGGGTCGGTCAAGTCATCCGCAGGTACGTATACCGCTTGGATCGAGGTGATCGAACCTTCTTTGGTCGAAGTGATACGTTCTTGCAGAACGCCCATCTCTTCAGCCAGGGTCGGCTGGTAACCTACTGCGGAAGGCATACGGCCCAGCAGTGCGGATACTTCAGTACCGGCCAGGGTGTAACGATAGATGTTGTCGACGAACAGCAGAACGTCGTTACCTTCGTCACGGAACTTCTCGGCCATGGTCAGGCCGGTCAGTGCTACGCGCAGACGGTTACCCGGCGGCTCGTTCATCTGACCGTAAACCAGTGCCACTTTGTCCAGAACGTTGGAATCCTTCATCTCGTGGTAGAAGTCGTTACCCTCACGAGTACGCTCACCCACACCGGCGAACACGGAATAACCGCTGTGCTCGATGGCGATGTTACGGATCAGTTCCATCATGTTTACGGTTTTGCCTACACCGGCACCACCGAACAGACCGACTTTACCGCCTTTGGCAAACGGGCAAACCAGGTCGATAACCTTGATGCCGGTTTCCAGCAGGTCGTTGCCGCCCGCTTGCTCGGCGAACGAAGGTGCTGGACGGTGAATGCCCCAACGCTCTTCGGTGTCGATCGGGCCAGCTTCGTCAATCGGGTTGCCCAGTACGTCCATGATCCGGCCCAGGGTCGCTTTACCGACCGGTACGGAGATGGCTGCGCCAGAGTCGATAACGTCCAGACCGCGCTTCAAGCCTTCGGTGGAACCCATCGCAATGGTACGAACTACGCCGTCGCCCAGCTGCTGCTGAACTTCCAGAGTAGTTTCCGCGCCTTGTACTTTCAGCGCGTTGTAGATGCTCGGTACGCTGTCGCGTGGAAATTCCACGTCGATAACGGCGCCGATGATTTGAACGATACGTCCGCTACTCATAGCTGGATCCTCTGAATATTTGAACCGTTAAACCGCGGCAGCGCCGCCGACGATTTCCGAGATCTCTTGGGTGATCGCAGCCTGACGCGCCTTGTTGTAGATCAGCTGCAAATCGCTGATCAAATCACCGGCGTTGTCGGTAGCGTTCTTCATTGCGATCATCCGCGCGGCTTGTTCAGCTGCGTTGTTCTCGACCACCGCCTGGTACACCTGCGACTCCACGTAGCGCACCATCAAGCCGTCTAGCAGCTCTTTGGCGTCTGGTTCGTAGAGGTAGTCCCAGTGGTGCTTGAGTTCTTGATCCGGGGTTGCCTCCAGCGGAATCAACTGCTCCACCTTAGGCTGCTGCGTCATGGTGTTGATGAACTTGTTGGACACCACGGACAGGCGATCAATACGGCCTTCCAGATAAGCATCCAGCATCACCTTGACGCTGCCGATCAGATCATTGATCGACGGCTCTTCACCCAAGTGGCTGATGGCTGCAACGACGTTACCGCCGAAGTTGCGGAAGAATGCCGCACCTTTGCTGCCTACCACGCACAGATCGATCTCGACGCCGTTTTCGCGGTTTACCGCCATGTCCTTGACCAGGGCCTTGAACAGGTTGGTGTTCAAGCCACCGCACAAACCACGGTCACTGCTCACGACGACATAACCAACGCGCTTGATTTCGCGGTCGATCATGAACGGGTGGCGATATTCCGGGTTGGCGTTGGCCAGATGCCCAATTACCTGGCGGATACGCTCCGCATAAGGACGGCTAGCAGCCATGCGCATTTGTGCCTTGCGCATTTTGCTGACCGCCACTTTTTCCATGGCGCTGGTAATTTTTTGCGTGCTTTTGATGCTCGCAATCTTACTGCGAATCTCTTTTGCGCCTGCCATGTAACACCTATCAGGTTAGCAAGCGGGAGCCTTGCGGCTCCCGCTGCGGCTTACCAGGTTTGGGTGGCCTTGAACTTCTCGATACCGGCTTTCAGGCCAGCGTCGATTTCGTCATTGAAGTCACCCTTCACGTTGATCTTGGCCAACAAGTCGGCATGATCGCGGTTGAAGTAAGCAATCAGCGCTTGTTCAAAGCTGCCGACCTTGGTGATTTCGACGTCAGTCAGGAACCCGCGCTCAGCGGCATACAGCGACAGCGACATGTCGGCGATCGACATTGGCGCGTATTGCTTCTGCTTCATCAGCTCGGTAACGCGCTGACCATGCTCAAGTTGCTTACGGGTCGCTTCGTCCAGGTCAGAAGCGAACTGGGCGAATGCCGCCAGTTCACGGTACTGAGCCAGAGCGGTACGGATACCACCGGAGAGCTTCTTGATGATCTTGGTCTGAGCAGCACCACCTACACGGGATACCGAAACACCGGCGTTCACAGCAGGACGGATCCCGGAGTTGAACATGGCCGATTCCAGGAAGATCTGACCGTCAGTGATGGAAATCACGTTGGTCGGAACGAACGCGGAAACGTCGCCAGCTTGAGTTTCGATGATCGGCAGAGCAGTCAGGGAACCGGTTTTGCCGGTTACCGCGCCGTTGGTGAACTTCTCTACGTACTCTTCCGAAACGCGGGATGCGCGCTCCAGCAGACGGGAGTGGAGATAGAACACGTCGCCTGGGTAGGCTTCACGGCCTGGTGGACGACGCAGCAGCAGGGAAATCTGGCGGTAAGCCACTGCTTGCTTGGACAGATCGTCATAAACGATCAGCGCGTCTTCACCGCGGTCGCGGAAGAACTCGCCCATGGTGCAACCGGAGTACGGTGCCAGGAATTGCAGCGCAGGAGATTCCGAAGCACTGGCAGCCACGATGATCGTGTTGGCCAGGGCGCCGTTTTCTTCCAGCTTGCGAACCACGTTGGCGATGGTCGATTGTTTCTGACCGATAGCAACGTAGACGCAGAAGATACCGCTGTTCTTCTGGTTGATGATCGCGTCGATCGCCAGAGCGGTTTTACCGATCTGACGGTCACCGATGATCAGCTCACGCTGGCCACGGCCGACTGGGATCATGGCATCGACAGCCTTGTAGCCAGTCTGTACAGGCTGGTCTACCGACTTACGCCAGATCACGCCTGGAGCAACTTTCTCGACCGCGTCGGTCAAGGTGTTGTTCAGCGGACCTTTGCCGTCAACTGGGTTACCCAGTGCGTCGACTACGCGACCCAGGAGTTCCTTACCAACTGGAACCTCGAGGATGCGGCCGGTGCACTTGGCGCTCATGCCTTCAGCCAGACTGGTGTATGCGCCCAATACAACGGCACCTACGGAGTCTTGCTCCAGGTTGAGGGCCATACCGTAGACGCCGCCCGGAAACTCGATCATCTCGCCGTACATAACGTCGGCCAGACCGTGAATCCGCACGATGCCGTCAGATACGCTGACGACAGTGCCTTCGTTACGGGCTTGGGAGGTCACATCGAGCTTGTCGATGCGGCCCTTGATAATTTCACTTATTTCGGAAGGATTGAGTTGCTGCATTGCTCTGCTGCCCCTTCAAACTCAAGATTTCAATGCTTCGGCTAGGTTCGCGAGTTTGCCGCGAATCGAGCCATCGATAACCAGGTCGCCGGCGCGGATTACGACGCCACCAATCAGGCTGGCATCCTCCGCAGCGTGCAGGCGCACTTCCCGGCCGAGCCGTGCACTGAGAACCTTGGCGAGTTTGTCTTGCTGTTCTTGGTTCAATGCGAAAGCACTGGTGACATCCACATCTACCGATTTCTCTTGTTCGGCCTTGTACAGGTCGAACAGAGCGGAAATCTCCGGCAACAGCAGGAGACGATCGTTTTCGGCGGCAACGTGAATGAAATTCTGTGCCTTGGCATCAAACTTGTCGCCACACACGTCGATAAACGTGGTGGCCTTTTCTGCGCTCGTCAGTCGCGGGGCCTTGAGCACGCGCTGCATGGTGTCATCTTGTGACACCGCTGCAGCCAGGCCGAGCATGGCTGACCAAGAGGCCAGTTGCTGGTGGGCCTGAGCGTGCTCGAAGGCCGCCTTAGCGTAAGGTCGGGCCAACGTGGTCAGTTCTGCCATGATCGCCCTCGCTTAAATTTCAGCAGCCAGTTTGTTAACCAGCTCTGCGTGCGCGTTTTGATCGATTGTGGCACCCAGGATCTTCTCTGCGCCGTTGACTGCCAGGCTACCCAGTTGGGCACGCAGCGCGTCTTTGACACCGTTCAGTTCCTGTTCGATCTCGGCCTGAGCCTGAGCCTTCACACGGTCAGCTTCGACACGAGCCTGTTCACGGGCCTCGTCGACGATCTGAGAGCCGCGTTTCTTGGCTTGCTCAATGATTTCGGCTGCCTGAGCTTTTGCATCGCGCAGTTGCTGACCCGCTTTATCTTGGGCC
This sequence comes from Pseudomonas sp. MF09150, assembly GCF_059862355.1. Classification (NCBI taxonomy): domain Bacteria; kingdom Pseudomonadati; phylum Pseudomonadota; class Gammaproteobacteria; order Pseudomonadales; family Pseudomonadaceae; genus Pseudomonas; species Pseudomonas sp. MF09150. Next base: position 148,243 of record NZ_JCBCUS010000011.1, on the reverse strand, counting down.
AGTTCCAGGTCACGAGCTGCTCGGCTGGCAGCGTCCAGTCCATCCGCGATCTTCTTTTGGCGTTCGTGCAAAGCTGCAATGACCGGAGGCCAAATGAACTTCATGCAGAACACTACAAAAATTAAGAACGCAACGGACTGACCAATCAGGGTTGCATTAATGTTCACGCCAACACCTCGCTCGTTCGTTGTCCATCACACCAATCAACTCGAAGAATCGAGTGATTAGCCAGCGAGTTGGCCAACGAAGGGGTTTGCGAAGGTGAAGAACAGAGCGATACCAACGCCGATCATGGTTACGGCGTCGAGCAGACCGGCAACGATGAACATTTTAACTTGCAGCATTGGAACCATTTCTGGCTGACGCGCTGCGCCTTCCAGGAACTTGCCGCCCAACAGGCCGAAACCAATTGCGGTACCCAGTGCGCCCAGGCCGATCAACAGTGCAACAGCGATAGCGGTTAGACCAACTACAGTTTCCATCTTTCCTCCCGACTTTTACGTCGTATGGTTTAGGTTTTTTAGATTAAAGCGGTAAAACAAATCATTTCATGCCCTGTAAGGGCCCCCTCTCACCGAGGCGAGAGGGACATCAGACTAGTCGAAACCGGTCTTAATGGTTCTCTTCGTGCGCCATCGACAGGTAGACGATGGTCAGCATCATGAAGATAAACGCTTGCAGGGTGATGATCAGGATGTGGAACACAGCCCACGCCCATTGCAGCACCACGCCCAGGCCGCTGAGCCAGAGCAGGCCGCTGCCGAACATCACGGCGATCAGGATAAACACCAGCTCGCCAGCGTACATGTTGCCGAACAGACGCAGAGCCAGAGAGATCGGCTTTGCAATCAGGGTCACGAATTCCAGCAGGAAGTTCACCGGGATCAGCAGGGCTTGAACGAAGATGTTCTTGCTGCCGAACGGGTGCAGGGTCAGTTCGCCGATGAAGCCGCCGAAGCCCTTGATCTTGATGCTGTAGAAAATGATCAGCGCGAACACCGACAGGGCCATGCCAAGGGTGGCGTTCGGGTCAGTGGTCGACACTGCACGGAATGGGATGTGCTGATCGCCAGAGATCAACATGGCCAACTGTGGAATCCAGTCCACGGGTACCAGGTCGATGGCGTTCATCAGGAACACCCAGACGAAGATGGTCAGTGCCAGAGGTGCAATCACCGGGCTACGACCGTGGAAGCTATCCTTCACGCTGCCATCGACAAAGCCGACCATCACTTCAACGAAGTTCTGCAGCGCGCCAGGCACGCCGGAGGTGGCCTTCTTGGCCGCCATGCGGAACAGAAGAACGAAGATCACACCCAGTGCGACAGACCAGCCGAGGGTATCGACGTGGAATGCCCAGAAGCCCATTTCCTTGGCTTCTGCGGCGGTGTGGGCAAAGCCCCAGCCGCCATTGGGTAGCTGCCCGAAGGTCAGGTTCTGTAAGTGGTGCTGGATATAGCCCGAAGCGGTTGTTTCTGCTGACATGGTTGCCTCAAACGCCCTAAGGTCTCGAAAGTCTTGTTGTCATAAGCAGGGGAGCGAACCAGCTGACCAGTTGGGTCAGCACGAAGGCGCCGAATACAGCCAGCGGCGCCAATGGCTTCACACCTGCAAACGTCAATGCAAACAGCACTGCCGTCAAAATCAGTTTGCCCGCCTCGCCGGCATAAAAAGACCGGACGATAGCCTGAGCTGCTCGGGCGCCGGAAAACCGAAATGCCCTATGAGCGAAGTACACATTGGGCAGCAAGGCTATCAGTCCTCCGCAGAGGCCTGAATATCCGGCTACGACTCCATGCCATTGCCAGAGCGCCAAGGCGGCCAGCAATACGACGACAAATTGAGCCAGTAATACCGGAAAAACTGCCAGGCGATGGAACGGCAAGCGGTTTGGCGTGCGGGTTTCCATCACGGTTGCTCCTCAATGGTCGGCTGCCAGAATTCAATAACTTGGCATAATTTGTGCCGACAAAATGCGCGCAGAGTATAGGGGCGGTTCAGCCCCTATTCAACTGCCAGGTAGTGATTTCCGACTGCGCGCTACATGAGGAAATGTTTCAGCGGATGTGTGCGAGGACACCCTGGAGCTCATCAAGGGAGTTGTACCCGATCACCAACTGCCCTTTGCCCTTCTTCCCGTGGCGGATCTGCACCGCAGAGCCTAGGCGCTCAGCCAGACGCTGTTCGAGTCGGGCGATATCCGGGTCCGGCTTGACCGGTTCAGCGGGCTCCTGTTTGCCACTCAACCACTGGCGAACCAGGGCCTCGGTCTGGCGTACGGTCAGCCCCCGTGCGACAACGTGTCGCGCCCCTTCAACCTGTTGATTTTCCGGAAGACCGAGCAAGGCTCGGGCATGACCCATCTCCAGGTCGCCATGGGACAGCATGGTCTTGATCACTTCCGGCAGCGCGATCAGGCGCAGCAGGTTGGCCACGGTCACGCGGGACTTGCCCACGGCTTCGGCGACCTGTTGCTGAGTCAGCTGGAACTCCTGCTGCAAGCGCTGCAGGGCCACGGCTTCTTCGATCGGGTTGAGATCTTCGCGCTGGATGTTTTCGATCAGTGCCATGGCAATGGCGGTTTCATCCGGTACGTCGCGGACCATCGCCGGGATGGTTTCCTGACCGGCCTGCTGGCTGGCGCGCCAACGGCGTTCACCGGCGATGATTTCAAAACGCCCGGAGCCGATGGGGCGAACCACGATCGGCTGCATCACGCCCTGGGCCTTGATCGACTGCGCCAATTCTTCCAGCGCCTGGGGGTCCATGTCACGACGCGGTTGATACTTGCCGCGCTGGATCAGGTCCAGCGGCAGGTGTTGCAACTCGCGCTGGTCGGCTTGGGTCGCCTGTTCTTCCAGAGAACTGACGGTCGGACCACTCAGCAGTGCATCCAGTCCACGTCCGAGACCTCGTTTCTTGACGGCCATGGGGATTCCTTAAGTTGCCTGAGCGGCGGCTGCGCGTGAATTTTTACGCTGGCGACGAACCATCTCGCCGGCCAGGGCCAGGTAAGCCAGGGCACCGCGCGATTGTTTATCGTAGGCCAACGCCGGCATGCCGTAGCTTGGCGCTTCGGCCAGACGGATGTTGCGTGGAATGACCGTGTCGTACAGCTGCTCGCCAAAGTGTTCCTTGAGCTGGGCCGAAACGTCGTTCATCAGGCTCAGCCGCGGGTCATACATGGTCCGCAGCAGGCCTTCGATCTTCAGGTTGGGGTTCAGCAACTCGGCGATGCGCTTGATGTTATCCACAAGGTCGCTCAAGCCTTCCAGGGCGAAGTACTCGCACTGCATGGGGATAATGACCCCATCGGCGGCCACCAGCGCATTGAGGGTGAGCATCGACAGCGACGGTGGGCAGTCGATCAGGATGTAATCGTAATTTTCGCGGATGGGTGCCAAGGCGCTGCGCAGACGGCTTTCTTTCATCTGCATTTCCAGCAGGACGACTTCTGCCGCGGTCAGGTCGCGGTTGGCCGGCAGCAGTTGATAACCGCCGTGTTCGGAGAAGTGCATCGCCTGGGCCAGATCGCATTCGCCGATCAGCAGGTCATAGACCGAGTTCTCCAGGCCGTGTTTATCCACACCGCTACCCATGGTGGCGTTGCCCTGTGGATCAAGATCGATCAACAGCACCCGGCGCTTGGTCGCGACCAGGGATGCTGCGAGGTTGATGCAGGTGGTGGTCTTGCCCACGCCACCCTTTTGGTTCGCTATCGCGAATACCTTAGCCATTCTTGCTTGTGTTCCCAATCATGCCGTGCGGCGCAGTATCAGCAGATGGCGTTGGCCTTGGCAACCGGGTACGGCCAGGGCCTGTTCGCTATCGAGGTGGAAGTCCGTCGGCAATGCTACCAGCTCATCCGCGGGATGAACGCCCTTCATTGCCAGCCAACGTGTATCGCGGTCGCCAAGATGGCGAGTCCAGTTGGTGAAGTTCTCCATGCTGCTGAACGCCCGGGAAATGATCCCGTTGAACGGCTGCTCAGGCTGGAACGCTTCAACGCGACTGTGGATAACTTGAAGGTTATCCAGTTTGAGTTCGAGTTTGACCTGGGTCAGAAAGCGGGTTTTCTTGCCGTTGCTGTCCAGGCAGGCCACTTGCGACTCGGGAAACAGGATCGCCAGGGGGATGCCAGGCATCCCTCCACCGCTACCGACGTCGAGCCAGCGACCGTTTTCGATGAACGACATCACGCTCAAGCTATCGAGCAGATGACGCGAGACCATTTCGTCCGGATCGCGCACTGCGGTCAGGTTGTAGGCCTTGTTCCATTTGATCAACAGGGCCAGGTACGCCAGCAATTGCGCATGCTGGGTTTCTGTCAGAGTGACACCGAGCTCGCGAGCACCTGTGGATAACTCTTCTGCATGTTGCGAGGTGACCATTGAGCTCAAGCGCTTTGCTCCAACTGACGGCCGGCGCCGCGTTTTTTCAAGTGAATCATCAACAGGGAAATCGCCGCCGGCGTCACGCCCGGAATGCGCGAAGCCTGGCCCAGGGTCTCCGGACGGGTGACGCCAAGCTTGCTCTGGATCTCTTTCGAGAGCCCGGAAATCTTGGTGTAGTCGATATCCACAGGCAATTTGGTGTCTTCGCTGGCCCGCAGGCGAGCGATTTCGTCCTGTTGGCGATCGATGTAGCCGGCGTATTTGGTCTTGATTTCAACCTGCTCGGCGACTTGTGGATCTTCTGCGCCCTGCCCGGTCACTTCCACCAGTCCGACGTAGTCGATTTCCGGACGGCTCAACAAGTTCAGCAGGTTGTATTCGTGCGTCAGCGGGGTGCCGAATTTTTCGGCAATCGCATCGCCCTGTGGGGTGCCGGGGCGAACCCAGGTGCTCTTCAGGCGTTGTTCTTCCAGCTCGATGCTCTCGCGTTTTTTGCAGAAAGCAGCCCAACGGGTGTCATCCACCAGGCCCAATTCGCGACCTTTCTCGGTCAGGCGCAGGTCGGCGTTGTCTTCGCGCAGGATCAGCCGGTACTCGGCACGGGAAGTGAACATCCGATACGGTTCTTGAGTACCCAGGGTAATCAGGTCGTCGACCAACACCCCGATATAGGCCTCATCGCGACGCGGGCACCAGCTGTCTTTGCCCTGGGCGCGCAGCGCAGCGTTGGTACCGGCCAGCAAACCTTGGGCGCCGGCCTCTTCGTAACCGGTAGTGCCATTGATCTGGCCAGCGAAAAACAGGCCGCCGATGACTTTGGTTTCCAGGCTGTACTTCAGGTCCCGCGGGTCGAAGTAGTCGTACTCGATGGCATAACCCGGACGAACGATGTGCGCGTTTTCCATGCCGCGGATCGATTGCACGATCTGCAACTGCACATCGAACGGCAGGGATGTGGAGATCCCGTTCGGGTACAGCTCATGAGTGGTCAGGCCTTCGGGTTCGATAAAGACCTGATGGCTTTCCTTGTCGGCAAAGCGATGGATCTTGTCTTCGATCGATGGGCAGTAACGCGGGCCAATACCTTCGATCACACCGGAATACATCGGCGAGCGGTCGAGGTTGGAGGCGATGATTTCGTGAGTCCGGGCGTTGGTATGGGTAATCCAGCAGCTGACTTGCCGTGGATGCTGCTCTTTTGAGCCCATGAACGACATGACCGGGATCGGGGTATCGCCCGGCTGCTCGGACATCACCGAGAAATCCACCGAACGCCCGTCAATGCGTGGCGGCGTACCGGTTTTCAGGCGTCCGACACGCAGAGGCAGTTCGCGCAGACGCTGTGCCAGAGCAATCGACGGCGGATCGCCGGCGCGACCACCGGAGTAATTCTGCATACCGATGTGGATAAGTCCGCCAAGGAAGGTCCCGGTGGTCAGCACCACGGAATCGGCGAAGAAACGCAGGCCCATCTGAGTCACAACACCGCGTACCTGGTCCTGTTCCACGATCAGGTCGTCAGCGGCTTGTTGAAATATCCACAGGTTCGGCTGGTTTTCCAGTATTTCGCGGACAGCTGCCTTGTACAGAATGCGGTCGGCCTGGGCACGTGTCGCTCGTACCGCCGGGCCTTTGCGGCTGTTCAATACGCGAAATTGAATACCACCTTTATCGGTGGCAATAGCCATCGCGCCGCCAAGGGCGTCGATTTCCTTGACCAGATGGCTTTTGCCAATGCCACCAATGGCTGGGTTGCAGCTCATGGCACCGAGGGTTTCCACGTTATGCGTCAGCAACAGGGTTTTTGCCCCCATGCGTGCTGATGCAAGTGCTGCCTCGGTACCGGCATGACCGCCGCCGATGACGATCACTTCAAAACGGGAAGGGAAATCCACCACGCACCTCGTGCCTGCTTCAGTTAGGTAATTAGGAATAGGTCTGGGCTCAGGTTTTTGAACCAGGTCGACAAGTATAGGGACTTCCCCACCTCTAAAGAACCCTTTGCACAAAATTTAACCAGCTGTGGATGAATCACAGTCAATAGAAATTAAAAGAGAGAAAGTTATTAAATCTTTGTTTTTATGTTTATTCTTACTGAGCACCTTTTCTGTGGATAGATTGACACAGGCCTTTATTTACGTGATGTACAGAGGTTTAAAAGTCTGTGGTCATGTGCTCATGAGGCCGTTGGATAACCGGTTTAAGCCTGTGGATTAAAGCAGTGGTTATCCACAGAGGGGTTTTTCCTCAGTTTTGAGGCCCTGTTATCAACCGAGCACAGGGGTAGTTATTCACAGGGCTTAATCCACAGAAAATGGTCTTTCAGGCAAATGCCGGGCACGAGAAAGCCGCCAGGACGAAAGATTTCATCTGGCAAGAACGTGGTTTTTTTAAAAGAAGGGAAGCAGACAGGCGCGAACGGCCTGTCTGGGTGCAACGCAGGAGCTATTTACCGATGCAGAAACTGGAGAAAATTCGCCCTAACAGGTCATCCGAGCTGAACGCCCCGGTAATTTCTCCCAACATTTGCTGAGCCTGGCGTAAATCTTCGGCCAGGAGCTCGCCAGCACCGGCCAGGGTCAGTTGAGCTCGTCCGTGCTCAAGGGCGGCACTGGCATGGCGCAGGGCTTCCAGGTGACGCCTGCGTGCGCTGAAGCTGCTTTCCGAGGTCTGCTCAAAGCCCATGCAGGCCTTCAGGTGCTCGCGCAGCAGTTCCAGGCCCATGCCGGCAGACTTGGCACTGAGGCTGATGGTGACGTGGCCATCATCGCTGACCTCGAGGGCAATCGCTTCCCCGGTAAGATCTGCCTTGTTGCGGATCAGCGTGACCTTTGACGGATCCGGGCGCTGCTCGAGGAACTCCGGCCATAGGGCGAAGGGATCCGCAGCCTCGGGCGCCGTGGCGTCCACCACCAGCAGGACCCGATCCGCCTCGCCAATGGCCTTGAGCGCACGCTGCACACCGATTTTCTCCACCTGGTCATCGGTATCGCGCAAGCCTGCGGTGTCCACCACATGCAGTGGCATGCCATCGATGTGGATATGTTCGCGCAGGATGTCCCGGGTGGTGCCGGCGATCTCGGTAACGATGGCGGCTTCCCGTCCGGCCAATGCATTGAGCAGGCTGGATTTACCGGCATTCGGCCGGCCGGCGATAACCACGGTCATGCCGTCACGCAGCAACGCGCCTTGCCCGGCTTCGCGCAACACGCTGGCCAACTCGTCGCGCACCTTATCCAGCATGCTTAGCACGTGGCCATCGGCGAGGAAGTCGATTTCCTCTTCAGGAAAATCAATCGCGGCCTCGACGTAGATACGCAAGCCGATCAACTGCTCAGTCAAGTTATGCACACGTTGGGAAAACGCCCCCTGCAACGAGCGCAAGGCATTGCGCGCGGCCTGGGTTGAGCTGGCTTCGATCAGGTCGGCGATCGCTTCGGCCTGGGCCAGGTCGAGCTTGTCATTGAGGAAGGCCCGTTCGCTGAACTCCCCCGGCCGGGCCAGGCGACAGCCCAGCTGCAGGCAACGCTGCAACAGCATGTCGAGCACGATCGGGCCGCCGTGCCCCTGAAGTTCCAGGACATCTTCGCCGGTGAACGAGTTCGGGCCAGGGAAATACAGGGCGATCCCTTCATCCAGTACTTCGTCGAGGTCACCGAAAAAGGGTCCGTAGTGGGCAAAGCGTGGTTTCAGTTCGCGACCGCTGATGGCGTTGGCGGCGACGCTGGCCAGCGGTCCGGAAATTCGCACGATGCCCACGCCACCGCGACCTTGAGCGGTGGCGACGGCAGCGATGGTTTCACGAGGGATATTCATAACCCGAGATCCAGACAAAAGTGGCAGATAGCAAAACGCCCCACTAGGGGGCGTTTTGAGTGGTTATCCACAGAGTAAGTTACGCCTCGGCTTTTTTGGTAGCCGCTTCGATCTTACGAGTGATGTACCACTGTTGAGAGATCGACAACACGTTGTTGACCACCCAGTACAGAACCAGACCAGCCGGGAACCACAGGAAGAAGAAGGTGAAGATGATTGGCATCATTTTCATGACCTTCGCCTGCATCGGATCCGGAGGTGTCGGGTTCAGACGCTGCTGGATGAACATGGTCGCGCCCATGATGATCGGCAGGATAAAGAACGGGTCTTTGATCGACAGGTCGGTTATCCACAGCATGAACGGAGCCTGGCGCATTTCCACGCTTTCCAGGAGTACCCAGTACAGCGAAAGGAATACCGGCATTTGCACCAGAATCGGCAAGCATCCACCCAGCGGGTTGATCTTCTCTTTCTTGTACAGCTCCATCATGGCTTGCGACATTTTCTGCCGGTCATCGCCATGTTGTTCTTTCAGCGCAGCCAGTTTCGGGGCTACAGCACGCATGCGCGCCATGGATTTGTAGCTGGCAGCCGACAGTGGGAAGAAGATCCCCTTGATCAGCATGGTCAGGAAAATGATCGACCAACCCCAGTTACCCACCAGGCTGTGGATATGTTGCAGCAACCAGAAGATCGGTTGAGCAATGAACCACAGGAAGCCGTAATCCACAGTCAGTTCCAGACCTGGGGACAACTCTTTGAGTACGGCCTGGCTTTTCGGACCGGCGTAAAGGGTGGCGCTGGTTTCAGCCTTGGCACCTGGAGCGACGGTCAACGCCGGGCCAGTGAAGCCAATGATGTAGTTGCCTTTGCTGTCTTTACGGGCCAGAACGACGTTATTTTCGTCTTTTGGCGGAATCCACGCCGTTACAAAGTAGTGCTGAAGCCATGCAACCCAACCACCTTTCACGGTTTCCGTGATCGGCGCCTTGGTTTTGTCTTCGTTCACTTTGTCCATGTCCTTCATGGACACTTTTTTGTACGGCTCGGAACTTGTCCACAGGGCAGCGCCAAGGTAAGTCGCGGTGCCGGTGGCGGTGCTCGACGATGGATCGGCGCTGGAGTCACGCTTCAACTGCGCGAACATTGCACCTGTCCACGGTTGGGCGCTCTGGTTGTCGATGATGTAGGTGACAACCACGTCATACAGGCCGCGTTTCAAGGTGAAACGCTTGATGTAGTTGACGCCGTCCTTGCTGAACTTCAGGTCAACGACCAGTTGATCCTGACCGTCAGCCAGTTGATAACTTTTCTTCTCCGAGGAGAACACCGGGCGGCCTGTCGAGCTGGCGTCAGGGCCGTTGGTGCCAATCAGACCACTTTGAGCCTGGTAAACACGTTCGCCACCGTTATCGAACAGTTGGAACGGAATTTCCGGGTGATCTTGACGGCGTGGATACAGCGGCAGCTTCAGCTGGGCAACATCACCGCCTTGTGGATCGATAGCCAGATCCAATACATCCGTCTTGATTTGGATGAGGTCTTTGCTGACCGCCACTGGAACTTCAGCGGGGGCACTGGTATCGCTCGCAGCGCGTGGAATGTCGTCACTGGCGGAAGTGTTGTTGCCATTTACCGTGTCGGGAAGACCCGCAGGGGTAGTGTTGGCAGCAACATTCTGAGTCGGCAGGGCAGCCTGGCCATAATCCTGGTTCCATTTAAGGACCATGACATAAGCCACGATTGCCAGGGCGACGATCAGGATCGTGCGTTTAATATCCATGATTACTCGGCCATCGAAGAAGAACGGGAGGTAGGGATAGGTGGAACCGGGTCATAACCACCGGGATTCCACGGATGACAGCGACCTAAACGACGAAAGGTCAGCCAGCCACCGCGTAGAAGGCCATGATTTTCGATGGCTTCATACGCGTAGCAGGAACAACTGGGGTAGAAACGACAGTGACTGGCCATCAGAGGACTAATGGCATAGCGATAAAACTGGATCGGAACGAGCGCCAGTTTACGCATCAGGACTGTCTACCCCTGCAGTTTCGGTTTTGACTGCTGGTACCGGCTTGTTACGAGCCAGACGTTTCCAGAGCTTATCGAAATGCTGAATCAATTCGGGGCTTTCTACATCGCCCAAACCTTTGCGCGCGACGATAACGATGTCCCAGCCGACCAGAGAATCCTGGTGCAGGCGAAACGATTCGCGCATCAAACGTTTCAGGCGGTTGCGCTCAACGGAGAGCTTTACGCTCTTCTTTCCGATAACCAGCCCCAGACGGGGGTGATCAAGGTCGTTGTTGCGCGCAAGGAGCAGGAGATTTTTCCCCGGAACCTTGCCGGTAGGGGAGTCAAAGACTGCCTTGAAATGCCGGGGAGTAAGCAGACGCTTTTCCCGACTGAAGTCCTGACTCACCTCCAGTGCCGGATTATCAAACTGCCAGACGCGCACGACCTTTGGCGCGACGACGCGACAGGACGGCACGGCCGTTCTTGGTAGCCATGCGAGCACGGAAACCGTGAGTACGAGCGCGTTTGATAGTGCTTGGTTGGAAAGTACGTTTCATGTCGTGTTACCTGGTTCGTCCACAACGGGCCGGAATGGCCCCCGTTTTAAGAGACCGGCGATTCTAGAGAATGCAAGCCTCTAGGTCAATTTCCAACCAGCTTTTCCTTGTAAACAGATATGGGCGGCTGTTGGTTCGAGACACCGGTTACCTAGATATAGAAATAAAGAAGGGAATTATTTAAAGCTTTTCTGTAAAGCTTATAAAAGTTAGGCAGCCACTCTTCTGTGGATAAGTACCTTAAGCCCTTGAACGACGTACTGTACAGGGAATGACAACACTGTCGAGAAGCGGTGCTCTGCCTGTGCTGCGCTATCGGATAAGCTGTGTGTGGAATAGGTAGTTATCCACAGCCAGGTTATCCACCGAGTTTAGCCCCCACTTGTACAACGACCTTAAGTGGGGTTATCCACAGAGCTTATGCACATACCATTGGTCGTGTTTTTTCCGGTTAAGACATTGATTCTTAGTGGTCTGTGAGCAACCTACGTGTGGATAAGTCTGCGTGCGGCCGCTACAATGGCGGCTGTTTTTGCCTCACCGGCTTTCAACTTAGGGGATATCCGTGTCAGTGGAACTTTGGCAGCAGTGCGTGGAGCTTCTGCGTGATGAGCTGCCTGCCCAGCAATTCAACACTTGGATCCGTCCGCTACAGGTCGAAGCCGAAGGCGACGAGTTGCGTGTCTACGCACCGAATCGTTTTGTTCTCGATTGGGTCAATGAAAAGTACCTGGGTCGTGTGCTCGAGCTGCTCGATGAGCACGGCAATGGTTCAACACCTGCGCTCTCCTTATTAATAGGCAGCAAACGCAGTTCGGCACCCCGGGCTGCGCCTAACGCGCCTTTGGCGGCTGCCGCTTCCAAAGCCCAGGCGGCTGAACCTTCCAGTGCGCCAGTAAGTGCCCCGCCACCGACCAAGGCTTCTGCGAAGAAAGTCGCCCATGTCAGTGAAGAGCCTTCCCGTGACAGCTTCGACCCGATGGCCGGCGCCAGCTCGCAGCAGGCACCGGTGCGCGCCGAACAACGGACTGTCCAGGTCGAAGGTGCGCTCAAGCACACCAGCTACCTGAACCGCACCTTCACCTTTGAAAACTTTGTCGAAGGTAAATCCAACCAGCTGGCGCGTGCCGCTGCCTGGCAGGTCGCGGACAACCCCAAGCATGGCTACAACCCGCTGTTCCTGTATGGCGGTGTAGGTCTGGGTAAGACTCACTTGATGCACGCTGTGGGTAACCACCTATTAAAGAAGAATCCGAATGCCAAGGTCGTGTACCTGCATTCCGAGCGCTTCGTGGCCGACATGGTCAAGGCCCTGCAACTGAACGCCATCAACGAGTTCAAGCGCTTCTACCGCTCGGTGGATGCGTTGCTGATCGATGACATTCAATTCTTCGCCCGCAAGGAGCGTTCCCAGGAAGAGTTTTTCCACACCTTCAACGCCCTGCTCGAAGGTGGGCAACAGGTGATCCTCACCAGTGACCGCTACCCGAAAGAGATCGAGGGCCTCGAAGAGCGTCTGAAATCGCGTTTTGGCTGGGGCCTGACGGTGGCCGTGGAGCCGCCGGAGCTGGAAACCCGGGTCGCGATCCTGATGAAGAAGGCCGACCAGGCCAAAGTCGATCTGCCGCACGATGCCGCGTTTTTCATTGCCCAGCGCATTCGGTCCAACGTGCGTGAGCTGGAGGGGGCGCTCAAGCGTGTCATCGCTCACTCGCACTTCATGGGGCGCGACATCACCATCGAGTTGATTCGCGAATCCCTGAAGGACCTGCTGGCCTTGCAGGACAAGTTGGTCTCTGTGGATAACATTCAGCGCACTGTCGCCGAGTACTACAAGATCAAGATTTCCGACCTGCTGTCCAAGCGTCGCTCGCGCTCCGTTGCGCGTCCACGCCAGGTGGCCATGGCCTTGTCCAAAGAGCTGACCAACCACAGCCTGCCGGAAATCGGCGATGTGTTCGGCGGCCGCGATCACACCACGGTCTTGCACGCATGCCGCAAGATCAATGAACTTAAGGAATCCGACGCGGACATCCGCGAGGACTACAAGAACCTGCTGCGTACACTGACCACTTGATGACACCAGCGCAGCTTATTAAGGCAAGGGACTAGACCATGCATTTCACCATTCAACGCGAAGCCCTGTTGAAACCCCTGCAACTGGTCGCAGGCGTCGTCGAACGCCGCCAGACCTTGCCGGTGCTCTCCAACGTGCTGTTGGTTGTCGAAGGCCAGCAGCTGTCGCTGACCGGTACCGACCTGGAAGTCGAGCTGGTCGGTCGCGTGCAACTTGAAGAGCCAGCCGAGCCTGGCGAAATCACCGTGCCGGCGCGCAAGCTGATGGACATCTGCAAAAGCCTGCCCAACGACGCCTTGATCGATATCAAGCTCGATGAGCAGAAGCTGGTAGTCAAGGCCGGCCGTAGCCGTTTCACCCTGTCGACTCTGCCAGCCAATGACTTCCCGACTGTCGAGGAAGGCCCGGGCTCGCTGACCTGCAGCCTGGAGCAGAGCAAGTTGCGTCGTCTGATCGAACGCACCAGCTTCGCCATGGCCCAGCAGGACGTGCGCTACTACCTCAACGGTATGCTGCTGGAAGTATCGGCCGGGATCATTCGTGCCGTGGCCACTGATGGTCACCGTCTGGCCATGTGCTCGATGCAAGCCGATATCGGCCAGCCGGATCGCCACCAGGTGATCGTGCCGCGCAAAGGTATCCTCGAGCTGGCACGCCTGCTCACCGAGCCGGATGGCAACGTCAGCATTGTCCTGGGGCAGCACCACATCCGCGCCACCACCGGCGAGTTCACCTTTACCTCGAAGCTGGTCGACGGCAAGTTCCCGGATTACGAGCGTGTGCTGCCTAAAGGTGGCGACAAGCTGGTACTGGGCGACCGTCAGGCGCTGCGTGAAGCCTTCAGCCGTACTGCGATTCTCTCCAACGAGAAGTACCGAGGTATCCGTCTGCAATTGGCCAATGGTCAACTGAAGATCCAGGCCAACAACCCGGAACAGGAAGAGGCGGAAGAAGAAGTCGGCGTGGAATACAACGGCGGCTCCCTGGAAATCGGCTTTAACGTCAGCTATCTGCTCGATGTGCTGGGGGTGATGACCACCGAACAGGTGCGCCTGATCCTCTCCGATTCCAACAGCAGCGCCCTGGTCCAGGAATCCGACAACGACGACTCGGCTTATGTTGTCATGCCGATGCGCCTGTAACCATGCTCAGCAGAAGCTAGATGTCCCTCAGTCGCGTCTCGGTCACCGCGGTGCGCAATCTGCACCCGGTGACCTTCTCCCCCTCCCCCCGCATCAACCTTCTCTACGGCGCCAATGGCAGTGGCAAAACCAGCGTGCTCGAAGCCATCCACTTGCTGGGGCTTGCTCGCTCGTTTCGCAGTGCTCGTCTGTTGCCGGTAATCCAGTACGAGCAGTTGGCGTGCACCGTGTTTGGTCAGGTCGAGCTGGCGGAAGGCGGGCATAGCAGCTTGGGGATTTCCCGGGATCGACAGGGAGAGTTTCAGATTCGCATCGACGGGCAGAACGCTCGCAGTGCAGCTCAGTTGGCGGAAATCCTACCGCTGCAACTGATCAACCCCGACAGCTTTCGCCTGCTGGAAGGGGCTCCGAAAATTCGTCGACAGTTTCTCGACTGGGGTGTGTTCCACGTGGAACCCCGCTTCATGTCGACCTGGCAGCGCTTGCAGAAGGCCCTGAGGCAGCGGAACTCATGGCTGCGGCATGGTACACTTGACGCCGCTTCGCAAGCAGCCTGGGACCGGGAACTGTGTCAGGCCAGCGCTGAAATTGATGAATACCGCCGCGCTTATATCAAAGCCTTGAAACCAGTCTTTGAGCGGACCTTGGGCGAACTGTTGGAGCTCGAGGGCCTGACGCTTAGCTATTACCGTGGTTGGGATAAAGACCGGGAGCTCAGTGATGTGCTCGCGACGTCCCTGCACCGTGATCAGCAGATGGGTCATACCCAGGCCGGTCCCCAGCGTGCTGATTTGCGCCTCAAGTTGGGTGCACATAACGCCGCGGATATCTTGTCCCGCGGCCAGCAGAAGCTGGTGGTCTGTGCCTTGCGCATTGCCCAAGGGCACTTGGTCAGCCAGGCCCGGCGCGGGCAGTGTATTTATCTGGTGGATGACTTGCCGTCCGAGTTGGACGAGCAGCATCGCCGCGCACTTTGTCGCTTGTTGGAAGACTTACGCTGCCAGGTGTTTATCACCTGTGTAGACCACGAATTATTGAGGGAAGGCTGGCAGACGGAAACGCCAGTCGCTCTGTTCCACGTGGAACAGGGCCGTATCACCCAGACCCACGACCATCGGGAGTGAAGGCATGAGCGAAGAAAATACGTACGACTCGACCAGCATTAAAGTGCTGAAAGGTTTGGATGCCGTACGCAAACGTCCCGGTATGTACATTGGTGACACCGACGATGGCAGCGGTCTGCACCACATGGTGTTCGAGGTGGTCGACAACTCGATCGACGAAGCACTGGCTGGCCACTGCGACGACATCAGCATCATCATCCACCCGGACGAATCCATCACTGTGCGCGACAACGGTCGCGGCATTCCGGTTGATGTGCATAAAGAAGAAGGCGTTTCCGCAGCCGAAGTCATCATGACTGTGCTGCACGCCGGCGGTAAGTTCGACGACAACTCCTACAAAGTATCCGGCGGCTTGCACGGTGTGGGTGTGTCGGTAGTGAACGCCTTGTCTGCTGAGCTGATCCTGACTGTGCGCCGTAGCGGCAAGATCTGGGAACAGACTTACGTCCACGGCGTTCCGCAAGAGCCGATGAAGATCGTTGGCGAAAGCGAAACCACCGGTACCCAGATTCACTTCAAGCCTTCGGCTGAAACCTTCAAGAACATCCACTTCAGCTGGGACATCCTGGCCAAGCGGATTCGTGAATTGTCCTTCCTCAACTCCGGTGTCGGCATCGTCCTCAAGGATGAGCGCAGCGGCAAGGAAGAGCTGTTCAAGTACGAAGGCGGCCTGCGTGCATTCGTTGAATACCTGAACACCAACAAGACTGCGGTCAACCAGGTGTTCCACTTCAGCATGCAGCGTGAAGACGGCATCGGCGTGGAAATCGCCCTGCAGTGGAACGACAGCTTCAACGAGAACCTGTTGTGCTTCACCAACAACATTCCACAGCGTGACGGCGGTACCCACTTGGTGGGCTTCCGTTCGGCCCTGACCCGTAACCTGAATAACTACATCGAACAGGAAGGCCTGGCGAAGAAGCATAAAGTCGCCACCACCGGTGACGATGCCCGTGAAGGCCTGACCGCAATTATCTCGGTCAAGGTGCCGGATCCGAAGTTCAGCTCCCAGACCAAAGACAAGCTGGTGTCTTCCGAAGTGAAGACCGCGGTCGAACAGGAAATGGGCAAGTACTTCTCCGACTTCCTGCTGGAAAACCCGAACGAAGCCAAGCTGGTGGTCGGCAAGATGATCGACGCTGCCCGTGCCCGTGAAGCGGCGCGCAAGGCTCGTGAAATGACCCGCCGTAAAGGCGCGCTGGATATCGCCGGCCTGCCGGGCAAACTGGCGGACTGCCAGGAAAAAGACCCTGCCCTCTCCGAGCTTTACCTCGTGGAAGGTGACTCTGCTGGCGGTTCCGCCAAGCAGGGTCGCAACCGTCGTACCCAGGCCATCCTGCCGTTGAAGGGCAAGATCCTCAACGTCGAGAAAGCTCGCTTCGACAAGATGATTTCCTCGCAAGAGGTTGGCACCCTGATCACCGCCCTGGGCTGTGGTATCGGTCGCGACGAGTACAACATCGAGAAGCTGCGTTACCACAACATCATCATCATGACCGATGCTGACGTCGACGGTTCGCACATCCGTACCCTGCTGCTGACCTTCTTCTTCCGTCAGTTGCCGGAGCTGATCGAGCGCGGCTACATCTACATCGCTCAGCCGCCGCTGTACAAGGTGAAGAAAGGCAAGCAAGAGCAATACATCAAAGACGACGACGCCATGGAAGAGTACATGACGCAGTCGGCCCTTGAAGACGCCAGCCTGCACCTGAACGAAGAAGCCCCGGGCATCTCCGGCGAGGCGCTGGAGCGCCTGGTAAACGACTTCCGCATGGTGATGAAGACCCTCAAGCGTCTGTCGCGCCTGTACCCTCAGGAACTGACCGAGCACTTCATCTACCTGCCTGCCGTCAGCCTGGAACAGCTGGGCGATCATGCCGCGATGCAGGATTGGCTGGCCCAGTACGAAGTGCGCCTGCGCACCGTCGAGAAGTCCGGCCTGGTCTACAAGGCCAGCCTGCGTGAAGACCGTGAACGTAACGTCTGGCTGCCAGAGGTCGAACTGATCTCCCACGGTCTGTCGAACTACATCACGTTCAACCGCGACTTCTTCGGCAGTAATGATTACAAGACGGTCGTCACCCTGGGCGCGCAGTTGAGCACCCTGTTGGACGAAGGCGCGTACATCCAGCGCGGCGAGCGCAAGAAAGCCATCACCGAGTTCAAGGAAGCCCTTGAGTGGCTGATGGCTGAAAGCACCAAGCGTCACACCATCCAGCGCTACAAAGGTCTGGGTGAAATGAACCCGGATCAGCTGTGGGAAACCACCATGGACCCAAGCCAGCGCCGGATGCTCAAAGTGACCATCGAAGACGCCATTGGCGCAGACCAGATCTTCAACACCCTGATGGGTGATGCGGTCGAACCTCGCCGTGACTTCATCGAAAGCAATGCCCTGGCCGTGTCCAACCTGGACTTCTGATCCCGGGACACAGCTGAAAATAAAAAGGCCGACGCTTAGCGTTGGCCTTTTTTATTGGCAGATTGTTCAATCCGTCATCTATAACGATTTATGTTTTTATCCGGCCAAGGCAGCCATGGCGAATGCTCAAGAAAATCATTGAAGATGAATATGCCGGTAATCGTTGCCACCCCCATGAGTGGTTAAACCCCGACTCGGCGCAGGTGCTGTCCGCGTTCAACCGCCTGGACGGAAAGGCTTTCAGCTCGACGGTTTTTTTCTTCAGCGACGAGACCCTGATGCATATCGGGGGCGGTGCGGCCGAGCAGTATGTGGTTTTTATCGCCCAGGACATCGACCAATCGTTGCAGACCCTGCTCAGCGCAGACAGTCCTGACGATCAGCAGATTGAACTGGTCGCGGGCGGCCAGTCCGGCAGTTACCCTCGGCATCAGTGTGTGGCTAAAGAGCGGGCGAGGCAGGCCCTGGCTTATTTCTCGGACTATGGCTCGGCCGATCCCGATCTGGCTTGGGAAGTGGAAGGCTAACTGGACAATAAGGACGTTGACCTTGGCAGGTACAAGCAGCCACCTATTCGATGAAGCACGCTACCCCATCGCCTGGCGTTTCAATGCCGCGGATTGTGCTCTGAGTGCGGACGATAAACAGCGAGTCGTGCTGTTTGATCAGGCAGCGTCACAGGCGCTATGGGACCGATTCATTCCAGTGCCCAGCCTTATCACTGAGCTGCCCAGCCTGTTTCAATGCCATGAAAAAACCACACTGGATTTTGCCCGGCGCGCAGAGTCGTCATTGTTCTTCGAGCGGCGGCTAAGCCCGGAGGCGGATCTGCTCTGGCTGTTCTGGGGCAGACGCTGCGCGGCGCAGGTGCCCAGGGATATTTTTATAAAATGTTGGGACGACTTTTTCTATCCGTCCGATGAGAATACGGCCCTGGTGATGCCGGGCAGTGCAGAGGTCATATTTTCCTTCGAGGAAAACTTCTTTTACGGACAGTTCGTGAGGCCCATGGCGGCGCCTCTTTGAGATGGAATGGATAACTCGACAGCACAGTTTCACAAGATCATTTTCAAACTCACCCTCGACGCCGACGGTTACCCACCGGTGGAGTACGAGTCGCTGTGGGGCATCCAACGGGGCGCAGGTGTCTACGAGTTGGACAACACGCCCTATTACCTCTACGGCGTGAGCAAGGGGGACTGGGTACTGACTCGCGCCGATGCCCATGAGCTGATCGCTATCCGCGTGGTGCGGCAATCCGGGCACTCGACGCTGCGGGTTTTTGCCGAGCGCGAGTCAGAGCGCTCGAGCATTGTGCAGCACCTGCGCAGCCTCGGCGCCAGGTGTACGGTTACCCGGGGCCTGTCGCTGTTCACTGTGGATATCGCGCCCGAGGTCGGTTTTTCCGTAATCGACCACTACCTGTCCTCCATCACCGACGACCAACATATCGCCTATGAAGATGCCTGTTTACAGCACGGGGCCATTGAGCCTGCGCGCATGAGCGAGTGCTCTTCACTGGCTTCACTTGAGGTTCAAGCATGACTGTTGAATGGCCTGCCAGTTTTTTCAGCGCAACCCTGGAAGACTATGTATGGCTTGTGGCTTTTGCCGATGCCGCCGATGAGCCCGAGCACTACCTATTGTTGCAACGCAGCACCGAGTGCGACGAACAGGACGCCGCCCTGGGCCAGGACACCTACCACCTCGAAATCTCCAGCCCTGCCCTCTCCGGCTATGGCGGGGTTGCACAGGTGCGTATCGAACAGGACCGCATCATTTTCAGCATGGCCAGCTCCGTCACCTGGTGTATGGGCCTGGATCAGCTGGTGCTGTTGCTGGCACCTGAGCTGCAAGACGATCCGGCCATCGAACAGGCGCTTCGAGAGGTGTTTGTCGAGCAGTTGACCCCTATCCGGGGCTGAGCCCGGCTCGGCTCTTTTCACCCTTTGTAAAAACAGTAATCGCTCGGAAGTTTGTTATGGATGATGAAAACCAGGAAATATCGATCCGGGTCGTCGCGGGGCAGAATGACCATGGCCCGGTCTATGAGCCGCTGCATGTACGGCGGATCGATGCGGACAGTTACGAGATTCTCTACTCACCGGGGCTGACGCTGAACCTGGCCAAGGGCGATATTATTTCGATCAAGGACCCGCAGGTCCCCGCCGTGGTGCTCAAGCGTGGCGGTAACTTCTGCATCCATATTTATTCGAATCACATCCCGGAAGAACACATCATCGCCCTGGGGGCGGATGTGGCGACCGAGTTGGGCGGCATGCTCGACGGGCGCTATAAGGGCAATCTGACATTGTCGGTGCCGGCGCGAAACGGCATGGACAACATCGCCCTGTTCTTCAACCGTTTCCGCGAGACCACGGGCATCGAGTGGTACTACGCCAACATCTATAAAAACCTCGATGACACCAATGACGAGACCTTGCTCAATTGGTGGCTGGATAGCTGACCGCGAACGGAGTTAAGACGAGCATGAGCTATGAATATCGTCTGGTGTTTGATGAGCCGCTGGACGTGCGGCAGGTCATGGATCAGCTGCGCGGCAGTGCGAATTGTGTGCGGGCGGCCGAGCAGGTGATCGAGTTCAAGGACCCTGGCCTGGGCAGCCGCGCCGACTATGATCTGCGCCTGACCTTCGAGAGCGAGCAGACGCTGTGGATGGAGTTGCTGTTTCGGACCGCGGCGTTGCACGAGTGCCTGGAGCCGGCACTGCGGGGGCGTCGTTTCAGGTGTTTCGAAGACGGTGACAGCGATGACGAGGTGGCACTCGAACAGGTCTTTGCCCTGGGCAGGACTCTCCCTATTTTCCCTTGATGGCTGGGCCAATGAACGAACGACAGCAGCTTATCTGTGAACGCTACGACCTCGCTCCCCAGGCGCCGGAGCCGATGATTGCACTGGCCACCGGCTCCCTTGCGCAGTCGCCCATCTATGGCACCCGGGTCGAGTTGCCCGAGAACGGCACGGTCAGTTGGTTTATCCACTGCGGCGAACATTCCACCGCCGTGGATTTCTACCAGCCCCTATGCGCCGAGCACCTGGTCGAGCTGCTGCCGGAGGTGATCGATTACCTGTACCTGCCGAGCGGGACGCGTTTCATCATCGACCGCGCCGGCTATGAAGATGTCTGGCAGGACCCGCACTGATATCAAGTCGCTATTAACGGTAAGCGGTCAGTTGCCCTGCTCGCCAGGCGACGCGACACTTTCCAGCCGGTAGCCGTAACCGTAGATGGTCAGCAACTGCCAGCCACGGTCGGTGGTCAGCCCCAACTTGTTGCGCAGGCGGTAGATGTGGGTGTCCAGCGGCCGTGAGGACACGATCTCTTCGTGGGTCCAGAACCGCTGGTACAGGTATTCCCGTGACAGCGGTCGCCCCAGGTTGTCGAACAGGCAGCGCGCCAGGCGGTATTCGCGGTCGGTAAGGCTGATGGGTTGACCTGCCCGGGTCACGGTCAGCTCCGCATCATCGAAGGTCAGGTCATTGAAGCTCAGCACTTCGGTGGCGGTGCTGCGCTGCAAACCGTGGCGGCGCAGTACCGCCATGACCCGAGCCTTGAGTTCGTTGGGACGGAAGGGTTTGCTGACGTAATCGTCGGCCCCGGCATTCAGCGCCTGGACGATATCGCTTTCGGCATCCCGGCTGGTGAGCATGATCGCGGCCGGCGGCGCTTCCATGTGTTCGCGGGTCCAGCGCAGCAATGACAGGCCGCTGAGGTCGGGCAGTTGCCAGTCGAGCACCAGCAGGTCAAAGGTCTCTCGACGCAGCTGGCGCAGCAGGTCCTCACCACGTTCGAAGCTGTGCAGGGTCCAGGGCTGGTCCCCCGGCCCGGGGATCTGTCGCAGTGTCTGTTCCACCCGGGCCAGTTCGGCGGGCTCGTCATCCAGTATTGCGACACGCATGCGGGGCAGTTCCTTGATTGCAGGGGGAGCACTGTGGCCGTTTTTTACGGCGTCTGAGTGGAGGTGAGTTTAGGCCGCCAAGGTGAATCTGAACAATTGTGGCGATTTGCTCTGACGCGATTGCGGGCTCGGTACGCTGATGTCAAATAGCCGGTAGGCGACAGGAGCACTGTCACGGCCTGCCGTGCGGCAGAACCATACCGACTGCAACCCGCAAGGAAAAGGATCATGGGGAAGATGTTTCGTACAGGCCGTGGGCTGCTGGTGAGGGCGGTGCAGGGTAAGGATCTCGGGTGTTTCGGTGCCTTGGCACTGGCTGTCTATCTCAGCCTGGGGTCGACGGTGTTGTCGCCTGCCAGCGCCCACCCTGGGCACCTGCCGGTTCAGCGCAGCCCGCAAGCGAGTGCCAGTGTCACAGGCTTTGCTGATTCGAACCAGGTGGCTCCCAGTACCCTGCATTACGTCGAGCAAAGTGCCCTGCACCAGGAGCAGCAACGCTGGGTGTTCTAGAACCCAAGGATTCTGAACAAATCTTGCAAATCGGCCAGCCGAGCCTTGGGGGCGGTAGATTCCTATTCGCTGAGTGGCACACGGGGCATCAGGAAGTGCTCCGACACAGGGAGTGTCAACCGCCAGGCTGGCGGGACACGGGTTGCTCGCAAGCCGTGTTGAAGGGGAATAAAAGGAGTGCCTCCTCAGGATGATCACCGGGCGATCTGTCGCCACGGTGCCGACACACGGAAGTGTCACCCTCCCCTTGTGTCGGCATGCCTGGATCGCCACGCACTTTTACCTGCGCTTTGTACCGCATACCCTGACCAGCACCGCACGCGTTGGCTGGCGCTTGAAAGGGCAGCTATCGGCTCAGGATCGGCCTCAGGTATGGTGCACAGGTTCGATAACAGGGTTTACCCGTCGGTTTGCCACAGGTCCAAGCACACTCCATGACTCAAACGACCCCTTTGCAGCCCACGTTATCCTGGCCTTTCCCGGGCCGTCGCCTGCTGGTTCTGAGTGGTGTGCTCGGGTGTCTGCTCCTGCCGCTGATGGACGCCGGCGCCGCGCCTCGGCGTTTGCCCTATATCGATGACAATCTGCAATGCCGCGGCCAGCCCTTGCCGGCAACGGTGGAGCATCTGACGGGTGAAGCCTGGAAGGTGGATGCCCAGGGCCGGGAAACCCTCCTCGAAGAGGGCATGAATATTGATGAGCAGGAGGGGGTGAAGACCTCGCCTTCAGCCTTCGTCAGCCTCTCGTTGGGAGACGGTTCGCGGGTGGTGCTGCCCTCCAGTTCGAAGATCACCCTGCGCCTGAACCAGGAGTACGCGGTGCCCCAGGTCAGCCTGGAACAGGGCCAGATCGAATCCTATGTGATCAAGCGCAGCAGTGACCACGATCGCTTCCAGATCCTCACGCCAGTAGGTGTCCTGGGGGTACGTGGTACTCATTTCCGAGTGCGCAATGACGATCAGCAGGCGTTGGTCGAAGTGCTTAACGGGCAGGTGGCGGTGAGTCGGGAGGATGATCCGCCCCAGGCTAAAAAGCCGGTTAGGAACAAGCCTGTGGATCAACCGGTGGGCCCGCTCCCCGGCGAGGTGCAGGTCATGGCCCGCCAGGGCCTGCGCATTCAGAAACAAGGCACCCTGACCCCGATCGACCTGCTGCCGGCACCGCGACTGCTGGGCCAGGCCGGACAGACAGGCAGCGCGCCGGTCTGGCAGTTGATCTTCAAACCCTTGCCGGGCGCCAGGCGCTACCGTGCCCAGGTGGCGACCGACAAGGAATTCCTGAACATCAAGCAGGAGCAGTTTTCCAGCACCCCCGAGGTCAACTTCAGCGGCCTGAAGGCCTTTTTCTACCATGTGCGTCTCTCTGCTTTCGATGAGCACGGGCTGGAGGGCGAGACGGGTGTGTATGACATTTTCTATTACCCGCGCACCAGCAATGTTCAATAAGCCTGCGGCCTGCTGCCGATGAAGCGTTGGCGCCGTGTGGAAGGTCGGGAGCCGACCCAGGCTCAGCGCCTGTTTCGCGGTCTGGTACGGGAATGGCTCTGGGTCAGCCTGATCCTGCTGCCCCTGACCGCCCTGTTGTCCCTGACCCCGGGGCTGGCGCTGAACAACCTGCTGTACGACAGCCTGAACCGGCTCAGCCCCCTGCCCGTCGACCCGCGAATCCTGATCGTCACCATCGACGACTACAGCCTGCAACAACTCGGCCGATGGCCCTGGCCGCGGTCGCTGCATGCGGATCTGCTGGACCGCTTGCGCGAGGCCGAGGTTCGGGGCGTGCTGTTCGATGTGATTTTCAGCGAGCCCGACAGCCAGCCGGATAACGATGTGCGCCTGGCCCAGGCCCTGTGTCGCTCGGGCAATGTGCTGTTGCCGTTGCTGCGCGAAAGCGTCGCCCGCTATGGGCAACCCCTGGGTGAGATCGAACCGGTGGCCGTGTTGCGCGACTGTGCCAAGGCCGTGGGGCATATCAATGCCCAGGCTGATGCCGACGGCATTGTGCGCAGCGTGTATTTGCGTGAGGGCTTGGCGCAGAGCCCCAAGGCGCAACTGGCCTGGCTGCTGTATGAAATGACGCGGCCGGCCGGCTCGTCTGCGACCCTGCCCGGCTCTGCCGAGCCTCAGCTGGCCCAGGGTTGGCTGCGAGCCCATGAGGTGCGGATTCCCTTCATCAGCGCGGCGGGCGGTTTTCCCAGCGTGCCCTATGTCAGTGTGTTGCGTGGCGACGTGCCGCCGGAGTTGCTGCGTGACCGCTTGATCCTGATCGGTTCCACGGCCCCGGGCCTGGGTGATCGCTACGTCACGCCGCAGTCGGCCAGCCTGGGGACCACTCCCGGCATCGAGATCCAGGCCAACCTGCTTAACGGTTTATTGCAGCAGCGCAGTATCGTGGCGCTGGGCAACTGGCCGGCGACCCTGCTGTCGGTGGCCCTGGTGGCCGCCCTGCTCGGCCTGCTGTTGTGGCGCCCACGCCATGCGCTGTGGTTGACCCTGGGGTGCATGGGCCTGGCATTGCTGGGCTCGGCACTGTTGCTGCGGGCGGGCGGCTGGTGGTCGCCCGCAGCCAGCCTGCTGGGGATGCTGCTGGCGTACCTGATCTGGAATTGGCGGCGCTTGAGCGTGATCCTGGCTTATTTCGGCTGGGAGCTGGCGCGCCTGGACAGCGAACCCAAGGTTCTGCCCGAGCGCCGCCATACCCCGGTCGCGTCCGGCGATGTATTGCAGGGGCAGATTGTCGCCCTGGAACAGGCCATGAGCCGCACCCGCGACACTCGCCGGTTTATCGCCGATGGCCTGGAGTACCTGCCGGTGGCGACGCTGATCAGCAACCCCGATGGCAGGATCCTGCTGGCCAATCGCAAGGCCCGCGAACTGTTCGCCAACCCGCTGCTGGGCACTGAACTGCTCGCCCAGTTGGCGGAGCTGGGTTATCCACAGGGTTCGTCGCCTGACCTGTCGCAACTGCAGTGCCTGGAGTTTCGCGATACCCAAGAGCGCAGCCTGCGCCTGGATCGGGCCCCGTTGCTGCCAGCTGACAGCGATACACCGATCGGCTGGCTGCTGAGCTTCACCGACCTCAGCGTCGAGCGCGATGCCGAGCAGCAGCGCGCGGTGCTGCTGCGGTTTCTGTCCCATGACTTGCGCGCGCCCCACTCGGCGATCCTCGCCTTGCTCGATGTGCAGCGCCATCAGGCGCCCGGTGAGAACCAGGTGTACCTGCAGATCGAACAGCAGGTACGCCGCGCACTGAGCCTGACCGAAGCCTTTGTGCAGTTGGCCAAGGCCGAGTCCGAGGCTTATCAGTTCCAGCCGAGCATCTTCGCGATGCTGGTGCTGGATGCGTTCGACCTGGCGGCGACCATTGCCCAGTTGAAGCGCATCACCCTGGTCCACGACCTCGACGAAGATGCCGAAGGCATGGTCCTGGCCGATCAGTCCCTGCTCACGCGGGCGTTGTTCAATCTGCTGGAGAACGCGATCAAGTACAGCCCCGAGGGCTCTGTGGTGAGCGTGCATGTCAGTTGCCGCGAGGGCTGGCTGAGCTGTGAGATCAGCGACCAGGGCAAAGGCATCGCCGCCCAGGATCTGCCGCAGCTGTTTGGTCAGTACCAGAGATTTTCCTCGGCCCAGGGCATTGATGGGCTGGGGCTGGGGTTGTCGATGGTCAAGGCCGTGGTGGAGCGCCATCAGGGGCGGATCATCTGCCGCAGTCAACTGGGGCAAGGCTCGACCTTCACCCTGCAACTGCCACTGCTGGAAGAGTAACCCGTGGCCGCTGCTGCCAGGCTGCTGGCCGCCGTGGGGGTGTCAGGTGCATGGACGGCGTGTTACAGGTCCAGCGCAGCCTCGCGAGTTCGGCCCTCGCGAGGGGCTGCGAAAAACTTATGCACGTTTTTCGGCGTTTTATGAGCTTCGGAAATATGTATATAAATCATAAATTTACGAAGCTATTTCGCCGATTAGACAGAAAACCGTACACAGGTTATCCACAGATACTCAGGACGCCAGCGACTCCGCTTCGGCGCTCACTGGCGGCAGTGAACCCATGTCCCGTTGTGCCTGTTCGTTCCAGGCCTGTACCCGGTCGTTCAGGGTGGCAATGGCCCGTGGTCCCGAGCCTTCGGCATACATCGGCTCGCCAATCACCACGGTGATGGTGCCGGAGCGCTTGGCCCAACCGGTCTTCGGCCAGAACTTGCCCGCGTTGTGGGCAATCGGCAGGACCGGCAAGTTGGCATTCACCGCCAGGGCGCTGCCACTGCGGGAAAATTTGCCGATCTGACCGTAGGGGACCCGGGTGCCCTCGGGGAAAATCAGTACCCAGACGTTGTCCTTGAGCAGTTCATCGCCCTTCTTGGCGACCACTTTCAAGGCGGCCTTGGGGTTGTCGCGGTCGATGGCGATCGGCCGCAGCATGGCCATGGCCCAGCCGAAGAACGGCACAAACAGTAACTCGCGCTTGAGCACCTGGCTCAGAGGTTCGAAGTACGCCGAGAGAAAGAACGTCTCCCAGGTGCTCTGGTGGTTCGACTGAATCACGCAGGGGCGGTCCGGGATGTTTTCGGCGCCTTTGACTTCAAAACGGATGTCGAGAAAAACCTTGGTCAGCCACAACGCGCAGCGGCACCAGTAAACGTTGATAAAGCGGTAGCGCGCCTTGAACGGCAAAAAAGGCGCGATAAAAAAGCTCAGGGAACACCACAGCAACGAGCTGGTGCCCAGCAGCAGGTAAAAGAAAAAAGTTCTGATGGCCTGCACGATCGACATAGCGGCATTTACCGTTGCGGGCACTGCCCGCCTATTAAAAGCGCACCCCCGAACAGTCCTTGATCAGGATTTCAGAAGAGCTTTAGTGGTGGATAAGTTCAGCGGCAACAGCCGCCAGGTCGTCAAAAATCAAGGTGCCAACCGGCAGGTTCAAGCCCTGGGTCTTTGTGCCTTTCCCGGTTTTTACCAAAACTGGCTGAGAGTCGACGGCCTTGGCCGCTTCCAGGTCACCGAGACTGTCGCCTACAAACCATAGACCGGTCAGGGGCACCTGATAGTGCTCGGCAATGGCGTGCAGCATTCCCGGCTTGGGTTTGCGACAGGCGCAACCCTCATCGGGACCGTGTGGGCAGTAGACGATCAGCCCGACCTCGCCACCCTGCTCGGCCACCAGCGCCCGCAGGCGCTCATGCATGGCGTCGAGGGTGGCGATATCGTAGTAGCCGCGAGCGATGCCCGACTGGTTGGTAGCGACCGCTACCGTCCAGCCGGCCTTGCTCAACTGCGCGATGGCCGCGATCGATCCGGGGAGTGGGTGCCACTCCTCCACCGACTTGATGTAAGCGTCGGAGTCGTAGTTGATCACCCCGTCCCGATCGAGAATCAGCAGTTTCACCAGCAGCCCCTCAGCCCAGCAGCGAGATGTCGGCAACGCCCAGGAACAAGCCCCGCAGACGCGCCAGCAGCGCATAGCGGTTGGCCCGTACGTTGGCGTCTTCAGCGTTGACCATCACCGCTTCGAAGAACGCATCCACCGGCTCGCGCAGGGCGGCCAAGCGGGCCAGGGTCTCGCTGTACTGACGCGCTGCGGCCATTGGCTGCACCGCCTGATCCGCTTGCTGGATCGCCGAATACAGGGAGAACTCGTTGGCGTTGTCGAAGTACTTGGCTTCCACGGTGCTCGGCACGCTGCCTTCGACCTTGCTCAGCAGGTTCGATACACGCTTGTTCACGGCGGCCAGTGCGGCGGCTTCCGGCAGTTTGCGGAAGGCCTGCACGGCTTGTACGCGCTGGTCGAAGTCCAGCGCCGAGCCCGGCTTCAGTGCACGCACCGAGAGGTAGGTGGCCACGTCCACGCCTTCATCTTCATAACGCGCACGCAGGCGGTCGAAGACGAATTCCAGCACCTGGTCGGCCAGGCCGGCGGTCTTGATCTTGCTGCCGAAAGCGTTGACGGCGAAGGCCACGGCTTCGGTCAGGTCCAGGTCGAGCTTCTTGTCGATCAGGATACGCAGTACGCCCAGGGCCGCACGGCGCAAGGCATAGGGGTCCTTGCTGCCGGTCGGGAGCATGCCGATGCCGAAGATCCCCACCAGGGTGTCAAGCTTGTCGGCAATGGCCACCGCCGCACCGGTCAGGGTGCTCGGCAGTTCGGCCGCGCCGGCGCCACGGGGCATGTACTGCTCGTTCAGCGCCAGGGCAACGTCTTGCGGCTCGCCGTCATTGAGGGCGTAGTAGTAGCCGGCAACGCCTTGCATCTCCGGGAACTCGCCGACCATTTCGGTGGCCAGGTCGCACTTGGACAGCAGGCCGGCACGGGCCGCGCGCTGGGCGTCGCCACCGATGCGTGGGGCGATGAAGGCGGCCAGCTTGGAAACCCGCTCGGCCTTGTCGTAGACGCTGCCGAGTTTTTCCTGGAAGACCACGTTCTGCAGGCGCAAGTTGAAGTCTTCGAGCTTCTGCTTCTTGTCTTGCTTGAAGAAGAACTCGGCATCGGTCAGGCGCGGACGAACGACTTTCTCGTTACCGGCGATGATCTGCTGCGGGTCCTTGCTTTCAATGTTGGCCACGGTGATGAAGCGCGGCAGCAATTTGCCGTCGACGTCCAGCAGGCAGAAGTACTTCTGGTTGTCCTGCATGGTGATGATCAGGGCTTCTTGCGGCACGTCGAGGAAGCGCTCCTCGAACGAGCACACCAGCGGCACTGGCCATTCGACCAGGGCGGTCACTTCATCGAGCAGGGCTGGCGGCACGATGGCGGTGCCTTCCTGCAGGCGCGCCAGTTCTTCGGTGCGCTTGCTGATCAGCGTGCGACGCTCATTGGCGTCTGCCAGCACGTAGGCGCCGCGCAGGTCGTCGAGGTAGCTGGCCGGCGAGCTGATGCGCACGGTTTCCGGGTGATGGAAACGGTGGCCACGGGATTCACGACCGGCTTTCTGGGCCAGGATGGTGCAATCGATGACCTGGTCACCGAGCAGCATCACCAGCCATTGGGTCGGACGCACGAACTCTTCCTTGCGGGCACCCCAGCGCATGCGCTTGGGGATTGGCAGGTCGTTCAGCGAGTCTTCGACAATGGTCGGCAGCAAGCTGGCAGTCGGCTTGCCCTTGATGCTCTGGCTGTAGCGCAGTTTCGGGCCGCTCTGGTCGATTTCGCTGAGCTCGACGCCGCATTTCTTGGCGAAACCCAGGGCTGCCTGGGTCGGGTTGCCTTCCGCGTCGAACGCGGCCTGGCGTGGCGGGCCGTCGAGGTTGATGCTTCGATCAGGCTGCTGGGTGGCCAGCGCGGTGATCAGGACCGCCAGGCGCCGTGGCGCGGCATAGACCTGTTTGGCTTCAAAGCCCAGGCCAGCGGCCTGCAGGCCTTTCTCGATGCCGGCCAGGAAGGCTTCGGCCAGGGTATTCAGGGCCTTGGGTGGCAGTTCTTCAGTGCCCAGTTCAACCAGGAAATCTTGCGCACTCATTGTGCCGCCTCCAGCTTAGCCAACACTTCGTCACGCAGGTCCGGGGTCGCCATCGGGAAGCCCAGCTTGGCACGGGCCAGCAGGTAGGCTTGCGCAACGGAACGCGCCAGGGTGCGGACTCGCAGAATGTATTGCTGGCGCGCGGTTACCGAGATGGCACGGCGGGCGTCCAGCAGGTTGAAGGTATGGGAAGCCTTCAACACCATTTCGTAGCTCGGCAACGGCAGCGGCTGATCCAGCTCGATCAGGCGCTTGGCTTCGCTTTCATAGAAGTCGAACAGTTCGAACAGCTTCTCGACGTTGGCGTGTTCGAAGTTGTAGGTCGACTGCTCCACTTCGTTCTGGTGGAACACGTCGCCATAGGTGACCTTGCCGAACGGGCCGTCGGCCCACACCAGGTCGTACACCGAGTCCACGCCCTGCAGGTACATGGCCAGGCGTTCCAGGCCGTAGGTGATTTCGCCGGTGACCGGGTAGCACTCGATGCCGCCGGCTTGCTGGAAGTAGGTGAACTGGGTGACTTCCATGCCGTTGAGCCAGACTTCCCAGCCCAGACCCCAGGCGCCGAGGGTTGGCGATTCCCAGTTGTCTTCGACGAAACGGATGTCATGCACCAGCGGGTCGAGGCCCACGTGCTTCAACGAACCCAGGTACAGCTCCTGGAAGTTGTCCGGGTTGGGCTTCAATACCACCTGGAACTGGTAGTAGTGCTGCAAGCGGTTTGGGTTTTCGCCGTAGCGGCCGTCAGTCGGGCGACGACTGGGCTGCACATAAGCGGCGTTCCAGGTTTCCGGGCCGATAGCCCGCAGGAAGGTAGCGGTGTGGAAAGTGCCGGCGCCTACTTCCATATCGTAGGGCTGAAGTACCACACAACCTTGCTCGGCCCAGTATTGCTGGAGGGCGAGGATCAAGTCTTGGAAGGTACGCACGGCTGGCGTAGGCTGGCTCACGAAATTCACCTGTTACTTGGGCTGCGATTTAAGGAGCGGGAGTATACCCGATTCGGTCGTGCGCACGCCCCCTGGAGCCTTATGCCACGCTGCTTTTGGTGTTCCGATGATCCGCTGTACATGGCTTATCACGATCAGGAGTGGGGCGTGCCGCTACGCGATGCGCAGCGCTTGTTCGAGTTGTTATTGCTCGAAGGGTTCCAGGCCGGGCTGTCATGGATCACCGTTTTGAAGAAGCGCGAGCGCTATCGCCAGGTGCTGTTCGGCTTCGATGTGCAGCGGGTGGCGCAGATGAGCGATGCCGAAATCGACGAGCTGATGCTCGACCCCGGGATCATCCGCAACCGCCTCAAACTCAACGCCGCCCGGCGCAATGCCCAGGCCTGGCTGGAGCTGGAAGACCCGGTGGGTCTGCTCTGGTCGTTTGTCGGCGGGGTGCCCAAAGTCAATCATTTCAAGGACCGCAGTGAAGTGCCGGCGGTCACGCCCGAGGCCCAGGCGATGAGCAAGGGCCTGCAGAAAGCCGGCTTCACGTTCGTCGGACCGACCATCTGTTATGCCTTGATGCAGGCCTCGGGCATGGTCATGGATCACACCCGTGACTGTGATCGCTACGCCTTCCTCGCCAACGCGCGGTTAGAATAGCCGGCTGCGACTAGGTCATGACCAACAGCTCAGGAGTCACTTGTGGATAAGTTCAAAGGCGCCCTGCTGGTGGGCGCTCTGCGGTTGTTTGCCCTGCTGCCGTGGCGCGCAGTGCAGGCCGTCGGTTCGGCCATTGGCTGGATCATGTGGAAAACCCCCAACCGTTCCCGCGATGTGGTGCGGATCAACCTGGCCAAGTGCTTCCCTGAAATGGACCCCGCCGAACGCGAGCGTTTGGTGGGACAGAGCCTGAAAGACATCGGCAAGTCCCTGACCGAAAGCGCCTGCGCCTGGATCTGGCCGGCCCAGCGCTCCATCGACCTGGTGCGTGAAGTCCAGGGCCTGGAGGTGCTGAAGGAGGCTCTGGCCTCGGGCAAGGGCGTGGTCGGCATCACCAGCCACCTGGGCAACTGGGAGGTGCTCAACCACTTCTATTGCAACCAGTGCAAACCGATCATTTTCTACCGTCCGCCCAAGCTCAAGGCGGTGGATGATCTGCTGCGCAAACAGCGGGTGCAGTTGGGCAATCGCGTTGCCGCGTCCACCAAGGAAGGCATCCTCAGTGTCATCAAGGAAGTGCGCAAAGGGGGGGCAGTGGGGATTCCCGCCGACCCGGAACCGGCCGAATCCGCCGGGATCTTCGTGCCCTTCTTCGCCACCCAGGCGCTCACCAGCAAGTTCGTGCCGAACATGCTGGCCGGGGGCAAGGCGGTGGGTGTATTCCTGCACGCCCTGCGCCTGCCTGACGGTTCAGGCTACAAGGTGATCCTCGAAGCGGCACCCGAAGCGATGTACAGCACCGATACCCAGGTGTCCTGCGCGGCCATGAGCAAGGTGGTCGAGCGCTATGTGGCGGCGTATCCGAGCCAGTACATGTGGAGCATGAAACGCTTCAAGAAACGTCCGCCCGGCGAAGAGCGCTGGTACTGACAAGAGCTGGCATGATCTGTGGATAACTTCATGCCTGAAGTTATCCACACCTGACGAGCAAGGGCGCAACAGATGTCCGATCAGCGTAAATCCTTCCGCATCACCATCCAGCACGAGAGCTTCGGCGAGTGCCTGGGGCAGACGCGCAACCTGTCGTCCAGCGGCGTGTATGTACAAAACCCGATCCTGGCCGCCCTGCCCAAGGGCGCGGTGGTCTATGGACAGGTCCAGGGCTTGCCGGTCATTGCGCCGCGAGTGCGCATGGAAGTGGTGCAGGTCGACGCGCAAGGCATTGCGCTGCGCTATCTCTGAACCCTCCAACCGCCCCTCAACCCTGTAGCCGCCGAGGCGCGGGTTGGGACGGTCGGGGGGATTTACGGTTGGGAGTGGCGCTCGAGCTTTTTGAGGAAGACGGTCATTTCCTTTTCTGCCTGCTTGTCGCCATGAGCGCGGGCGGCTTCCAGGCCCTGTTCCCAGGCCTGGCGTGCGGCCGGATAGTCGGCCTGGGCCAGGAAGGCCTTGCCCAGGAGCTTCCACGCGGCCGAATACTTGGGGTCGAAGGCCACGCAGCGTTGCAGGTGCTCGGCGGCTTTGGCGGGTTCACCGAGGTCCAGGTAGCCCTTGCCCAGGCCGAAGCGTAACAGGGCGTTATCCACACCCTTGGCGAGCATTTTTTCCAGGGAATCCAGCATGGTCTTGGGTCCTGTGGATAGTTTTGGTTGTGCAAGAAGCACAGCGGCTGTGGCAACGCGCCCGAGCCTGGGGCAGCCGCCACAGGCGAGCGCGAGGGGTTAGAAGAAGCTCAGGCCGACGTGGAACAGTTTTTCCACGTCGCGGATGTGCTTTTTATCCACAAGGAACAGGATCACGTGATCGCCGGCCTCGATCACGGTGTCATCGTGGGCGATCAGCACTTCTTCATCGCGAATGATCGCGCCGATGGTGGTGCCCGGCGGCAGACCGATGTTCTCGATGGCGCGCCCGATCACCTTGCTCGACTTGGCGTCACCATGGGCGATGGCCTCGATCGCCTCCGCCGCGCCCCGGCGCAGGGAGTGCACGCTGACGATATCGCCACGGCGCACGTGGGCCAGCAGGGTGCCGATGGTGGCCAACTGCGGGCTGATGGCGATGTCGATATCGCCGCCCTGGATCAGGTCGACGTAGGCCGGGTTGTTGATGATGGTCATGACCTTCTTCGCCCCCAGGCGCTTGGCCAGCAGCGACGACATGATGTTGGCCTCGTCGTCGTTGGTCAGGGCCAGGAAGATGTCGGCGTCGGCGATGTTCTCTTCCAGCAGCAGGTCGCGGTCCGAGGCGCTGCCCTGCAGCACCACGGTGCTGTCCAGGGTGTCCGAGAGGTAGCGGCAGCGCGCCGGGTTCATCTCGATGATCTTCACCTGGTAGCGGCTTTCGATGGCCTCGGCCAGACGCTCGCCGATCTGCCCGCCACCGGCGATGACGATGCGCTTGTAGGTTTCATCAAGGCGGCGCATCTCGCTCATCACCGCTCGGATGTGGGCCTTGGCGGCAATGAAGAACACCTCGTCGTCGGCTTCGATCACCGTATCGCCCTTGGGCATGATCGGCCGGTCACGACGGAAGATCGCCGCCACCCGGGTATCGACGTTAGGCATGTGCTCACGCAACTGGCGCAGTTGCTGGCCCACCAGCGGGCCGCCGTAGTAGGCCTTGACCGCCACCAGCTGCGCCTTGCCTTCGGCGAAGTCGATCACTTGCAGGGCGCCGGGGTGTTCGATCAGGCGCTTGATGTAGTTGGTCACCACCTGCTCGGGGCTGATCAGCACGTCCACCGGGATCGCGTCGTTGTCGAACAGGCCGGCGCGGGTCAGGTACGCGGCTTCGCGCACCCGGGCGATCTTGGTCGGGGTGTGGAACAGGGTGTGGGCGACCTGGCAGGCGACCATGTTGGTCTCGTCGCTGTTGGTCACCGCCACCAGCATGTCGGCGTCGTCGGCACCGGCCTGGCGCAGCACCGTCGGGAACGAGGCGCGGCCCTGCACGGTGCGGATGTCCAGGCGGTCGCCGAGGTCCCGCAGGCGTTCGCCGTCGGTGTCGACCACGGTGATGTCGTTGGCTTCGCTGGCCAGGTGTTCCGCCAGGGTGCCACCCACCTGCCCTGCGCCGAGGATGATGATCTTCATCCAGTCACTCCCTTAAACCCGGTTAACCGCGCGCGGCGGCGATCTTGATCAGCTTGGCGTAGTAGAACCCGTCATGGCCGCCTTGCTGAGCCAGCAACTGACGACCGTGGGGTTGCTTCAAGCCGGCCGCAGGCTGCCCGTTTTGCCCGGCGATGTCCAATTCGCGAGCTCCCGGGGTGCGCCCCAGGAACGCTTCGATCACTGCGGTGTTCTCAGTGGGCAGGGTCGAGCAGGTGGCGTAGAGCAGGATCCCGCCGACGTCGAGGGTTGGCCACAGCGCGTCCAGCAGCTCGCCTTGCAGCTGTGCGAGGGCGGCGATGTCGTCGGCTTGGCGGGTGAGCTTGATGTCCGGATGGCGGCGGATGACCCCGGTGGCCGAGCATGGCGCGTCCAGCAGGATCCGCTGGAACGGGTTGCCGTCCCACCAGGCCTGGGTGTCGCGGCCATCGGCGGCGATCAGTTCGGCGGCCAGCCCCAGGCGTTCGAGGTTTTCCCGCACGCGCACCAGGCGCTTGGCTTCCAGGTCGACGGCGACCACGCCGGCCAGCTTGGGCTCGACTTCAAGGATGTGGCAGGTCTTGCCGCCCGGTGCGCAGCAGGCGTCCAGCACCCGTTGGCCGGGGGCCAGGTCCAGCAGGTCGGCGGCCAGTTGCGCGGCTTCGTCCTGCACGCTGATCCAGCCTTCGGCAAAGCCCGGCAGGCCGCGCACATCGGCGGCGGCGTCGAGGACGATGCCATCCTGGCTGTACACGCAAGGCGTGGCCGCTACACCGGCGGCGCTCAGCAGCCCGAGGTAGGCATCACGGGAATGGTGACGGCGGTTGACCCGCAGGATCATCGGCGGGTGCGCGTTATTCGCCGCGCAGATGGCCTCCCACTGCTCGGGCCAGAACGCCTTGAGCGACTTTTGCAGCCAGCGCGGGTGGGCTGTGCGCACCACCGGGTCATGTTCCAGCTCGGCCAGCAGCGTTTCGCTTTCACGCTGGGCGCGGCGCAGCACGGCATTGAGCAGGGCCTTGGCCCAGGGTTTTTTCAGCTTGTCGGCGCAACCCACGGTTTCGCCGATGGCGGCGTGGGGTGGAACCCGGGTGTAGAGCAGTTGGTAGAGACCGACCAGCAGCAGGGCCTCGACATCGGCATCGGCTGCCTTGAACGGCTTCTGCAGCAGTTTGGCCGCCAGTGCCGACAGCCGTGGCTGCCAGCGCGCAGTGCCGAAGGCCAGGTCCTGGGTGAAGCCGCGATCGCGGTCTTCGACCTTGTCCAGCTGGGTCGGCAGCGAGCTGTTGAGCGATGCCTTGCCGTTGAGTACGGCTGCCAGGGCCTTGGCGGCGGCCAGACGCGGGTTCATTGGGCGTCTACCGTTTGGCCGAGGACCGTGCCGATGGCGAATTTCTCGCGGCGGCTGTTGAACAGGTCACTGAAGCTGAGGGCCTTGCCGCCGGGCAATTGCAGGCGGGTCAGGCACAGCGCCTGTTCACCGCAGGCGACGATCAGGCCGTCCTTGCTGGCGCCGAGGATTTCACCCGGTGCGCCCTGGCCTTCAGCCAGTTGCGCGGCCAGGACTTTCAAGGCTTCGCCATTCAAGCTGCTGTGGCAGATCGGCCACGGGTTGAAGGCGCGCACCAGGCGCTCCAGCTCAACGGCCGGGCGGCTCCAGTCGATACGCGCCTCGTCCTTGTTCAGCTTGTGGGCGTAGGTGGCGAGCGTGTCGTCCTGCACTTCGCCGTGCAAGGTGCCGGCAGCCAGGCCAGCGATGGCCTGCACCACGGCCGGTGGGCCCATGTGCGCCAGGCGGTCGTGCAGGCTGCCACCGGTGTCTTCGGCGGTGATCGGGGTGCTGACCTTGAGCAGCATCGGCCCGGTGTCCAGGCCGGCTTCCATGCGCATCACGGTCACGCCGCTCATCGCGTCGCCGGCTTGCACCGCGCGCTGGATCGGCGCCGCACCACGCCAGCGTGGCAGCAGCGAAGCGTGGCTGTTGATGCAGCCCAGGCGCGGAATATCCAGCACCACCTGCGGCAGGATCAGGCCGTAAGCCACCACCACCATCAGGTCGGGCTTGAGCGCCGCCAATTCGGCCTGGGCTTCGGGAGCACGCAGGGTCGGCGGTTGCAGCACCACGATGTCGTGTTCCAGGGCCAGCTGCTTGACCGGGCTCGGCATCAGTTTTTGCCCGCGCCCCGCCGGGCGGTCCGGCTGGGTGTAGACCGCAACGATCTCGTACGGGCTTTCGAGCAGGGCCTTGAGGTGTTCGGCGGCAAATTCCGGGGTGCCGGCAAAGACGATGCGCAGTGGCTCAGTCATGGGAATTCTCGGTGGTAAACATGCGGAAAAGAAAAAGGCTTGCTGCTGCAAGCCTTTGGAAGAAGGGCATCAAGCGTTCTGGCGATGCTGTTTTTCCAGCTTCTTCTTGATCCGGTCACGTTTGAGCGTGGACAGGTAGTCAACGAACAACTTGCCGTTGAGGTGGTCGCATTCATGCTGGATGCAAACCGCGAGCAGGCCTTCGGCGATCAGCTCATACGGCTTGCCGTCGCGGTCCAGGGCCTTGATCTTGACGCGTTGCGGGCGATCGACGTTTTCGTAGAAACCCGGCACCGACAGGCAGCCTTCCTGGTACTGCTCCATCTCGTCGGTGAGGACTTCGAACTCGGGGTTGATGAACACCCGTGGTTCGCTGCGGTCTTCGGAGAGGTCCATGACCACGATGCGCTTGTGTACGTTGACTTGAGTCGCAGCCAGGCCGATGCCGGGCGCTTCATACATTGTTTCAAACATGTCGTCGACCAACTGACGCACTTCGTCGTCCACTACGTCCACCGGTTTGGCGATAGTGCGCAGGCGCGAATCGGGGAATTCGAGGATGTTTAAAATGGCCATAGGCGTAATTGCTACACGTGTGAAGTAAGGGCGGAGTCGGTGGCCTTGCAGGTGCTGGACCCGGGCTACCGTTGCAAAACGTGCTCCAGCAGGAGGAGCGAGCCGCGCAGGCTCTGGCGTTTCACGCGAACGCACATAATAAAGGGATTCACCGCATGAGGAAATC
The DNA here is from genome assembly GCF_059862355.1 of Pseudomonas sp. MF09150. Taxonomy (NCBI): domain Bacteria; kingdom Pseudomonadati; phylum Pseudomonadota; class Gammaproteobacteria; order Pseudomonadales; family Pseudomonadaceae; genus Pseudomonas; species Pseudomonas sp. MF09150. The sequence goes on along the minus strand of NZ_JCBCUS010000011.1, from coordinate 111,073 downwards.
ACTACTCGCCTTGCTGCTGTTGGGCTGGGCCGCGATCGCCCAGGCGCAGGTGCCACTTCGGGAGGGTTATCCACAGCGCTATACGGTGGCTGCGGGCGATACGCTGTGGAGCATCGCCGGCCAATTCCTGCGTGATCCCTGGCAATGGCCGGCATTGTGGAAAGCCAATGCCCAGGTCGGTGATCCCGACCTGCTGTATCCGGGCGATGTCCTGACCCTGGTCCAGGCTTCCGGACAGCCGCAGCTCAACCTCGAGCGCGGCACCTCACGCGGCACCCTCAAGTTATCCCCGCAAGTACGGCGCACGCCCCTGGTGGACGCGATACCGGCTCTGCCACTGCACGCCATCGACAGCTTCCTGCTGGGCAATCGCATGATCGAGCGCGAAGAGGATTTCCGGCAGGCGCCCTATATCGTTGCCGGCGATGCCGAGCGGGTCCTGGCCGGCAGCGGCGACCGTGTGTTCGCGCGCGGGCATTTCGACGTGGCGCTGCCCGCGGCCTATGGCATCTTCCGTCAGGGCAAGGTCTACCGCGATCCGCAAAGCCAGGAGGTATTGGGGATCAATGCCGACGATATCGGCGGCGGCGAGGTGCTGGCGCTCGACGGTGACCTGGCGACCTTGGCCCTGCAACGCACCACTCAGGAGGTGCGCCCGGGGGATCGCCTGTTCCCCAGCCAGGCCCCGCCCGCGGCAGAGAACTTCGTGCCCAGCGCGCCGGATCGCCCCGTCGACGGCCTGATCATCGATGTGCCGCGTGGGGTGACCCAGGTCGGGGCCATGGATGTGGTGACCCTGGACAAGGGCCGGCTGGACGGCCTGACACCCGGCAACGTGCTGGCGGTGATGAAGACCGGCGAAACCGTGCGTGACCGGGTCGCCGGTGAACAGGTGAAGATTCCCGACGAACGTGCCGGACTGCTGATGGTGTTTCGAACCTATGACCGGCTCAGCTATGGATTGGTGCTCAGCGCCTCGCGTTCGCTGGCAGTGCAGGACAAGCTGCGCAACCCTTGAAGCAGCCCATTCCTCAACAAGTTACCAACAGAGTTATCCACAGCTTATTCCCGCCACAGCGGGGCTTATAACGATCAAGGATGATCCTATGACCCAGCCTGTCACTGCCCAGGTTTCCCCCGCGGAACTGGAAGCGCGTTTACGTTTGCATCGCCTGCCGGAGCTAGGTCCGAGGCGTTTTCAGCGCTTGCTCGACGCCTTTGGTTCGGCCTCCAAGGCCATCAGCGCGCCGGCCAGTGCGTGGCGTGCCCTGGGGTTGCCTCAGGCTTGTACCGAGGCCCGGCGCAGTGCCGAAGTACGGGATGGCGCCAGCCGTGCATTGGCCTGGCTTGAGTGTCCGGGCCAGCATTTGCTGCTGTTGGGCGAGCCGGGCTACCCGGCGTTGCTCGCGCAATTGCCTGACGCTCCACCCCTGTTGTTTGTCGCGGGTGACCCACGGATTCTGGAAAAACCGCAGTTGGCGATGGTCGGCAGCCGCCGTGCGTCCAAGCCCGGGATGGACACGGCAAGGGCTTTTTCCCGCAGCCTCGCCGGGGCCGGCTTTGTCATCACCAGCGGCTTGGCTTTGGGCATCGATGGTGCGGCGCATCAGGCTGCACTGGATGTTGGCGGGCAAACCGTGGGCGTGCTCGGCACCGGCCTGGAAAATTTTTATCCACAGCGCCACCGGGCCCTGGCCGAGGCGATGATTGAGGGCGGCAGCGCGGTAGTTTCCGAGTTCCCGCTGGAGACCGGGCCCCAGGCCAGCCACTTCCCACGGCGCAACCGGATCATCAGTGGTTTGTCCCTGGGGGTGCTGGTGGTCGAGGCCAGTGTCGCCAGCGGGTCGTTGATCACCGCGCGCCTGGCGGGGGAACAGGGGCGTGAGGTCTACGCCATTCCGGGGTCGATTCATCACCCCGGGGCCCGTGGCTGTCATCAATTGATTCGCGATGGCGCGGTGCTGGTGGAGACCATCGAACACATTCTCGAAGCCCTGCGCGGTTGGCAGCACCTGGGGTTATCCACAGAGTCACCGCCGGCTGTCGCCGAGCATCCGTTGCTGCAGCTGCTGCACGCGGCGCCGCAGACCAGCGAGGCTCTGGCCACGGCCAGCGGCTGGGCGTTGCCCAAGGTGTTGGGTGAACTTACGGAGCTGGAATTGGCAGGGCGCGCCGTCTGTGAGTCCGGTCGCTGGTTTGCGCGGGTGAGCTAGGTTTTACAGACAAGATCGGTAAACTGCGCACAGCCTTAATCCCGGAGAATCAGTAATGGTCAGCAGTTGGCGCGTGCAACAAGCCGCACGAGAAATTCGCGCAGGAGCGGTAATTGCCTACCCAACCGAAGCGGTCTGGGGCCTGGGGTGCGATCCATGGAACGAGGAGGCAGTGGATCGTCTGCTGGCGATCAAGTCGCGTTCGGTGGACAAGGGCCTGATCCTGATCGCCGATAACATCCGCCAGTTCGACTTTCTCTTCGAAGACTTCCCGGACACCTGGATCGAGCGCATGTCCAGCACCTGGCCCGGGCCCAACACCTGGTTGGTGCCCCATCAGGACCTGTTGCCGGAATGGATTACCGGGGTCCACGACACCGTGGCATTGCGGGTCAGCGACCATCCGCAGGTGCGTGAGCTGTGTGCCTTGGTCGGTCCGTTGATTTCCACTTCGGCCAATCCCCAGGGGCGTCCCGCGGCACGCACGCGAATCCGCGTGGAGCAGTACTTTCGCGGGCAGCTGGATCTGGTGCTGGGTGGCAGCTTGGGTGGGCGCAAGAATCCGAGTGTTATCCGTGACCTGGCCAGCGGGAAGGTCATTCGCTCAGCGTGATGAGCCGGGCCAGTTTCCTGTGAGGACAGTCACTGGCTCCAGCTCATGCAGGCAGGCACATCAGGCAATGCTGGGTGCTGCTTGCCCTGTGATGCAGGCGAGCGCGGTCTAGAGAGAATCGATGATTAGGGTGAGTATGGCGTCCGTGCGCCCGGGCGTAATGACTGACGACGCAGTCGCAGGTTTAAGTTTGGCGACGAACTGATGGGTGATCGTGTCATTGCCAATACTGTAGTTTCCATTCTTCAGTCTGAACTTTTCATTTAGGTTGATAGCTACGCCCCCTTCAGGCTTCACTTCAATGACGGTGCCCTTCGCACACCCTTTCTCGCAGGGGATGGTATCGAGGTTGCCATCAGCACGTATGTTTGCTGAAAGGAAACGGAGTGATGCAACGTTGTTGAAGTATTCCGCGTTACTCTGGATGCCACAACCACTGAACTCAAGCTTGAACGGCCTTTCTACAGCCCCTCTTGCCACATCATCTACCTGCACAGTTCCAAATCTGACGTTAGTTTGCGCACTGCTGAAGTGACACGGGTTGACCAGCAACTTGGTATTTGCCACAAACACAATTTTGCCCCAGGCACTACTGTTAGTTGTCCCTGGCCAGAAGGAAGTGAGTGAGTTTTTTGGATCAATCAATACATCATGAGTACCAGGGGGTAGGGTTGTATTTTCCTTGGTCTTTATAAGCTCGGCTACGAGTGGAGTATTCATGGTGTATATTTGGCCATTGACCACGTTTGTTATTTTGAAAAATTCCCCCCAACGGCTACAGGGTGTATATCCACCGCCGTCAGCATTTCTATAACGAATACCAACACCGTCTAGTTGTGTCTTGCAGACGTATCCACTTTCTCCGCTATTGGGGAAACCTTGTATGACAAAGGTTTTGCCCCACATGCTGCTACCGTTGCTACCGCCGCATATAAGAGAACCGGTCATGTTGGCAGTACCTAATACGCCATTGACAGGTACTGCATTGAACGGTTTCAGGCTCGTCAAACGTATTTCAGCTTGATTGTTACCTGCAGAGGCGTTCGGGCTGCTGCGGCACAGAGCGTTGAGCGGATTGGAATAAGCGAGGCTGGGTAGAAAAAGTGTGGGCAGGAAAGCAGCGATCAGTATTCTTTTATACTGCATGGGAATATCTTTTTTTATGAAAAATCATCATCTGTCTTCTGCATTTCTAATTACAGTTATTAGGAGGTAAAATCCTAACAGGTTTTGATTTTTGAATGGTGTGCGACTTATGTTTCTGGATTTTTTTCAGACAAGTCCTGTTGGTAGAACTAGGGTGCAGGCATGTAAAACCGTGCCTGGCGCGCCTTGCGTCCATTCACAGAATGTCGATGCAGACAGTGAGCGTGGCGTTGGTTTTCCCGTCCGTGGTGTTTGAGGTCTTGATAATATTTGGAGATACACTTTAAATCTTGACGTCGCCCCGGACGGTAATGAAGTAACGAGGAATGAGCGGCAATCGGGAGTTCGTAATAAATTTACTTTACCCCCAAGGGCCCCGGTCGTTCGCCCTGACCACTAGGGTAAAAGTCTATTGTGCAGGGCGAGGCTAAAGTAATACGGCCGAGGAGCAAGACTTGTCTTCTAATCGGCTTTTATATGGGCTCCATCAATGGATATTCCACGGTGTGGTGAGTCTCTGTATTGAGTGCGCAGCGCTCCGCACTTAGCCAGGTCATGTATGGATTCATACGCCTGCCGTGGTTGTTTCGCGCCACGCACCTGCCGGGTTTAGGGCAGCAAAATGGTCGAGCCGGTGGTACGACGCGCCGACAATTCGGTGTGGGCCTTGGCGGCGTCGGACAGTGGATAACGCTGGCCGATCTCAATCTTCAGCTTGCCGCTGGCAATCATCGCGAACAGGTCATCAGCCATCAGTTGCAGGTTTTGCGCGTTGTTGGCGTAGCTCGCCAGGGTCGGCCGGGTGACGTACAGCGAGCCCTTGGCCGATAGGATTCCCAGGTTGACCCCCTCCACTGCGCCCGAGGCATTGCCGAAGCTGACCATCAGCCCGCGTGGCGCCAGGCAGTCCAGGGAGGTCAGCCAGGTGTCCTTGCCCACGCCGTCGTAGACCACCGGGCACTTTTTGCCGTCGGTCAGTTCCAGCACGCGCTTGGCCACGTCTTCATGGCTGTAGTCGATGGTCTCCCAGGCGCCCAATGCCTTGGCGATGGCGGCTTTTTCCGGCGAACTGACGGTGCCGATCAGTTTTACCCCCAGGGCCTTGGCCCATTGGCAGGCCAGGGAGCCGACGCCACCGGCCGCCGCGTGGAACAACACGGTTTCGCCGCCCTTGAGCTCGTAGGTCTGGCGCAACAGGTATTGCACGGTCAGGCCCTTGAGCATGACGCCCGCCGCCTGTTCGAAGCTGATGGAGTCCGGCAGGTGCACCAGGTTCGCCGCCGGCAGCACATGCACATCGCTGTAGGCGCCTAGGGGGCCGCTGCCATAGGCCACACGGTCGCCAACCTTGAACTGGGTGACCTCGCTGCCCACTGCGTCGACCACGCCCGCGCCTTCGGCGCCCAGGCCTGATGGCAGGCTCGGCGGCGCATACAGGCCACTGCGGAAATAGGTGTCGATAAAATTCAGGCCGATGGCCTTGTTGCTGACACGGACTTGTTGCGGGCCCGGCTCGGCGGGCTGGTAGTCCGCATATTCAAGTACTTCGGGGCCGCCATGGGCACGGAACTGGATACGTTTGGCCATCTGCATTCTCTCCTCGGTCGTGTCGCGAAAGTGTTCTATCGGACTCCTCTGCTTGACCTTCGTCAACTGCGGCAGGCCGGGGTGCAGTGTTATGCTACGCGCCCATTTGCGCCGGCCCCTGCTTCATCCCTAGCGCCGCGTAGCTTTGCCCCGATTCAAGGTGATGCCATGACTACCCGCACCGAGGCCGTAAAAGCCTACCTGCTCGACCTGCAAGACCGCATTTGCGCTGCGCTGGAAACCGAAGACGGCGGCGCACGCTTCATCGAGGACGCCTGGACCCGCCCGGCCGGCGGTGGCGGACGCACCCGAGTGATTGGCGACGGAGCGGTGATCGAAAAAGGCGGCGTCAACTTTTCCCACGTGTTCGGCAGCGGTTTGCCCCCTTCGGCCAGTGCCCACCGGCCGGAGCTGGCCGGTCGCGGTTTCGAGGCCCTGGGCGTGTCGCTGGTGATCCACCCGCACAACCCTCACGTGCCGACATCCCACGCCAACGTGCGCTTCTTCATCGCCGAGAAAGAAGGCGAAGAGCCGGTCTGGTGGTTCGGTGGCGGTTTTGACCTGACCCCCTATTACGGCAATGAAGCGGACTGCGTGCACTGGCACCGGGTCGCCGAAAAGGCCTGCGCACCGTTCGGCGCCGATGTTTATCCACGCTACAAGGCCTGGTGCGACAGCTACTTCCACATCAAGCATCGCAGCGAGCCACGGGGCATTGGCGGCCTGTTCTTCGACGATCTGAACGAGTGGGACTTCGACACCAGCTTCGCCTTTATGCGCGCCATCGGTGACGCCTACATCGAGGCTTACCTGCCGATCGTCCAGCGCCGCAAGGCTGCGGCCTACACCGCCCAGCAACGCGAGTTCCAGGAATTCCGCCGGGGCCGCTACGTCGAGTTCAATCTGGTCTACGACCGTGGCACCCTGTTCGGCCTGCAATCGGGCGGGCGCACCGAATCGATCCTGATGTCGCTGCCGCCGCAGGTGCGTTGGGGCTATGACTGGAAAGCCGAGCCCGGCAGCGAAGAAGCACGCCTGACCGAATACTTCCTGCAAGACCGTGACTGGCTGGCCGGTTCCGCTTGAACAAAAGGGCTTTAGCAGATGGATCAGTACGTCGTTTTTGGTAACCCGATCGGCCACAGCAAATCGCCGCTGATCCATCGCCTGTTCGCCGAGCAGACGGCTCAGCAACTGGACTACAACACCCTGCTGGCACCTCTGGACGACTTCACCGGCAGCGCCCGGGCGTTCTTCGCCGAGGGCCGTGGCGCCAACGTCACCGTGCCGTTCAAGGAAGAAGCCTATCGCCTGGCCGACAGCCTGACCGAGCGCGCGCAACGGGCCGGTGCGGTGAACACCTTGAGCAAGCTCGCCGACGGCCGCCTGCTGGGGGACAACACCGACGGTGCCGGCCTGGTCCGGGACCTGACGGTCAATGCCGGGTTCAGCCTCAAGGGCAAGCGCATCCTGCTGCTGGGGGCCGGTGGCGCGGTGCGCGGTGCCCTGGAACCGCTGCTGGCGGAACAGCCGGCCTCGGTCATCATCGCCAACCGCACAGTGGAAAAGGCCGAGCTGCTGGCGGAGTTGTTCGCCGACCTGGGGCCGGTGTCGGCCAGCGGTTTCGACTGGTTGCAAGAGTCGGTGGACCTGATCATCAACGCGACCTCGGCCAGCCTCTCCGGCGATGTGCCGCCGATTGCCGGGAGCCTGATCGAGCCCGGCCACACCCTGTGCTACGACATGATGTACGGCAAGGAACCTACGCCGTTCTGCCGTTGGGCCAGGGAGCACGGGGCGACGCAGGTGATGGATGGCCTGGGCATGCTCGCCGAGCAGGCGGCGGAAGCCTTCTACCTCTGGCGTGGCGTGCGCCCGGACAGCGCGCCGGTGCTGGCTGAGTTGCGGCGGCAATTGGCGCAGTAACGGGCTGCAACAGTGTGGCGAGGAGCTTGCTCGCGCTCGGCCGCGCAGCGGTGGTAGAACCGGCTTTCGAAGTCTGTCAGACGGACGACGGTGCCCGGCTTTGGGCCTGCTGCGCAGTCCAGCGCGAGCAAGCTCGCTCGCCACAGGGAGCGCCCCCGTCAAACCTTGGGGTCAGTCTTCGAAGTGGATCGGGCAATGCTGCGGTCCTTCGAGCTTGATCAACTCCTCCTTCACCGCCTGGCGCGCCCGGCGCAGGATCAGGCTGCGATCCTGGCGCCGCAGACGCCTGGCCTCCTGGTGCAGCATTTCCACCCCCGAGTAATCGATGAAATTGATGTGCTGGGCCTCGATCACCAGGCGTGGCGCGTGGCAGCGTTGCATGCGCACTTGCAGGTAGTGGCTGGCGCCGAAGAAGATCGAGCCGCCAACCCGCAGGATGTCCTCGTCACCCTCGCGCCATTGCTGCACCCGCGGTTGCGAGGTGCGCTTGAGGTAGAAAAACAGCGACGCCAGGACCCCGGCATAAATCGCCGTTTGCAGCTCTAGGAGCAAGGTGGCGATGCAGGTCAGACTCATCACCACGAACTCGGCGCGACTGACCCGGAACAACGCGCGGATGCCGCGATGGTCCACCAGCCCCCAGCAGATCAGCAGGATGCTGCCCGCCATGGCCGGGATCGGAATATGGGCGATCAGCGACGCGCCACTCACGGCAAACAGCGCCACCCACAGTGCGGAAAATACCCCGGCCAGCGGTGAATGCGCGCCGGCTTCGTAGCTCAGGCCGGAGCGGGTAAAAGAGCCGGACGACAGATAGCCGGAAAAAAACGCGCCGACGATATTCGACAGACCCTGTGCACGCACTTCCTGGTTGGCATCGAGCAATTGTTCGGAGCGGGCCGACAGTGAGCGGGCAATCGACAAACTGGTGACCAGCCCCAGCATCCCCACCGCCACGGCGCTGGGCAGCAGGCGCAGGATCATTTCCAGGTCCAGCGGCAGGGGGCTGAGGGGTGGCAGTTGGCCGACAAAGGCGCTGACCAGTTGCACATGGCCGAACAGCGCGGGCCACATCCACACCACCAGGGCGCTGAGTACCAAGGTTATCAACAGGCTCGGCCAGCGGGGCAGCAGCAGTTTCAGCGCCACCCCCAACAACAAGGTGCCCAGGCCGAGCAGCAAGGAGGGTTTATCCACAGCGTCGAGGTGGCCCAGCAGTGAGAGCAGGCTGTTGAGGGCGGTGGCCTGGTTCGGCAGGTCCAGCCCCAGCAGGTTGGGCAATTGGCCGAGGGCGATTACCACGGCGGCGCCGAGGGTGAACCCCAGCACCACCGAGTGCGAGACGAAGTTCACCAGGGCGCCAAAGCGCAGCATGCCCAGCAACCACTGGAACACCCCGGCCAGCAGGGTCAGCAACAGGATCAGGGTGATGTAGTCCTGGGACGCGGGCACGGCCAGGGGGCTGACACTGGCATAGAGCACGATGGAAATGGCCGCCGTCGGGCCGCAGATCAGGTGCCAGGAAGAGCCCCAGAGGCAGGCGATCAGCACCGGCACTATCGCGGCATACAGGCCGTACTCCGGCGGCAGCCCGGCGATCAGGGCGTAGGCAATGGATTGCGGCAGGGCCAGGATGGCGCCGCTCAGCCCCACCAACAGATCACGTCCGACGCTGGCGCGGGTTTGCCGAGGCAGCCAGCTCAGGAAGGGAAAGAGTGAATGGCGGTTGGGCCAGGCCATGGTTCCTCGCGGGTGGATTGATTCAAGGGCGTCAGGTTAAAGCATTGCCCAGGCGCTTGCCCAAGGATGGCGCGCGCGCCGGGCTTCAGCCCAGCTTTCAAAAGCTGGGATGGGGACGCTGGCGCTTCAGGGTGCAGCGTCCCCATCCAGCCCACTACAGCTTGGCCTTCACCGCCGCCAGCGCATCCTTGCCATCGAGGGTCTTCACCCCTTCCAGCCAGGTGTCCAGCATCCCCGGATTGGCCTTGATCCAGGCCTTGGCCGCATCCGCATTGCTGACCTTCTTGTTGGCCACCTCGGACATGATGCTGTTCTCCATTTCCTGGGTGAAGCTCAGGTTGGTCAGCAACTTGCCGACGTTCGGGCAGGCCTGTGCATAACCCTTGCGGGTCAGGGTGTAGACGCTGCCGGTGTCGCCGAAATACTTCTCGCCACCTTTGAGGTAGTGCATTTTCAGCTGCACGTTCATCGGGTGCGGGGTCCAGCCGAGGAAGGTCACGAACTTCTGTTTCTTCACGGCCCGCGACACTTCCGCCAGCATCGCCTGCTCGCTGGACTCCACCAGCTTCCACTGGCCGAGGTTGAAGTCATTCTTCTTGATGATCTCCTGCAACGAGATATTGGCCGGCGCGCCGGAGCCGATGCCGTAGATCTTCTTCTCGACGTCCTTGGGGTGCGCCTCGGCGTAGGTGTTCAGGTCGGCAAAATCGTGCACTCCTGCATCCCACACGTAATCCGGCACGGCCAGGGTGAACTCGGTGCCGTCGAGGTTCTTCGCCAGCTGGGTGACATCGCCGGTGGCCACGAACTTGTCGTAGAAGCCCTGCTGCGCCGGCATCCAGTTGCCGAGGAACACATCCACCTGGCCGTCCTTGAGACCGCCAAAGGTGATCGGCACCGCCAGGGTATCGACCTTGGCCTTGTAGCCCATGCCGCTCAACAGGAAACCGGTGATGGCGTTGGTCGCGGCGATGTCGCTCCAGCCCGGATCGGCCATTTTCACCGTTTCGCACTGATCGGCCCGGGCCGACGCACTGCCCAGGGCCAGGAGGCCGATGGCGACTGCTGTGGATAACCTTTGCATGCTCTTCCCCTTACGTTATTGGTTTTGGCAGGGTTGTGGATAACGAGCCTTGCGCTCCAGATCGTCGAGGTCGATGTGGTTACGCATGTATTGCTGGCTGGCATCGACCAGTGGCTGGTGGTCCCAGCTCTTCAGCTTGCCCACGGTCAGCGCGCTGGCGACGAAACGCCGACGCCGCTGGCTGGCGAGTACCTGTTGCCGGATCAGCGGGATATCCCACTTGGCCCGGGCTTCGGCGAGGAAGGCCTCGAACAGCGGCCGATGCTGCGGCGACTGGCTGAGTTCTTCGAGCTCGCGGGGATCGTTGGCTACATCGAAGAGTAGGCACGGGTCGTCTTCGCTGTAGATGAATTTATAGGCGCCGCGGCGGATCATCATCAGCGGGCTGATGGTGCCTTCGGCCATGTATTCGCCAAAGACCTCGTCGTGCCCGCCCTGCCCTTGCAGGTGGGGCACCAGCGAGCGTCCGTCGAGGGGCAGGCCCGGTTCCAGCTCGCCGCCGGCGAGTTCCACCAGGGTCGGCAGCAGGTCGGCGGTCGAGACCGCCGCGCTGACCCGCCCGGCGGCGAACAGACCGGGGGCGCTGACCAGCAGTGGCACCCGCGCGGCCATCTCGAACCAGTGCATTTTGTACCAGAGCCCGCGCTCGCCGAGCATGTCGCCATGGTCGCCGGAGAACACAATGATGGTGTCGTCGATCAGCCCCGTGTCCTCCAGGGTCTGCAGGAGTTTGCCGACGTTGCTGTCGATATAACTGCACGCGCCGAAGTAGGCGCGGCGGGCGTCGCGGATCTTATCCACAGGCAGCGGCTTGTCCCACAGGTCGTAGACCTTGAGCAGGCGCCGGGAATGGGGATCCTGGCTGCTCTGTGGTGGCGTTTCCGGCAGCGGAATGTCGTCGTCGCGGTACAGGTCCCAGAAGGCCTTGGGAATGGTGTACGGGTCGTGGGGGTGGGTCATGGACACGGTGAGGCAGAACGGCTGGTCGCCGTCTTCGCGGATATGGTCGAACAGGTACTGCTGGGCCTTGAACACCACCTCTTCATCGAAATCCAGCTGGTTGGTGCGCACGCAGGGCCCGGCCTGCAGCACCGAGGACATGTTGTGGTACCAGCTGGGCCGCACATCGGGCTCATCCCAGTTCACCGCCCAGCCATAGTCGGCGGGGTAGATATCGCTGGTCAGGCGCTCTTCATAACCGTGCAACTGGTCCGGGCCGCAGAAGTGCATCTTGCCCGACAGCGCGGTGCGGTAGCCGAGGCGGCGCAGATAGTGGGCGTAAGTCGGGACATCCGCGGGAAAGTCCGCAGCGTTGTCGTAGGCGCCGATCTTGCTCGGCAACTGGCCGCTGACCAGGGTGAAACGCGATGGCGCGCACAGCGGGCTGTTGCAGTACGCGGCGTCGAACACCACGCCCTGGGCGGCGAGGCGACTGAGATTGGGCAGCTTGATGGGCGAGGAACCGTAGAACGGCAACATTGGCGCGGCCATTTGATCGGCCATGATGAAAAGAATGTTCTTGCGCTTCATGTATTCGCGGCATTCCATAGTAAGCAGTTATGCGAAAGTGCTGCGATCGAGCATGTAGCCCATGCATTTTGCGGTAAAGCCCATGCCGGGCAATGACTAGGATAAGTACAGCTTATGTATGAAGCGCTCGGGGACCTGTCCCTTGATCTGTTTCGCGCCTTTGAAACCGCAGCCCGCCTGCGCAGCTTTACCGCGGCGGCGGTGGAGCTGGGCACCACCCAGCCGGCCATCAGCCAACAGATCAAGCGCCTGGAAGAGCAACTGGGCACCCGGCTGTTCGACCGCATCTACCGTGGCATCGAGCTGACCGAGGCCGGGGCGACGCTGTTCGAGCAGGTGCAGGAAGGCTTGCAAAGCATCGACGCCGGCTTGAGCGCGATCAGCACCCAGCATCAGCATGAGGTGCTGCAGGTGGCCACCGACTTTGCCTTCGCCGCCTACTGGCTGATGCCGCGCCTGCATCGGTTCCACCAGGCCAACCCCCAGGTCGATGTCAGCCTGGTGACCAGCGAGCGCAGCCACACCATGCTGCGCAGCGATATCGACGTCGCGGTGCTGTTTGGCGACGGGCGTTTCAAACAAGGCACCAGCCATTGGCTGTTCAGCGAGGAAGTGTTCCCGGTGTGCAGCCCGCTGCTGCTCAAGGAGCAGGCCGCGCCCTTGCCCCTGGCGGCGTTGCTGGAGATGCCCCTGCTGCATCTGCGCGGGGAAAACAGCAGCCACTGGTTCGACTGGAGCGGGGTGTTTCGCGAACTGGGGATCGCCACGCCTCCGGCTCCCGGGCAGTTGCGTTTCGATAACTACACCCTGCTGATCCAGGCGGCGATCGGCGGTCAGGGCGTGGCCATCGGTTGGCGGCACCTTGTGGATAACTTGCTGGCCCAGGGCCTGCTCTGTCGGCCCATCAGCGAAACGGTGATGTCCCGCTACGGCTATTACGTGGTGTTGCCGCAACGCAAACGGCGCGCGGCCCTGATCCAGCGCTTCGTCGACTGGCTGATGTTCGAGCAGGCCAGCAGCGCCCAGTCACTGACCGGTATGGCGCTGCCGTCAATCGCGGTGTAAGGCCCGGCGTGCGCCCTGCCCTAGCTGACAAATTGCACATGCTCACGCAGGTGCAGATTCAGCCGCAGTTCATCGGCGATCCCGATCGCCACGCTGTTGAGTCGCTGCAGGGGTTCTGCGAGCCCCGGCTCCAGGCTGCTGCTGACCTGGCTGAAATGCTCGATACCAAGGCCCGGCACGCCGCGTGGAGCGTTGACCAGGGTCCAGCGCAAGGTACTGGTCTGCAATGCATCGAGGATTTCCTGGGCGGCGTGATGCTGCAATGGGTCGCGGGGTTGAGTGCTGTCGAGCACCTCGAAGTCGCCGACCACGAACAGGCGCTGCACCTGGGTCGCCTGCATCCCGGCGATCAAGGCATCGATGGCCCGGACCTGCTCCAGGGAATCGCAGATTCGCAGCTTTTCCACCTGCTCACTGCCCATAGGCAGGCCGGGCGCGTCCAGCAGGCACACCACCAGATCGCCGCCGGCAACACTTTGCTTGACCCGTTCGGCGTCGAACAGGTCGCCGCTCTTGGTCCGCAGCCCGGGGCGCGGTGCGAGGGCGGTGAGGTCGTCGAGGATGGCAATGACTTCATGCTGGCGGCGCAGGAATTCGGCCATCAGCGCACTGCCCAGGCTACTCATGGCACCATAGAGCACCAGTTTGATCACCGGGGTTTCGGCATTTTTCATGGCGCAGCTTCCTTCTTTCCACAGGTATGAGGTGTGACCTGTGGCGGGTCGCAAGGGTTCGACTTTGTCGCGAGGGGTTTTGATGCAACGAATCAAGGGCTATCACGCCCACGTCTATTTTGACGCCAGCACCATCGATCAGGCGCGCAGCTTGTGCGAACAGGCGGCGCAGTTGTTTTCATTGAAGATGGGCCGGGTTCATGAACGTCCGGTGGGTCCGCACCCGGACTGGAGCTGCCAGTTGGCCTTCGAACCGCAGTACCTGGGCGTGGTGCTGCCGTGGCTGGCGTTGAACCGCAAGGGGCTGGTGGTGTTTTTGCACCCGGACACCGGCGATGACCTGGTCGACCACACCGACCATGCCATCTGGATGGGCGCGGTGCGGCCGCTGGATCTGTCGGGGTTTTAGGCGCAGCAGGCCTGCAAGCCGCTCATCGGCTTGCAGGTACTCGTCAGGGGATGGACGTCAGCGATTGGACAAAAAACGATCAGTTGAGTACGCCATCGAGAATCTCGTAGACGATGCCTGAGCCAATGGCAATCAACACCACGTCACCGCCCATGCGCCGCCATTCGTAGCCCTGGTAGTACGGCAGGTGGGCCAGGGCGCGGTTGTCCAGGCGCTCGCCGTAGTAGCCCCGTGGCAACGGCTGGCCACGCACCAGGTGCACACCCGGTGGCGGTGGCGCACCCCGCACGAAGTAACCGTGGTTATCGCGGATGGTCTGGCGCACCGGGCCGAAATCCCTGGGTGGCGCGCCGCGATGATCATTCTGCGGACCGCGATGCTCTTCGCCACGATTGTCCCGCTGGCCCTGTTGTGGGCCGCCGCGATCACCGCCGCGATCATTGTCACCCCGTTGATCGGCCATGACATTCAGCATCGGGCCGGCACTGAGCATCAGCACACCGAGACCGGCAATCAGGCGTTTGGGCATTTTCATCAGGTCTTCCTCACAGCGAGCAACAAAAAGGGGTAGGCAACCTGAGCTGCCTACCCCTGGGTCTTGCTATTTAGTCTGTGACTTCGGGTGCTAATTCCTCTGTATCAGGAACTTTACCTTCAGCTGACCCGCGCTTTACCTATGCCTTCGGCCAGGGAGGCGCACAGGCTGAGCACGCCATCGACGGCCTGCTCGGGGGTGGTGGCGTTGGCGATCTGGTCGATCAGTGCCGACCCCACCACCACGCCGTCGGCGAGGCGCGCGATGGCCGCGGCCTGCTCCGGGGTGCGGATGCCGAAACCGATGCTGATCGGCAAATCGGTGTGGCGACGCAGACGGGTCACGGCTTCTTCGACGTGCTCCAGGGTCGCAGCACCGGCCCCGGTCACGCCGGCCACCGAGACGTAGTAGACGAAGCCGGAACTGCCGTTGAGCACCTTCGGCAGGCGCGCATCGTCGGTGGTCGGCGTGGTCAGGCGGATGAAGTCGATGCCCGCAGCCTGGGCCGGGTCGCACAGCTCGCTGTTATGTTCCGGCGGCATGTCGACCACGATCAGGCCATCGACCCCGGCGGCCTTGGCGTCGCTGATGAAACGCGGCACGCCGTAGTGGTGGATCGGGTTGAAATAACCCATCAGCACCAGCGGGGTTTCACTGTTGCCTTCGCGGAACTCGCGAACCATCTGTAGGGTTTTCGCCAGGTTTTGCTTGGCGTCCAGGGCGCGGATATTGGCCAGCTGGATCGCCGGGCCGTCGGCCATCGGGTCGGTGAAGGGCATGCCCAGCTCGATCACGTCGGCACCGGCGGCGGGCAAGCCCTTGAGGATCGCCAGCGAGGTGTCGTAGCCCGGGTCGCCGGCGGTGATGAAGGTCACCAGGGCGGCGCGGTTTTGTTGCTTAAGCTCGGCAAAGCGCGTTTGCAGGCGGCTCATCAGTGTTTCTCCTGCTGGGATTTTTCTTGTTGAGAGCTTTCCATATGGTGCATCACGGTCTGCATGTCTTTGTCGCCACGGCCCGACAGGTTGACCACCATCAGGTGATCCTTGGGCAGGGTCGGCGCGCGTTTGAATACTTCAGCCAGGGCGTGGGCGCTTTCCAGGGCCGGGATGATGCCTTCCAGGCGGCAGCACTGGTGGAAGGCGGCCAGGGCTTCGTCATCGGTCACCGAGGTGTACTGGACGCGGCCGATGTCGTGCAACCAGGCGTGCTCGGGGCCGATGCCCGGGTAGTCGAGGCCGGCGGAAATCGAGTGGGCGTCGATGATCTGGCCATCGTCGTCCTGCAGCAGGAAGGTGCGGTTGCCGTGCAGCACGCCCGGCACCCCGCCGTTCAGGCTGGCGGCGTGCTTGCCGGTTTCAATGCCGTAGCCGGCGGCTTCGACGCCGATGATTTCGACGCTCTTGTCGTCGAGGAACGGGTGAAACAGGCCCATGGCGTTGGAACCGCCACCGATGCACGCCACCAGGCTGTCCGGCAGGCGGCCTTCCTGGGCTTGCAGCTGTTCACGGGTTTCCTTGCCGATCACGGCCTGGAAGTCGCGGACCATCGCCGGGTACGGGTGCGGGCCGGCCACGGTGCCGATCAGGTAGAAGGTGCTGTCGACATTGGTGACCCAGTCACGCAGGGCTTCGTTCATCGCGTCCTTCAGGGTGCCGGTACCGGCGACGACCGGGATCACCTCGGCCCCCAGCAGCTTCATGCGGAACACGTTGGCCTGCTGGCGCTCGATGTCGGTGGTGCCCATGTAGATCACGCAGTCCAGTCCGAAGCGCGCGGCGACGGTGGCAGTGGCCACGCCGTGCATGCCGGCGCCGGTCTCGGCGATGATGCGTTTCTTGCCCATGCGCCGGGCCAGGAGGATCTGGCCGATGCAGTTGTTGATCTTGTGCGCGCCGGTGTGGTTCAGCTCTTCGCGCTTGAGGTAGATCTTGGCGCCGCCGCAGTGCTCGGTCAGGCGTTCGGCGAAGTACAGCGGGCTCGGACGGCCGACGTAATCGCGCTGGAAGTAGGCCAGTTCCTTGAGGAAGGCCGGATCTTCCTTGGCGATTTCATACTCGCGGGCCAGGTCGAGGATCAGCGGCATCAAGGTTTCTGCCACGTAGCGGCCGCCGAACGAGCCAAACATGCCGTTGGTGTCAGGACCGTTGCGCAAAGGGGTCTGGGTCATCGGAAGCTCCCGGTGAAGGTCAAAAGAGTGAATTGATGCGAAGACAATGGCGTTCACTCTACCCCTGACAGGGCAGGCTGAAAACCGATAAGATCGCCGCAACCTGTCAGGAAAACTCACAGATACCATGAGCCACGACCTTCCTCCGCTGAATGCCCTCAGGGCCTTTGAAGCGACCGCCCGCCTCGGCAGCGTCAGCCAGGCAGCCGAGCAGCTGCACGTCACCCATGGCGCGGTCAGCCGGCAGTTGAAAGTGCTGGAAGAGCACCTCGGGGTGAGCCTTTTCGTCAAGGACGGGCGTGGCCTTAAACTCACAGATTCCGGGGTGCGCCTGCGCGATGCCAGCAGCGATGCCTTTGAGCGGCTGCGCACGGTCTGCGCCGAACTGACCCAGGGTGGCGCCGACGCGCCGTTTGTCCTTGGGTGCTCCGGCAGCCTGTTGGCGCGCTGGCTGATCCCGCGCCTGGGGCGGCTGAACGCCGACCTGCCGGACCTGCGTCTGCACCTGTCAGCTGGCGAAGGCGATCTCGACCCGCGGCGCCCGGGGCTGGATGCGCTGCTGGTGTTCGCCGAGCCACCGTGGCCGGCGGACATGCAGGTCTACGAACTGGCAAGCGAGCGCATCGGTCCAGTCATGAGCCCACGTTTTGCCGGCTACGAGCAGCTGCGTCGACAGCCGCCCGCCGCATTGCTTGACCAGGCCTTGCTGCAAACCACGTCGCGGCCCCAGGCGTGGCCCAGTTGGGCACGGCAAAACGGCCTCGATGCCCAGGCATTGAAGTTCGGACAGGGGTTCGAGCATTTGTATTATTTGCTGGAGGCAGCGGTGGCCGGGCTGGGGGTGGCGATTGCGCCAGAGCCGCTGGTGGCCGAAGACTTGCGGGCGGGTCGCCTGGTTGCCCCGTGGGGTTTTGGTGAAACCTCGGGGCAACTGGCGTTGTGGCTACCCAAGCGCGCCGCGGATGGGCGCGCCCGGCAACTGGCGCAGTGGCTCAGGAATGAGCTGCGCCAGGCAACTTAATCGCCGCGTTTGCACAACAGATAAGCCGCCAGCAAGCCCAGGGCGCCGACCGCGACACCGGCCGTGGTCCAAGGGTGTTCCTGGGCGTAATCGCGGGTGGCGATCCCGGTTTCGCGGGTCTTCACTTTGACTTCTTCATAGGCATCGCTGAGCAGGCTGCGGGAATGTTTCAGCGCGCTCTCGGCGTTGGTTTTCAGGGCCTTGAGGGTTTTACGCGACTCGTCAGACGCGTCGTCCTTGAGGCTTTCCAGAGACTTGAGCAGGCTCGAGATCTCCGCTTCCATACTTTCCAGTGAGGCTTTACGTAACGAGTTGTTAGCCATGTCGGCTCTCCTGCATGGTTGATGAGTGGCATGTGTAGGTTCCGACTCCAGCGCTTGGCGAAAGTGCAGTTAATCTGAACTTTGCTGTATGCGACGCACCGAAAAGGGGTATGAAAAAATCACTGCTAGGCTGTATTCAAACCTTAAGGAGCACGCCATGACTGACCACCACACGTACAAAAAAGTCGAACTCGTCGGTTCGTCCCCCTCCAGCATCGAAGACGCCATCAATAACGCGTTGGCCGAGGCCAGCAAAAGCATCAAGCACCTGGAGTGGTTCGAAGTGATTGAAACCCGGGGCCATATCAAGGACGGCAAGGCGGCGCATTTCCAGGTCACGCTCAAGGTTGGCTTTCGTATTGCCAACAGTTGAGGGCTTGGACTAGGCTCTTGAACTTGTGCGCTGGCCGATTGCCATAGGAAATGGCAAAGCGCTACAGCTGTCTTGAGCCTGAAAAAGGCTGGCGCAGATGCTTACCTTTTGATCCGACCAGGGAATGTGACCGATGAAGAAACTAATATTGGCAGCAGCATTGTTCAGCCTCGCGGGAACAGCCCTTGCCGCAGGCAAGCCGTGCGAAGAGCTGAAAAGCGAAATCGCCGCGAAGATCGACGCCAACGGCGCCACGCATTACTCGCTGGAAGTGGTGGACAAGGGCGCAGCCGCTGACGGCAAAGTCGTGGGCTCGTGCGAAGCCGGGACCAAGGAAATCGTCTACAAACGTGGTTGAGACGTTGTAGATGCAGATTGAGAAAACCGACGCCATGGCGTCGGTTTTTTTATGCCTGGGAGATAGGGGCGGGGCGGGGTCGCGTCAGCGCAGCCGCCTGCTGGAGCCACTGCCGAAGGCAGCGCTGGCCTTGCGCACCACCGCCGCATTACCTGAAAAGACCCTTCAGCCCTTCATCACCTGCGCCAGCAGTTCATAGGAGTGCAGGCGATCGGCGTGTTCATACAGGTCGCTGGTGAAGATCAGCTCATCGGCCCCAGTCTGTTCGATCAGCACTTCGAGCTTGGCGCGGATTTTCGCCGGGCTGCCGACCATGGCCAGGCCGAGGAAGCTCGCCACCGCTTCTTTCTCGTGGGGCAGCCACAGGCCGTCCATGGTTTTCACCGGGGCGCGCTGCACCAGGCTCTGCCCGCGCATCAGCGCGAGGATGCGCTGGTACACCGAGGTCGCCAGGTAATCGGCCTGCTCGTCGGTATCGGCCGCCACCAGGGGCACGCCGAGCATCACGTAGGGCTTGTCGAGCACGGCCGAAGGTTTGAAGTGGTTGCGGTACACGCGAATCGCTTCATGCATGTAGCGCGGTGCGAAATGCGAAGCGAAGGCATAAGGCAGGCCGCGTTCGCCGGCCAGTTGCGCACTGAACAGGCTGGAGCCCAGCAGCCAGACCGGGACCTGGGTGCCAGTGCCCGGCACCGCGATCACCCGTTGCTCCGGGGTGCGTGGGCCGAGGTAGGCCATCAGCTCGGCCACATCCTCGGGGAAGTCGTCGGCGCTGCCTGAGCGCTCGCGGCGCAGGGCGCGGGCGGTCATCTGGTCGGAACCGGGGGCGCGGCCCAGGCCCAGGTCAATACGGCCGGGGTACAGGCTTTCCAGGGTGCCGAACTGCTCGGCAATCACCAGCGGCGCATGGTTGGGCAGCATCACCCCGCCGGAACCGACGCGGATGGTCGAAGTACCGCCGGCCAGGTAACCGAGCAGCACCGAGGTCGCGGAACTGGCGATGCCGTCCATGTTGTGGTGTTCCGCCACCCAGAAGCGGTTATAGCCGAACTTCTCGACATGTTGCGCCAGATCCAGGGAGTTTCGCAGGGACTGCGCGGGGCTGCCGTCGGCGCGTACCGGTACCAGGTCGAGGGTGGAAAACTTGACGTCGGACAGTGGTTTCATAAGCCTGCTTCTCCAAAGGGCGTGCAGGCTTTTGTCATGAACCAAAACCTGCCGAATTTAATAAGCCAGGTCTATGCAATGTGGGCATATACCCGAGTTTCAATAGCCAGCTTGAATTTGCCGCTCTGATCGGTGGTGAATTCAGACAGGATGAACTTTGTCCGGCCTTCTATCCTCAGAACCCTGTGTAGCGCAAACCCGTTGGGCGTGAATTCTCGCGCTCGATCTTGAGGAGACAGAGATGAGTATCAAAAAGAAAGCCTCGGCTCATTGGGAAGGTGATCTGAAAACCGGCATCGGTTCTATTTCGACCGAAACCGGCGTCTTGCGTGAAGCGCCCTACGGCTTCAAGGCGCGTTTTGAAGGGGGCAAAGGCACCAACCCGGAAGAACTGATCGGCGCGGCCCATGCCGGCTGCTTCTCCATGGCCTTTTCCATGATCCTCGGCGATGCCGGGCTCAAGGCGGATGCCATCGACACCACCGCCGAGGTGACCCTGGACCAGGTTGATGGTGGTTTTGCGATCACTGCAGTGCACCTGATTCTCAAGGCCAAGATCCCGGGCGCGAGCCAGCAGCAGTTCGATGAACTGAGCCGCAAGGCCAAGGAAGGGTGCCCGGTGTCCAAGGTGCTCAATGCCAAGATCAGCCTGGACGCCACGCTGATCAGCTGACCTGTGCCGCGCCCGGGGTCGCGCGCCGGCATGCTCGGCGCCGCTCCCCGGGGCGGGCCTGGCCAGCCAGCGCAGTGATCCGCAGGTGCGCCGCGTCAGAACTCGGTTCTGCGAAATGTGGTCGAATGAGTGACTGCGGCTTCAGTCCATGACCATGGGCGCTGCAGCAAGGGAGCTCCACATCATGAAACGTTTTGCCTTGGCGGTTGTTTGTTGCGCGCTGGCCACATCGGCCCTGGCGGCACCCAAGCCCTGCGATGAGCTCAAGGCCGAGATCGAGGCCAAGATCCAGGCCCAGGGGGTGGCGTCCTACACCCTGGAAATCGTCACCAATGACGAAGTCCACGACAACAACATGGTGGTCGGCAGCTGTGAAAACGGCACCCGCAAGATCATCTATCAAAAGAACGATCGCTGAAGCATTCAGGCTCAGGGCACGCAGTTGACCATGCGGTCTTCGGCGACGAGCTGACGCTGGGCGTCGTATAGCCGCGCGCTGGCGTTGAAGCCCAGGGAGCGCGCCTCCAGCCGGTAGCGCTGGCCGGCCTGGAAATGGTCGTAGCGCACCGTCAGGTAGCACAGGCGCTCCGAGGTGCCGGTCATCATGCCCATGCCGCCGGAATAGATCTCGAAATCGAAACGTACCGTCAGCTCGTGACTGCCCGGGGTGACCTGGAAGTAGCGCCCGTCGGGCAAACGCTGCTGGTCCAGGCGCTCGGCCATCACCAGCTTGCCGCCCGGCGCGGGGGCGGCCAGGTCGACCCAGGCCTGTTGCGGGTCGACGTTGGGCAAGGGGCTGGAACAGGCACAAAGGCTGGCCAGGGAGAGAGCGAGCAAAGGTTGGCGCATGAGGGTGGCCACATCAGCGAAAGACCTGAAGCATAGCGCCGATCAGGTTCGCTGGCAGCCCGCCGGTTGGCCCATGCCGACGACTTTGCGTTGTTCGTCATACAGCTTGGCCCAGGGCCGGAAGCCGATATTCCCGGCTTGCACCTGATAACGCTGGCCGGCGTTGAAGTCCTTGAATTTCAGACTCAGTTGGCAGTCGCGCCACAGCGGTTCTGCGTCCGGCCCGATATTGGTCGGCTGCACCGCGAACTGATAACGCAGGGTCAGCTCATGGCTGCCGGGCGCCACCTCGAAGTAGCGTTTGTCACCGGCGGCCTTTTCGTCGACCTCCAGGGCCTGCAGGGTGGTGTCGCGGTGGGGATTGAGGTCGATCCAGGCTTGTGCCGGATCCGGGTCGGGCAGGCTGGCGCAGCCACCCAGGGCGAGCAGGCCAGTGGTCAACAGCAATACGCGCATAGCGAAACTCCAGGCAGGCGAGATAGTCTTGCGAACCGATTCTCGACGGATGATTCGATTTGATTAGGCCGCGTTCAAGCCATGGGTTACTTGATCCTCTTTTGCGCCTTTTGTTTCCGGCCCTGATGCTTTTGTTGCTCAACGGTTGCGCCAGCGTCGGTTATTACAGCCAGCTCGCCAGCGGCCAATGGCAGTTGTTGCGGGCCCGCACCCCGGTGGCCGAGGTGGTCGCCGACCCGGCCCGCGACCCGCAACTGCGGGCGCACCTGGAGCAATCGCAGCAGGCCCGGGCCTTCGCCAGCGAGCACCTGCACCTGCCGGACAACCAGAGTTACCGCCTGTATGCCGATATCGGCCGGCCCTATGTGGTGTGGAACGTGTTCGCCACCCCGGAGTTTTCCCTGCAGGCGCAAACCCATTGCTTCCCGATTGCCGGGTGCGTGGCCTATCGCGGCTACTACAACCAGGGTGCTGCTCGCGGTGCGGCGGCCCTGTTGCAACAGCAAGGCATGGATGTGGCGGTGAGTGGGGTCGAGGCGTATTCGACCCTGGGCTGGTTCAACGACCCGATCATCAGTTCGATGATGCATTGGGGCGACGAGCGCCTGGCGACCCTGATCTTCCACGAGCTGGCGCACCAGCGGTTTTACGTGCAGGACGACACCGAGTTCAATGAGTCCTTCGCCACCTTCGTCGAGCAGCAGGGCACCCGGCAGTGGCGCGCCTATCGCGGCTTGCCCCCGGCCAGCGAAGCCCAGGTGCAGCAGCGCGACCAATTTATCCAGTTGCTCCTCGATACCCGGCAACGCCTGGAGCATCTGTACGCCCAGGCGTTGCCTGCCGAGCAGATGCGTGAGCGCAAGGCGGCGCAATTCGAGCAACTGCGTCAGGACTATCGGCAACTGCGCGACAGCCAATGGCACGGCGACAAGCGCTACGACGCCTGGATCAACGCCCCGATCAACAACGCCCGGTTGCTGCCTTTCGGCCTTTACGACCAGTGGGTGCCAGCGTTTGCCGCCCTGTTCAAACAGGTGGGCGGCGACTGGCCGGCCTTCTACGATGCGGTGCAAACCCTGGGTAAACGCCCGCCGGCCGAGCGCAAGGCAGAGCTGCGGCGCTTGGCCCAACTCTAAGGCGCCAGAGGCTTTGCGCCGAGGGGCGGCATTCTGTGGTCCGCACCTGGGCTTTTTGTGGCGAGGGCGCTTGCTCCCGTTCGGCTGCGCAGCGGCCGTCATCTGGCCACTGCGGTGTGTCAGGCCAAGTGGCGGTATGGCCTTAGCTGCGCAAAAACGCCTGGTGCAATTGGTCCAGGGTCTGGAAGTGATAGGTTGGCGCTTCGGCAGTCAGTTCTTCGTGGCTGCCAAAACCGTAGCCCACTGCCGCCGCGTCCAGGCCGTTGCGTCGGGCGCCGATCAGGTCGTGCTTGCGGTCGCCAATCATCAAGCTGCTCGCCGGGTCCAGGCGCTCCTGTTCCAGCAAATGGGCGATCAACTCGACTTTGTCGGTGCGGGTGCCGTCCAGCTCGCTGCCGTAGATCACCTTGAAGTGCTTGGCGAAATCGAAATGGCGGGCGATTTCCCGGGCGAATACCCAAGGCTTGGAGGTCGCGATATACAGCTGCCGGCCCTGGCCGCTCAAGGTTTCGAGCAAAGGTGTAACGCCGTCGAACACGCGGTTCTCATACAGGCCGCTGACCTTGAAACGTTCGCGATAGAAGTTCACCGCCTCCCAGGCCCGGGCCTCGTCGAAGTCGTAGAACTGCATGAAGGCCTGCAACAGCGGCGGGCCGATGAAGTGTTCGAGTCGGGTCAGGTCAGGTTCGTCGATGCCCAATTTGCTCAGGGCGAACTGGATCGAACGGGTGATGCCTTCACGTGGGTCGGTCAGGGTGCCATCGAGGTCAAATAGAACGGTCTGGTAATGCATGGGGTTTCCTGGGCAAGGGGTCAGAGGGCATTCAAGGCAGGTGGTAGCCTTCGGCCAGGTGCAGGTCCTTGAGTTTTACGTAATTGGCGGCGCTGTAGGTGAAGAAGGCGCGCTCCTTGTCGGTCAGGGCCCGCACTTGTTTCACCGGGCTACCGACATACAGGAAGCCGCTGTCCAGCTGCTTGCCCGGGGGCACCAGGCTGCCGGCGCCGATGATCACATCGTCGGCCACCCGGGCGCCGTCCATGACAATGCTGCCCATGCCGATCAGTACCCGGCTGCCGACGGTGCAGCCGTGCAGCATCACTTTGTGGGCGATGGTCACGTCATCGCCGATCAGCAGCGGGAAGCCGTCGGGGTTGAACGGGCCGGCATGGGTGATGTGCAGCACGCAGCCGTCCTGCACGCTGGTGCGTTGGCCGATGCGGATGCGGTGCATGTCGCCGCGGATCACGGTCAGTGGCCAGATCGAGCTGTCGCTGCCGATCTCGACGTCGCCGATCACCACCGCCGAGTGGTCGACGAAGGCCCGTTCACCGAGGCTCGGCGTGTGCTGTTGATAGGTGCGAATGGCCACGTGGGGTTGCCTCTCTGACATTTATTAATGGGGTCGATAGCTGCGGTGGGCATCGATTGTAATTAAGATGGCGCTACGTTTCTTCCAGCCAAGGTGCCAACCGTGAGCCTGAACAACCCTCTTCTGCAGTCCTACGACCTGCCGCCGTTCTCGGCGATCCGTGCCGAGCATGTGCAACCGGCCATCGAACAGATCCTGGCGGATAACCGGGTTGCCATCGCGCAGATCCTCAAGACTCAAGGCCAGCAGCCGACCTGGGCCGGCCTGGTGCTGGCCATGGACGAACTCAATGATCGCCTGGGCGCCGCCTGGAGCCCGGTCAGCCACCTCAACGCCGTGTGCAACAGCGCCGAACTGCGTGAAGCCTATGAGGCGTGCCTGCCTGCCCTGAGCGCCTACTCTACCGAGATGGGCCAGAACCGCGAGTTGTTCCAGGCCTTCGAAGCCCTGGCCAACAGCCCCGAAGCCGCCGGTTTCGATGTGGCGCAGAAGACTATCCTCGAACATTCCCTGCGTGACTTCCGTCTGTCGGGTATCGACCTGCCGCCGGAGCAGCAGAAGCGCTACGCCGAGGTGCAGAGCAAACTGTCGGAGCTGGGCAGTCGCTTCTCCAACCAGTTGCTCGACGCCACCCAGGCCTGGACCAAGCACGTCACCGACGAAGCGGCCCTGGCCGGCCTGACCGACTCGGCCAAGGCGCAGATGGCGGCCGCCGCCCAGGCCAAAGAGCTCGACGGCTGGCTGATTACCCTGGAATTCCCCAGCTACTACGCGGTGATGACCTACGCCCAGGACCGTGCCCTGCGTGAAGAGATCTACGCCGCTTACTGCACCCGTGCCTCGGACCAGGGCCCGAATGCCGGGCAGAACGACAACGGCCCGGTGATGGAACAGATCCTCGACCTGCGTCAGGAACTGGCCAAGCTTCTGGGCTTTGCCAGCTTCTCCGAATTGAGCCTGGCCACCAAGATGGCCGAATCCAGCGACCAGGTGCTGAGTTTCCTGCGCGACCTGGCCAAGCGCAGCAAGCCGTTTGCCGCCCAGGACCTGCAGCAGCTCAAGGCTTACGCCGCCGAACAGGGCTGCCCGGACCTGCAAAGCTGGGACAGCGGCTTCTACGGTGAAAAACTCCGTGAGCAGCGTTACAGCGTGGCCCAGGAAGCCCTGCGCGCCTACTTCCCGATCGACAAGGTGCTGGGCGGCCTGTTCGCCATCGTGCAGCGTCTGTATGGCATCGAGATCGCCGAGCAGAAAGGCTTCGACACCTGGCACCCGGATGTACGCCTGTTCGAAATCAAGGAGAACGGCCAGCACGTCGGCCGTTTCTTCTTCGACCTGTATGCCCGCGCCAACAAGCGTGGCGGGGCCTGGATGGATGGCGCCCGTGACCGTCGCCGCACCCTGGACGGCGTGTTGCAGAGCCCGGTGGCCAATCTGGTGTGCAACTTCACCCCGGCCGACAGCGGCAAGCCTGCGCTGCTGACCCACGATGAAGTCACCACCCTGTTCCACGAATTCGGCCACGGCCTGCACCACCTGCTGACCCGGGTTGAACATGCCGGCGTATCCGGGATCAACGGCGTGGCCTGGGATGCGGTCGAGCTGCCGAGCCAGTTCATGGAGAACTGGTGCTGGGAGCCGGAAGGCCTGGCGCTGATCTCCGGCCACTATGAGAGCGGCGAGCCGCTGCCCGAGGACCTGTTGCAGAAGATGCTCGCGGCGAAGAACTTCCAGTCCGGACTGATGATGGTGCGCCAACTGGAATTCTCGCTGTTCGACTTCGAGCTGCACGCCACCCACGGCGACGGGCGCAGCGTGCTGCAAGTGCTCGAAGGGATACGCGACGAGGTCTCGGTCATGCGTCCGCCGGCCTACAACCGCTTCCCCAACAGCTTCGCGCACATCTTCGCCGGCGGTTACGCCGCGGGTTACTACAGCTACAAGTGGGCGGAAGTGCTGTCGGCGGATGCGTTCTCCAGGTTCGAAGAGGAAGGCGTGCTCAACCCGGCCACCGGGCGTGCGTTCCGCGAGGCGATCCTGGCCCGTGGCGGCTCCCAGGCGCCGATGGTGCTGTTCGTCGATTTCCGCGGACGTGCCCCTTCGATTGACGCACTCTTGCGCCACAGCGGCCTGAGTGAGGACGCGGCGGCATGAGTGAGGGTTCCGTGAAGATCACCAAGAAGCGCTTTATCGCCGGGGCCGTCTGCCCGGCGTGCAGCGAGCCGGACCGGCTGATGATGTGGAGCGAGGGCGACGTGCCCCATCGCGAGTGCGTGGCCTGCGGCTATTCCGACACCCTGAATGAACAGGGGCTGTCGGTGCCCAAGGAATTGGGGACCCGGGTCAATACCACGGCGTTGAAAGTGCAGGATGCCAAGGTGCAGTCGGTGCAGTTTTTCCCCAACCCCAAGTTGAAGAAAAAAACCGACGACCCGCAATAACTCCCCGCCATACCACCGGCTCCGCAAGGAGCCGGCCTGTTTTCCCCATCGTCAATAAAACAGCTCGCTCGGCCCGCTGCTGCGGTCAGATGGCGGGTTTGTTGCTGCTCACGGTTTCGAGCCAGCTCTTCATCGAGCAGGTATCAAACACGCTGGTACTGCAATCGCCATTGGCCAGGGCGGTACGCAGTTTGTCGACATCGGCCTGCATCATGTAGCGAATGCCGTCCTTGAAGTGGGAACTGTCGCCGAACCCGCCCTGGGTCATTTCATTCAGGGCGTCCTCTTTGCTCCAGCCCTGGATCACCACCCGGTACATCGCTGAAATCAGCCCGGTACGGTCCGAGCCGTGCTTGCAATGCATCAGCACCGGGCCCTGGCTCTCTGCGCTCTGGATGGCCCGCAGCGCACTCAGCACATCGGCGTCGTCCACATGATTGGTTCGGTACGGCAGTTGCACCTGCTTGATCCCCGGGGCCGATAGCCAGCGGGAGTCGGCCTCGGGCAGGAAGTTGATCACGGTGCCCACTTGCAACTGTTGCAGCAGGGGCAAGGCTCGGCTGTCGGGCAATGCGCTGCGATAGAGGGTCGGCGACATCTGGTACAGGTTGTAGTGCGCATCTACCGGCTGCGCCCATTGGCTCGGGCGGCTGCTGGGCGCATCGGCGGCCCAGGCCTGGGGCCATGCGAGCAGGGTCAGCAGCGACAGGCAGAGGGCGGGAAAGAGGCGAGTGTTTGACATGCGCAGGCCGACGCTCAGGAAGGAGGGATGATGCTGCACAGCCTGTTCTGGCGGGCGTCAAAGCCCCGTGAGGCCTTTGTCAAAGAATCGTGAAGCATCGGCTGTTGGCTAAAAAAACTGTTTTTTCCACCTTGAAGCGACTTATCTGGATGCTTAGCCTGCTACCATTTGCCCAGTTGTAACCAAATTTTGCTGAGGTTGGGGGGATGCCCCGGCCTGTACCGCGACCAGAACGACAAGCTGCGCCATGACGCCGCTGATCAATCCATCAATGCCTGATGAGGTGCCCCCCATGTCTGATCAAGATCGAGACAACCCGCGGCGTGAGTTTTTGCGCAAATCCCTGACCTTGATCCCGGTGGTCACCGTCGCCAGTACCGGCCTGGGCAGTTCCGTGCTGATGGCGGCGTCGGAGCCGGCCAAGCCGGTCGAACCCGCCAGGGCGGCACCTGCCGGCCAGGACTATGAGCCGAGTTACTTCACTGCCGAGGAATGGGCCTTTATCAAGGCCGCCGTCGAGCGCCTGATCCCGGCCGACGAGCAAGGCCCTGGCGCCCTGGAAGCCGGTGTCCCGGAATACATCGACCGGCAGATGAACACCCCCTACGCCGCTGGCGCCCTGTGGTACATGCAAGGGCCGTTCAACGCCGACGCCGCGCCGGAAATGGGCTGGCAGAGCAAGCTGGTGCCCAAGGACATCTACCGTCTGGGCATAGCCGCCACGGATGCCTGGTCCAAAGCCTTCAACGGCAAATTATTTGCCGAGCAAGACAGCGCTACCCGGGACGACCTGCTCAAGCAGCTCGAAGCCGGCAAACCGCAGTTCGATAGCGTTCCAGCGAAGATTTTCTTCAACCTGCTGCTGCAAAACACCAAGGAAGGGTTCTTCTGCGACCCGATCCACGGCGGCAATAAAGGCATGGTCGGCTGGACCCTGATTGGCTTTCCCGGCGCCCGCGCCGATTTCATGGATTGGGTGGAACGCAACGAGCAATACCCCTTCCCGGCAGTGTCGATTCGCGGCGAGAGGGCTTGAGCATGGCAACGGTAATGAAGAAGGTCGATGCAGTGATCGTCGGGTTTGGCTGGACCGGCGCGATCATGGCCAAGGAGCTGACCGAGGCGGGCCTCAACGTGCTGGCGCTGGAGCGCGGGCCGATGCAGGACACCTACCCCGACGGCAACTATCCCCAGGTGATCGACGAACTCACCTACAGCGTGCGTAAGAAACTTTTCCAGGACATCTCCAAAGAGACGGTGACCATTCGCCACAGCGTTAACGACATCGCCCTGCCCAACCGCCAGCTGGGCGCGTTCCTGCCTGGCAATGGCGTCGGCGGCGCCGGTCTGCACTGGTCGGGCGTGCATTTTCGGGTGGATCCTATCGAGTTGCGCATGCGCAGCCACTACGAAGAACGCTACGGCAAAAATTTCATTCCCAAGGACATGACCATCCAGGACTTCGGCGTCAGCTACGAAGAGCTGGAGCCGTTCTTCGACTATGCCGAAAAAGTCTTCGGTACTTCGGGTCAGGCCTGGACCGTGAAAGGTCAACTGGTCGGCGAGGGCAAGGGCGGCAACCCTTACGCCCCGGATCGCTCGAACCCATTCCCGCTGGAGTCGCAGAAAAACACCTATTCCGCACAGCTGTTTCAGAAGGCGGCCGGGGATGTCGGGTACAAACCCTACAATCTGCCGTCGGCCAATACCTCGGGGCCTTACACCAACCCCTACGGCGCGCAGATGGGCCCGTGCAACTTCTGCGGCTTCTGCAGCGGTTACGTCTGCTACATGTATTCCAAGGCCTCGCCCAACGTGAACATCCTGCCGGCCCTCAAGCCGCTGCCGAATTTCGAGTTGCGGCCCAATTCCCACGTGCTCAAGGTCAACCTCGACAGCACCAAGACCCGTGCCACCGGCGTGACCTATGTCGACGGCCAGGGCCGCGAGATCGAGCAACCGGCCGACCTGGTGATTCTCGGCGCGTTCCAGTTCCACAACGTGCGCCTGATGCTGCTGTCCGGCATTGGCAAGCCTTACGACCCGATCAGCGGTGAAGGCGTGGTGGGCAAGAACTTCGCCTACCAGAACATGGCCACCATCAAGGCCTACTTCGACAAGGATGTGCACACCAACAACTTCATCGGCGCTGGCGGCAACGGCGTGGCGGTGGACGACTTCAACGCCGACAACTTCGACCACGGCCCCCACGGTTTCGTCGGTGGTTCGCCGATGTGGGTCAACCAGGCCGGCAGCCGGCCGATTGCGGGCACCTCCAACCCACCCGGCACCCCGGCCTGGGGCAGCGCCTGGAAGAAGGCCACGGCCGATTACTACACCCACCAGGTATCGATGGACGCCCACGGCGCGCATCAGTCCTACCGGGGCAACTACCTCGATCTGGACCCGGTGTACCGCGATGCCTACGGCCTTCCCCTGCTGCGGATGACCTTCGACTGGCAGGAAAACGACATCAAGATGAACCGCTTCATGGTCGAGAAAATGAGCAAGATCGCCGAAGCCATGAACCCCAAGGCCATCGCCCTGCTGGGCAAGAAGGTCGGCGAGCACTTCAACACCGCGTCCTACCAGACCACCCACCTCAACGGTGGCGCGATCATGGGCACCGACCCCAAGACCAGTGCCCTGAACCGTTACCTGCAAAGCTGGGACGTGCACAACGTGTTTGTCCCCGGCGCGTCGGCATTCCCCCAGGGCCTGGGCTACAACCCCACCGGCCTGGTGGCGGCCCTGACCTACTGGTCGGCGCGGGCGATTCGCGAGCAGTACCTGAAAAACCCCGGCCCGCTGGTTCAGGCTTAAGGAGCGATGACCATGAAAGCACTCGTTATCGCGACCCTGGCCCTGCTCGGCAGCGCCTCCCTCCAGGCGGCCGAAGTCGATCAGCCGGCCCTGGTCAAACAAGGTGAGTACCTGGCCCGCGCCGGTGACTGCGTGGCCTGCCACACCGCCAAGGGCGGCAAGCCGTTCGCCGGTGGGCTGGCGATGGAAACCCCGATCGGGGTGATCTACTCGACCAACATCACCCCGGACAAGACCGGGATTGGCGACTACAGCTTCGAAGACTTCGACCAGGCCGTGCGCCATGGCGTGGCCAAGAGCGGCAGCACCCTGTACCCGGCCATGCCCTTCCCGTCCTATGCGCGGGTCAGCGATGCCGACATGCAGGCGCTCTATGCCTACTTCATGCAAGGCGTGGCGCCGGTGGCCCAGGACAACAAGGACAGCGACATCCCCTGGCCGCTGAGCATGCGCTGGCCGTTGACCGCCTGGCGCTGGATGTTCGCGCCCAAGGTCGAAGCCCAGCAGCCGAACATCGGTGCCGACCCGGTGGTCAGTCGCGGTGCTTATCTGGTGGAAGGCCTGGGGCATTGCGGCGCCTGCCATACGCCACGGGCCCTGACCATGCAGGAGAAGGCCCTGAGCGCCAACGATGGCAGCCGCTTTCTGTCCGGCAGTGCGCCCCTGGAGGGCTGGATCGCCAAGAGCCTGCGCGGTGACCACAAGGACGGTCTCGGCAGCTGGAGCGAAGAGCAACTGGTGCAGTTCCTCAAGACCGGGCGCAGTGATCGCAGCGCGGTCTTCGGCGGCATGAGCGATGTGGTGGTGCACAGCATGCAGTACATGTCCGAGGACGACCTGACCGCGATTGCCCGCTACCTCAAATCCTTGCCGGCCAACGACCCCGCGGATCAGCCGCACCAGTACGACAAGCAGGTGGCCGAAGCCCTGTGGAAAGGCGACGACAGCAAGCCGGGGGCCGCGGTGTACATCGACAATTGCGCGGCTTGCCACCGCACCGACGGCCATGGCTACACCCGGGTGTTCCCGGCGTTGGCGGGCAATCCGGTGTTGCAGTCGGACGATGCCACCTCGCTGATTCACATCGTGCTCAAGGGCGGCACCTTGCCGGCGACCCATACCGCGCCGTCGACCTTCACCATGCCGGCCTTCGCCTGGCGCCTGTCGGACCAGGAAGTGGCGGATGTGGTGAATTTCATCCGCACCAGCTGGGGCAACCAGGGTTCCAAGGTCAAGGCCGGGGACGTGGCCGACCTGCGCAAGGACGATATGCAGAGCACGTCCGGTGACGACCTGGGGCAAGTGACCAGCCACTGAGGATCAGCTGCGGCACCCCCGCCAGCGCTGGTTGGCGGGGTGCTTGGGGCTTATTTGAAGCGGCGGATGCCCAGTTCGCTGCCCAACTGGTAGCCGCACACGTGGTCCGATAGCCCGGCGTGCATCAGGTCCTCCCAACCGGCGGGGACAAGGCCGATCGCGTCGCTGTACTCGACCCAGTGCGCCTGGGCGAAGCGCGGGTCGTGTTCATCGAAGGTGGCGTTGCGTGGCACCGTCGCCAGGGCGATATCCCGGGTGCAGATGTCAAACTCCAACGACACGCCCCACAGCGCTCCGGCGCTGCTCTTGACCATGATCATGTCGGCGCCCTGGTCGTAGCTCGGCAGGTAGGCATCGGCTGCGTAGAAAATTTTCTCCATGTCGCTTACTCCGCCAGGTACCAGGTTAAAAACTGGAAAAAACCATCCCACTTCAGCGCAATGCTGCCCGCTAGAAACAACTCCCGGTCGGCCAGGCTGAAGTCCAGCACCGCGCCGCTGTTGCGGTCATACAGGTAGCAGCCTTCGCCCTGGCAACTGGTGAGGCATATCAGGTGCTGCGGCAACTCCCACACCTCATGCACGAATTCGGTGCCGAACCGGATGGCGCCGTCATCGATGTCGACCAGCTCTACATCGCTGGCGTGGCCGCGGTAGCAAGTGATGGCGTAGTTGAGGAAAAACACCCCGAACTCACTGTCCAGGGGTACGCCCAGGGCCTGGAGCTCCTCGATCACCGGCCCCTCGTGGGTTCTGTGGATGCTGCCTGGCTGGCGCTCGATCAAGCGCACCAGCGCGCTGGGGATTGCGGGCATTCCTGTGCTCCTTCGGATTCAGGGCGACCTTATACCGCGATCTGCGTCCGCCGGGGGCCGGGTTTTCGGCTCGGCGGCGCTAGGCGTCGGGCGCAGGCTCCATTACTGTATGTGCATACAGTTATGGAGTGCCTTTCATGTTCACCCCCTTGCCGCCTCGCGGTCGTGGCACCGCGAGCAACCCCCACAACCGTTTCGCCCCCAGCCGTTCAGTGGCCGAGGACGATGGCTGGTATCAGGAAGCGCCGCTGACCCAGGGCACCGAGGTGATGTTTGAAACGGCCAAGACCATTATTTCCCGCAATACCTCGCCGGACCTGCCCTTCGACCGCTCGATCAACCCCTATCGCGGCTGCGAGCACGGCTGCATCTACTGCTACGCCCGGCCCAGCCATGCGTACTGGGACCTGTCCCCGGGGCTTGATTTTGAAACCAAGCTGATCGCCAAGACCAACGCTGCGTCGGTGCTCGAACAGCAGTTGTCCAAACCCGGCTACGTCTGTGCGCCGATCAACCTGGGCTCCAATACCGACCCCTACCAGCCGATCGAGCGCGAGCACCAGTTGACCCGGCGCACCCTCGAAGTGCTGCTGCGTTACCGGCATCCGGTGACCATCGTCACCAAGGGCTCGCTGATTTTGCGCGACCTCGACCTGCTGGTGCAGTTGGCCGAGCAGCGGCTGGTGGCGGTGATGATCAGCCTGACCACCCTGGACGACGAGCTCAAGCGCATTCTCGAACCCCGCGCGGCGGCGCCCAAGGCGCGCTTGCGGGCGATCCGGGTGATGCGCGAAGCGGGAATCCCGGTGGGGGTGCTGTGTTCGCCGATGATCCCGATGATCAACGACAGCGAGCTGGAAAGCCTGCTCACCGAAGCCTTTGAGGCCGGGGCGCAGAGCGCGGCCTACATGATGTTGCGCCTGCCGTTGGAAGTGGCGCCGCTGTTCGAGGAATGGTTGGCGGCGCACTACCCGCAGCGAGCGGCCCATGTGCTGAGCCTGATTCGCCAGAGCCGTGGCGGCGAACTGTACGACAGCCGTTTTGGCGCGCGCATGCGCGGCGAAGGTCCGTTTGCCGACCTGCTGGCGCAGCGTTTTACCAAGGCCATCAAGCGTCTGGGGCTTGATCGGCGGGAGGGCTACAACCTCGACTGCAGTGCGTTTTGTCCGCCGGGCGGTCAGATGTCGTTGCTGTAAGGGCAACGGGCCTATGGTTGAATTGGCCTATGGTTGCGTAGTACCGCGAGAGGTCGTTCGCTAACATAGTCACGTTTTGCCGTGCCTATAGTGGCGTTCTAGAGCGCTCCATTCAGTTTGAGTTAAGTTTCCATGGCTACCGTGTTCATCGAGTGACCGATGGGTCGCAGTCAGTGTGCTGGTTGTTTATTGATCAAGTGCTGGCTTCGCGCCGGATAAAACTGGAAAATTTTGCCTAATCCGTCAGAGAGAATGAATCATGAGTGACAAGGATAAACAGCCGCTAGCTGCGTCGGCTTCAGCCCAATCCACTGAAAGCGCCGATGCAGCGCTGCAGCATATCGTTGATGGCTTTTTGCATTTTCAACATGAAGTCTTTCCGCAGCAGGAAGAGTTGTTCAAGAAGCTGGCCACCGCCCAGCGGCCCCGGGCGATGTTCATTGCCTGCGCCGATTCGCGGATCGTTCCCGAATTGATTACCCAAAGTGCCCCCGGCGATCTGTTTGTCACCCGCAACGTGGGCAACGTGGTGCCGCCCTACGGGCAAATGAACGGCGGCGTGTCGACCGCCATCGAGTACGCGGTGCTGGCGCTGGGTGTGCACCACATCATCGTTTGCGGGCATTCCGATTGCGGCGCCATGCGTGCGGTACTCAACCCGCAAAGCCTGGAAAAAATGCCCACGGTCAAAGCCTGGCTGCGCCACGCCGAAGTGGCCAAGACCATGGTCCACGAGAACTGCGATTGCGCCGACGAAAACGCCAGCATGCATGTGCTGACCGAAGAGAACGTCATCGCCCAGCTCCAGCATTTGCGCACCCACCCCTCCGTGGCTTCGCGCATGGCCAACGGCCAGTTGTTTATCCATGGCTGGGTCTACGACATCGAAAGTTGCGAGATCAAGGCCTACGACGCCGACCAGGGCATCTTCCTGCCACTGGACGGCAAACACCCGGTGCCTGTCGCGACGCCTAAAGCGCGCTTCTAAAACCTCCTAATCCCAGCCTGGCTCTGCCCTGACGGCCGTTTATACGGCCGGGCTTTGCCACGCCTGAAGAAAGTCGCGGGAGAGTCATCATGCGTGCAGCGCAACTCAAAGCTGTTTTGCCACGGGAGCTGCTGGCCTCCGTGGTGGTGTTTCTGGTCGCCCTGCCCTTGTGCATGGGGATCGCCATTGCCTCGGGCCTGCCGCCGGCCAAGGGCCTGATTACCGGGATTATCGGTGGCCTGGTGGTGGGCTGGCTGGCCGGCTCGCCGTTGCAGGTCAGTGGCCCCGCCGCGGGCCTGGCGGTGCTGGTGTTCGAACTGGTGCGCCAGCACGGTATCGCCATGCTGGGGCCGATCCTGTTGTTGGCGGGGTTTCTGCAATTGGTGGCCGGCCGCTTGCGCCTGGGCTGCTGGTTTCGGGTCACCGCGCCAGCGGTGGTGTACGGCATGCTGGCCGGGATCGGGGTGTTGATCGTGCTTTCCCAGGTGCATGTGATGCTCGATGCCAAGCCCCAGGCGTCGGGCCTGGATAACCTGGCGGGCTTCCCCCAGGCCGTGGTCGAAGCCTGGCCGACCCTGGGCGGTGGGTTGGGCTGGCAGGCAGGCCTGCTCGGGCTGCTGACCATCGGCGTGATGTACCTGTGGGACAAAGTGCGGCCCCATCGTTTGCGTTTCATTCCCGGCGCGCTGCTGGGGGTGGGCCTGGCCACGGGCATCAGCCTGGCGCTGGCGTTGCAGGTGAAACGGGTCGAGGTGCCGGCCAACCTGGCCGAGGCCATCGACTGGCTGCGCCCCGCCGACCTGCTCAACCTGGCGGATCCGACCTTGCTGATCGCAGCCTTCGCCGTGGCCTTTATCGCCAGCGCCGAAACCCTGCTTTCGGCGGCCGCAGTGGATCGCATGCACAGCGGCCAGCGCTCGAATTTCGATCGTGAACTGTCGGCCCAGGGTGTGGGCAATATGCTCTGCGGCCTGCTGGGAGCGTTGCCGATGACCGGGGTGATCGTGCGCAGTTCGGCCAATGTGCAGGCCGGCGCCACCACACGCCTGTCGGCAATTTTCCATGGCCTGTGGCTGCTGGCTTTCGTGATGTTGCTGTCCAGCGTGTTGCAGAGCATCCCCGTGGCCAGCCTGGCGGGCGTGCTGGTGTACACCGGCTTCAAGCTGGTGGACCTCAAGTCGCTGCGCAAGCTGGGGCGCTATGGGCCCATGCCGATGCTGATCTATGGGGTGACGGCGCTGGCCATCGTCTTCACTGACTTGCTGACTGGGGTCTTGATCGGTTTTGGCCTGACCCTGGTGAAGCTGGCGTGGGGCGCGTCGCGCCTGAAGATCAGCCTGGTGGACCTGCCGGCTGAAGGCGAGATGGAACTACGCCTGGTGGGCTCGGCGACTTTCCTCAAGGTGCCGGCGCTGACCCAGGCCCTGGGCAGCATCCCCCCCGGAACCACGGTCCATGTGCCCCTGAGCAACCTGGGCTATATCGACCATGCGTGTCTTGAACTGCTGGAAGAATGGGACCGGGCCAATGCAGCGAAAGGCTCGCGACTGGTGATCGAGGCGCGCGGCCTCAGGCGGCGACTGGAGGGACGCTTGCACACCGCGAGCGGGGTGGGCAGTGCGCGCAGCCTGGTTGCGGCGGGTCACGACCGAGGGTAGGCGCGCTATGAAAAAAGCCCTCTAGCGAGGGCTTTTGCTTATCAGGTCAGGCGGCGGGTTGGTCCAGCTCCAGCTCGACCCCCAGTTGGCGCGACAGGCACGGCCAGCGTTTCCAGGCAGCTTCGGTGTCGGGGCTGGCGAGTTTTTCGCGGTAGGCCTCGACCGACTCCAGGGCAAAGCTTTCCTCATCGAGCATGGAGTCCACCGCATGGTGCACGGCCTCATCCAGTTGGTTGGCGAAGGTTTCGCCGATCAGCTGGTGCGCGATCAGGTTGGCGACAGTCATGTCCAGCGGGATCAGGGGCTGGTTGAAGTGCTTGATATAGAGATCGTTGACCTCCTCCACCAGACGGTGGGCCAGGTAGGCTTCGTCCAGCAGGCTGTCGAGGCCGACATGGCCTTCCATGATTGCTGGCGGCTGGATGAAGAAGTGTTCGGCGATTTTCAGCACCGGTTTGATCTGGGATTCGATGCCGGCTTCACGCGCAACGGCGTTGGCGGCGTCCAGCAGGTCGGGAACCTGGTCGATGTAGGCTGTGACGAAACGGGTCATCACGCCCTTGGCGTCGACGTCAGGCAGCGAAATAGCGGGGTGAAGATGGGGCAGTTGGATCTCCAGCTGGCTCGTCAGTTGGCCAGTGCTGGCTTCATGTTGATGGGCAAGGTGAATCTGCTCGCGCAATGCGGCGGTGTTCATGAAAACTCCAGGGAACAAGGGCAATTAAATAGGGAAGACATAAGTTAGCCTGCTTGAGAAACCAGCTAAGACGCATTTGTCATAATTATTTCATGCTTAGTCGTCCAGGTTATATCGATTTGCCATCACTGATCCCGCAACCCCTTTCCCTCCGGGGCCTTCGCGGCTGAGCCGAAGTGTTTTCGCTGATTTGCCCCGTCGCGTTGCGAGGTCACAGGCCCTGTCTATACTCGGCCTTGTATGAAGTTAGCTGATGACGCCCGACTGCAAATGCAGCGAGGCCCGGCGGTTTAAGTTCGTAGTCTAGGCAGCCGCTCCCTTGCCGCAGGTGAAAGCCGGCGGGATAACAAGAACGATAAGGGGAACCCGCAATGATGCGACATCCACAAGTCTGGATGGGCCTCCTGTTGTGGTCGATATTCAGCCAGGCAAACGCTGCCTGGACCGTGAATATGGCGCCTGGAGCTACTGAAATCAGTCACGCGGTATTCGACCTGCACATGACCATTTTCTGGATCTGTGTGGTGATCGGCGTCATCGTCTTCGGCGCCATGTTCTGGTCGATGATGGTTCACCGCCGTTCCACCGGCCAGGTGGCTGCCAAATTCCATGAAAGCACGACCGTCGAGATTCTCTGGACGGTGATCCCCTTCCTGATCCTGGTGGCCATGGCGGTGCCGGCGACCGCGACCCTGATCAAGATGTACGACACCAGTGAGCCGGATGTGGACATCCAGATCACCGGCTATCAGTGGAAGTGGCACTACAAGTACCTGGGCCAGGACGTCGAGTTCTTCAGCAACCTGGCCACCCCGGCCGAGCAGATCCATAACCAGGCCGTCAAAGGCGAGCATTACCTGCTGGAGGTGGACCAGCCGCTGGTGCTGCCGGTGGGCGCCAAGGTGCGTTTTCTGGTGACGGCGGCGGACGTGATTCACTCCTGGTGGGTGCCGGCGTTTGCGGTCAAGCGCGATGCCATCCCCGGGTTCGTCAACGAAGCCTGGACCCGGGTCGACAAGCCCGGCATCTACCGTGGCCAGTGCGCCGAGCTGTGCGGCAAGGACCACGGCTTCATGCCGATCGTGGTCGAGGTCAAGACTCAGGCCGACTACGACACCTGGCTCGGCGAGCGCAAAGCCGAGGCCGCCAAGCTCAAGGAGCTGACCAGCAAGGAATGGACACTCGACGAGCTCAAGGAGCGCGGCGACAAGATCTACCACACCACTTGCGTCGCCTGTCACCAGGCCGAAGGCCAGGGCCTGCCGCCGATGTTCCCGGCACTCAAGGGCTCGAAAATCGCCACCGGGCCCAAGGAAGGTCACCTGAGCCTGGTGTTCCACGGCAAACCAGGTACTGCCATGGCTGCGTTCGGCAAGCAGCTGTCGGAAGTCGATATCGCCGCGGTCGTGACCTACGAACGCAACGCCTGGGGCAACAACAAGGGCGACATGGTCACGCCAAAAGAGGTTTTGGCTCTGAAACAGGCGGAGAGCAAATGAGCCGGTCTATTGCGTATTCCCGGAACCGGTCACGGGGCATCGCCCCTGATCGTCCAGCCCACCCGTTTGCAGGAGACAGGGCATGAGTGCTGTTATCGATGACCACGGCCACGCCGGCCATGATGACCACGCCCATGGCCCGGCCAAGGGCCTGATGCGCTGGGTACTGACCACCAACCACAAGGACATCGGCACCCTCTACCTGTGGTTCAGCTTCTGCATGTTCCTCCTGGGCGGTTCGTTCGCCATGGTGATCCGCGCCGAGCTGTTCCAGCCCGGGTTGCAGATCGTCGAGCCGGCGTTCTTCAACCAGATGACCACCATGCACGGCCTGGTGATGGTCTTCGGTGCGGTGATGCCGGCCTTCGTCGGCCTCGCCAACTGGATGATCCCGCTGATGATCGGCGCGCCGGACATGGCCCTGCCGCGCATGAACAACTTCAGTTTCTGGCTGCTGCCGGCGGCGTTCCTGCTGCTGGTCTCGACCCTGTTCATGCCCGGTGGCGGGCCCAACTTCGGTTGGACCTTCTACGCCCCGCTCTCCACCACTTACGCCCCGGAAAGCGTGACCTTCTTTATCTTTGCCATCCACCTGATGGGCATCAGCTCGATCATGGGCGCGATCAACGTGATCGCCACCATCCTCAACCTGCGTGCCCCGGGCATGACCCTGATGAAGATGCCGCTGTTCGTGTGGACCTGGCTGATCACCGCGTTCCTGCTGATTGCGGTCATGCCGGTGCTGGCCGGTTGCGTGACCATGATGCTGATGGACATCCATTTCGGCACCAGCTTCTTCAGTGCGGCCGGTGGCGGCGACCCGGTGTTGTTCCAGCACGTGTTCTGGTTCTTCGGCCACCCCGAGGTGTACATCATGATCCTGCCGGCCTTCGGCGCCGTCAGTTCGATCATCCCCACCTTCTCGCGCAAGCCGCTGTTCGGCTACACCTCGATGGTCTACGCCACGGCGAGCATCGCTTTCCTGTCGTTCATCGTCTGGGCGCACCACATGTTCGTGGTCGGCATCCCGCTGGTGGGCGAACTGTTCTTCATGTACGCGACCCTGCTGATCGCGGTGCCCACCGGGGTCAAGGTGTTCAACTGGGTCAGCACCATGTGGCAGGGCTCGCTGACCTTCGAGACGCCGATGCTGTTCGCCGTGGCCTTCGTGATCCTGTTCACCATCGGCGGCTTCTCCGGGCTGATGCTGGCCATTGCCCCGGCGGACTTCCAGTACCAGGACACCTACTTCGTGGTGGCGCACTTCCACTACGTGCTGGTGCCGGGAGCGATCTTCGGCATCTTCGCCTCGGCCTATTACTGGCTGCCGAAGTGGACCGGGCACATGTACGACGAAACCCTGGGCAAGCTGCATTTCTGGCTGTCCTTCGTCGGCATGAACATGGCCTTCTTCCCGATGCACTTCGTCGGGCTGGCGGGCATGCCGCGCCGGATCCCGGACTACAACCTGCAGTTCGCCGACTTCAACATGGTGTCGTCCATCGGCGCCTTCACCTTTGGCGCAACGCAGATCTTCTTCCTGTTCATCGTCATCAAGACCATTCGTGGTGGTCCGGCGGCACCGGCCAAACCCTGGGACGGTGCCGAAGGGCTGGAGTGGAGCGTGCCGTCGCCGGCGCCTTACCACACCTTCACCACGCCCCCGGAAGTCAAATGAAAGCCATGGCCGCGGGGCCCGGCGCTCGTGCGTGGCTCAAGCACACTGCCGGCGTGAGCCCGCCGGCTGCGGGAGGTTGCCGTCATGGCTGAGGTCTCGCTGAAAAAACTGGTCACCCGGCTGCTGCTGGTGGTGCTGGCGATGTTTGCCTTCGGCTTTGCCCTGGTGCCGATCTACGACGTGATGTGCAAGGCCCTGGGCATCAACGGCAAGACCGGTGGCCAGTACCAGCAGGGCGAACTGCAGGTGGATGCGTCGCGCCAGGTCCGGGTGCAGTTCCTGTCGACCAATGCCATCGACATGGTCTGGGATTTCTACCCCAAGTCCGATGACATCGTGGTCCACCCGGGGGCGGTCAACGAGATGATTTTCATCGCCCGCAACCCGAGCAATCACCCGATGAGTGCGCAGGCGGTGCCGAGTATTTCACCGAGCAGCGCGGCGATGTATTTCCACAAGACCGAGTGCTTCTGCTTTACCCAGCAGGTGCTGCAGCCCGGCGAACAGATCGAGATGCCGGTCCGTTTCATCGTGGACCGTGACATGCCCAAGGATGTGAAGCACCTGACGCTGGCTTACACGCTGTTCGATATCACCGCGCGTCATCCACCGGTCGCGGTAACCACCCCCTCCGGCGGTTAAGACGATCTAGCGTGCCCGATAAGGAGAACAATAAATGGCGACTCATGAGCACTATTACGTTCCCGCCCAGAGCAAATGGCCGATCATTGCCACGGTGGGCATGTTTGTCACCGTGTTCGGCCTGGCCACCTGGTTCAACGACCTCAAGGCCGCGCGCCCGGAATCCCATGGCCCGCTGATCTTTTTCGTCGGTGGCCTGCTGCTGGCCTACATGCTCTTCGGCTGGTTCGGCGCGGTGATCAAGGAAAGCCGCGCCGGGCTCTACAGCGCCCAGCTCGACCGCTCGTTCCGCTGGGGCATGAGCTGGTTCATCTTTTCCGAAGTGATGTTCTTCATCGCCTTCTTCGGCGCGCTGTTTTACGTGCGGCATATGTCCGGGCCGTGGCTCGGCGGCGAGGGGCACAAAGGCATCGCCCATATGCTGTGGCCGAACTTCGAGTTCGTCTGGCCGCTGCTGAACAACCCCGACCCCAAACTGTTCCCGGCGCCCAAAGGCACCATCAGCCCCTGGGGCCTGCCCCTGCTGAACACGGTGCTGCTGGTCAGCTCCAGCGTCACCGTGACCATCGCCCACCACGCGTTGAAAAAAGGCCATCGCGGCGCGCTGAAAATCTGGCTGGCGCTGACCGTGCTGCTCGGTTGTGCCTTCCTTGGCTTCCAGGCCGAGGAGTACATCCACGCCTATCACGAGTTGGGCCTGACCCTGGGGTCCGGCGTGTACGGCGCGACCTTCTTCATGCTCACCGGCTTTCACGGGGCCCACGTCACCATCGGCACCCTGATCCTGTTTGTGATGCTGATGCGGGTGATGAAGGGGCATTTCGATGCCGAGCACCAGTTCGGCTTCGAGGCGGCCAGTTGGTACTGGCACTTCGTCGATGTGGTGTGGATCGGTCTGTTCGTTTTCGTCTACGTGCTCTGAGGCGCGCCTACCAGGGCGCGTGGGACACCAACTGGCCGCTGAAGAAACCCCAGGCAATCAAGCCGACGGTGATCGCGGCCAGGCACACGCGAATGGTCAGGCTGGTGAGCACGCGGTTGGAGTGACTGTCGTCCCTGACCAGAAAGAACAGGCCGCTGAACAGGCTGATTACCGTGGCTATCAGCATCAGGACGATCGCTGCTTTGAGCATGGTCGGACTCCGGGGGGAACTGCGATGCGCTTGAGTATAGCTAGCCGATTTCTCGACCCTGTGGCGCAAGCATGAGGCGCTTTCGCCCGGGCATCCTGCCGACCCTGGTGGTGCTGGCGTTGCTGCCTGTGCTGGTGGGCCTGGGCTTCTGGCAGCTGTCGCGCGGCGAACAGAAACGCGAGCTGCTGGCCAGCTACGCCGAGCGCCGGGTGGCCGAGCCGATGTCGCTCTATGAACTGCATGGCACCGAGGATCCGGCGTTTCGCCGGGTGCGCCTGCACGGGCATTTCGATGCCGCCCACAGCCTCCTGCTGGATAACCGCATGCATGACGGCAAGGTCGGCGTGGAGCTGCTGCAACCCTTTCTCGACCAGGCCAGCGGGCTCTGGCTGCTGCTCAATCGCGGCTGGCTGCCCTGGCCCGACCGCCGCACCCCGCCGGTGTTCAGCACCCCTGACTCAAGCCTGAGCCTGGAGGCCTGGGTCTACGTCAGCCCCGGTGCGACCTTCCAGCTGCATGCCGACCCGACAGGCGCGAGCTGGCCGCGCCTGGTCACCGCGGTCGATCCGGCCAGGCTCTGGAGCGAGCTGGGGCGTGGCGGCTTTAGCTATGAACTGCGCGCAGAAGGCGGCCCCGGCACCTACGTCACCGAATGGCCGGTGGTGGCCATGGGCCCGGAAAAACACCTGGCCTACGCCGTGCAGTGGTTCGCCATGGCCCTGGCGCTGCTGGCTCTGTACCTCTACCTCGGATGGCACAACGCAAGGGAGA
The DNA here is from genome assembly GCF_059862355.1 of Pseudomonas sp. MF09150. Lineage (NCBI taxonomy): Bacteria > Pseudomonadati > Pseudomonadota > Gammaproteobacteria > Pseudomonadales > Pseudomonadaceae > Pseudomonas > Pseudomonas sp. MF09150. The sequence continues at coordinate 68,259 of NZ_JCBCUS010000011.1, read as the reverse complement.
AAAACCATGGGAACGGCCATGAATCCACCCAACACATCTGACGCACCGCGCACGAAAAGCCGCGGGCGCTGGCAACTGATCCTGATCGTGGCCATGGTCATCGGCCCCATGATCCTCGCCACCGGCATGTACAAGTTGCAGTTCTGGGTGCCGGAAAGCCGCAGCTACCATGGCGAACTGATCGGCAATGGCCAGACCCGGGCCGATATCGGGGTGCAGGCCGACGAAGAGCGCTGGCAGATCCTGGTCACCGCGCCCAAAGAATGCGCCGTGGATTGCCAGCAACTGGTGTACCTGGCGCGGCAGATCCAGGTCGCCCTCGGCCGTGATGCCTCCCGGGCCAGCCATGCGTTGGCCAGTGCCCAGCCCCTGAGCGCCGAGTACAGCGCCAAGCTGCAACGTGAATACCCGCAACTGCAACGCTACCCGCTGGACCTCTCGACCTTCAGCCGCAACGCCAATGACCAGGGCGCGCCGCAGCTGTGGATCGTCGACCCGCACAGCAACCTGGTGCTGCGCTACGACGCCCGGGTCAAGGGCAAGGACCTGCTCAACGACCTGCGCCACCTGTTGAAACTGTCGAACATCGGATAAGGGCACCGTCATGGCCAAACCTGGATTTCGCCTCGCGCTGTTTGCCACCCTGCTCGCACTGATCGTGGTGTTGCTCGGCGCCTACACCCGGCTGACCCACGCCGGCCTGGGCTGCCCGGATTGGCCAGGCTGCTACGGCTTTATCAGCGTGCCCAAAAGCGAGGCCCAGCTGGCCCATGCCGAACTGCACTTTCCCGATGCGCCAGTGGAGGCCCACAAGGGCTGGAACGAGATGGTCCATCGCTACTTCGCCGGGACCCTGGGCCTGCTGATCGTGGCCCTGGCCGCCCGCGCCTGGACCCATCGCCGCCATCCGGGGCAGCCGTTGAAGCTGCCGCTGTTCCTGTTGTTCGTGGTCTTCGCCCAGGCGGCCTTCGGCATGTGGACGGTGACCCTCAAGCTCTGGCCGCAGGTGGTGACGGCGCACCTGCTGGGCGGTTTCGCCACCTTGAGCCTGCTGTTTTTGCTGACTCTGCGCCTGTCCGGGGTCCTGCCGGCGCTGATCGTGCCGCGTCGCCTGCAGTATTGGGCCACGGCGGGGCTGGTGCTGGTTATCGGGCAGATCGCGCTGGGCGGCTGGGTCAGCTCCAACTATGCGGCGGTGGCCTGTATCGACCTGCCGACCTGCCACGGCCAGTGGTGGCCGAATGCGGACTTCGCCAATGGCTTCCATCTGACCCAGCACATCGGCCCCAACTACCTGGGTGGGCAGCTGGACAGCGATGCCCGCACCGCCATTCACCTGACCCACCGCATCGGCGCGCTGCTGGTGACCCTGGTGTTGCTGGGTCTGGCCTGGCAACTCAAGCAGGTGGGCATGACTCGCCTCGCCGGGCTGGTGCTGGTGGCGCTGGCGGCGCAGGTCGGCCTGGGCATCAGCAACGTGTTGTTCCACCTGCCGCTGCTGGTGGCCGTGGCCCACAACGCCGGCGGCGCGGCGCTGCTGCTGAGCCTGGTGCTGGTCAACTATCACGCCCGTACCAGCCTGGTCCGGGCTCGGCGCCAATGGCCCCTGGGCTGGCGCCTCAGCCCGCGTAAACAGCCGGTTGGGCCCATAACCATAAAAGGAGAGATGCCATGGCGACTTTGATCGGCGAGCGTCACAGCCAGGCGATCTGGCGCGACTACCTGGAGCTGACCAAGCCCAAGGTGGTGGTGCTGATGCTGATCACCTCGCTGGTGGGCATGTTCCTCGCCACCCGCGCCGGCGTGCCGTGGACGGTACTGGTGTTCGGCAACCTGGGGATTGGCCTGTGCGCGGGCGGTGCGGCGGCGGTCAATCACGTGGTGGACCGACGCATCGATGCAGTGATGGCCCGCACCCACAAGCGGCCGCTGGCTGAAGGCCGGGTGTCGCCGGCGGCGGCGCTGACCTTTGCCCTTGCTCTTGCCCTGGCCGGTCAGGCCTTGCTGCTGACCTTTACCAACCCGCTGACGGCCTGGCTGACCCTGGCATCGCTCTTGGGTTACGCGGTGATCTATACCGGCTTTCTCAAGCGCGCCACGCCGCAGAACATCGTGATCGGCGGCCTGGCCGGGGCCGCACCGCCGCTGCTGGGCTGGGTGGCGGCCACCGGGCATGTCAGCGCCGAACCCCTGCTGCTGGTGCTGATTATCTTCGCCTGGACCCCGCCGCACTTCTGGGCCCTGGCGATCCATCGCAAGGAGGAATACGCCAAGGCCGATATCCCGATGCTGCCGGTGACCCACGGCGAGCATTACACCAAGGTGCATATCCTGCTCTACACCTTTGCCCTGCTGGCCGTGAGCCTGCTGCCTTTCGTCATCCACATGAGCGGCGTGCTGTACCTGGTGTGCGCCCTCGGATTGGGCGCGCGGTTTCTGCAATGGGCCTGGGTGCTGTACCGTGGCACTCGGCCGCACGCGGCGATCAACACCTTCAAGTACTCTATTTACTACTTGTTCCTGCTGTTTATCGCCCTTCTCGTAGACCACTACCTAGTGTTGAACCTATGACTCGAACTCAAAAAACCGTCTTTATTCTCGTTGCCCTGGTGGCCCTGGTCCTGGGGCTCACCGTCAATAAAGTGCTGTCCGGCAAGGGCCAGGGTGATCCGACTGCGCTGATCGACGCCGGGATCATCCTGCTGCCACAGAGCCGCAACCTGCCGGATGTGCAGATGATCGATCAGGACGGCCAACCGGTGGTGGTCAACCAATTGAAGGGCAAGTGGAGCCTCCTGTTCTTCGGCTATACCTTCTGCCCCGATATCTGCCCGACCACCCTCGCCCAGCTGCGCCAGATCAAAAGCGAGCTGCCCAAGGAGGCGGTGGCCAACCTGCAAATCATTCTGGTCAGCGTCGACCCGAACCGCGATAACCCCAAGCAGCTCAAGCAGTATCTGGGTTACTTCGACCCGGAGTTCAAGGGCCTGACCGCCGCTTCGGTGGAAGACCTGCAGAAGCTGGCCAACGCGGTGAGCATCCCCTTTATCCCGGCGGATACCAGCAAGCCCAACTACACCGTCGACCACAGCGGCAACCTGGCCGTGATCGGCCCGGACGGCACCCAGCGCGGCTTCATCCGCGCGCCCCTGAACAACCAGAAACTCGTGGTCCAACTGCCGGTGATGTTGAAGCGCTAGCCATTCGATCGCCGAGGCCCTGTAGCATCTGCCGAGGCCAAAACAAAACGGGGCGCCCTAAGGCGCCCCGTTTTTGTATCGGTAGCAATCAGAACGCTGGCAGTACTGCGCCTTTGTACTTCTCGAGAATGAATTGCTTCACTTCCGGGCTGTGCAGGGCGGCAACCAGTTTCTGCAGGGCAACCGAGTCCTTGTTGTCAGGACGGGCCACCAGGATGTTCACGTAAGGCGAGTCCTTGCCTTCGATCACCAGGGCGTCCTTGGACGGATCCAGCTTGGCTTCCAGGGCGTAGTTGGTGTTGATCAGCGCCAGGTCGACCTGGGTCAGCACGCGCGGGATGGTGGCGGCTTCCAGTTCGCGGAATTTCAGGTCCTTGGGGTTCTCGCTGATGTCCTTGATCGTCGACAGGATGTTGGTCGAGTCCTTGAGCTTGATCAGGCCGGCTTTATCCAGCAGCAACAGGGCGCGGCCACCGTTGGTAGCGTCGTTGGGGATCACCACGTTGGCGCCGCCTGGCAGTTCGTCGAGCTTCTTGAACTTGTTGGAGTAGGCGCCCAGGGGTTCCAGGTGCACGCCGGCCACGCTCACCAGTTGCGTGCCCTTGGCCTTGTTGAACTCATCCAGGTACGGCTGGTGCTGGAAGAAGTTGGCGTCCAGGCGCTTTTCGGCCACTTGCACGTTGGGCTGGATGTAGTCGGTGAAGACTTTGACCTTGAGGTCCACGCCTTCTTTGGCCAGTGCCGGTTTGACGAATTCCAGGATCTCGGCGTGGGGCACCGGGGAGGCGGCCACGGTCAGGGTTTCGGCAGCGTGCGCGGAGAACGCGGCAACGGCTGCGAAAGCGACGAGTAGTTTTTTCATCCAGCAAACTCCTTGTGAGGCGCCCGTCGCCGGGCGTCGGCCATGCGTTATTTTCGGGAAAAATGCACCACCAGCTTATCGCCGACGGTCTGCAGAACTTGAACCAGCACCAGCAACAGGATCACCGTGACCACCATCACATCGGTCTGGAAGCGCTGGTAACCAAAGCGGATCGCCAGGTCGCCCAAACCGCCGGCACCCACCACCCCGGCCATGGCCGTGTAGGACACCAGGGTAATCGCGGTCACGGTAATGGCGGCAAAGATGCCGGGACGCGCTTCGGGCAGCAAGGCATTGGTAATGATCTGTCGGGTGGTGGCGCCCATGGCCTGGGTGGCCTCGATGATGCCGCGGTCGACTTCACGCAGGGCCGTCTCCACCAGCCGCGCAAAGAACGGCGTGGCCCCGACTACCAGGGGCGGGATGGCGCCGCCGACACCCAGGGAAGTGCCGGTGATCAGGACGGTGAACGGGATCATCACGATCAGCAAAATGATGAAAGGCAGCGAGCGCAGGATATTCACGATCAGCGACAGCAAGGCATACACCGACTTCTGCTCCAGCAGCTGCCGTGGGCTGCACAGAAACAGCAGCACGCCCAGGGGCAGGCCGAGCAGCACGGTGAACAGCAGCGAGCCGCCGAGCATCATCAGGGTGTCGCCGGTGGCCAGCCAGATTTCAATCCAGTCGATATTGGCGAAGAAAGCATCCATCAGCGCAGCACCTCCATATGCACATCGGCCGCGGTGAAGCGGGCGAAGGCCGCTTCCATGTCACCGCCGGTCACGGCCAGGGTCAGTTGCCCATAAGGGGTGTCTTTGATGCGGTCGATGCGTCCGGCGAGAATGCTGTAGTCGACCCCGGTCTCGCGGGCCACGGTGCCCAGCAGCGGCGCGTAGGTGGCGTCGCCCTGGAACGTCAGACGCACGATGCGCCCCGGCACGTGAGCGAAATCGTCGCGCTGTTCGTTTTCGTCGATCTGCTCGTTTTCCTGGACGAAACGCTTGGTGGTCGGGTGCTTGGGGTGCAGGAACACATCGGCCACTGCACCTTGCTCGACGATCACGCCGGCATCCATCACCGCCACCTGGTCGCAGACGCGGCGGATCACGTCCATTTCATGGGTGATCAGCACGATGGTCAGGTTCAGCTCGCGGTTGATCTCGGCCAGCAGTTGCAGGACCGACGCAGTGGTTTGCGGGTCCAGGGCACTGGTGGCTTCGTCGCAGAGCAGGATTTTCGGCTTGGTGGCCAGGGCGCGGGCAATGCCGACGCGCTGCTTCTGGCCTCCGGAAAGCTGGGCCGGGTATTTCTTGGCGTGATCGGCGAGGCCGACGCGATCCAGCAGCTCGGCGACCCGTTTGTCGATCTCGCTGCGGGGCATTTCGCCGGCCAGGGTCAGGGGCAAGGCCACGTTGTCGGCCACGGTCTTGGACGCCAGCAGGTTGAAGTGCTGGAAAATCATCCCGACCTGCTGGCGGAAGCGCCGCAGGCCATAGGCGTTGAGCAGGGTGACAGCCTCGCCGTCGACGATGATCTCGCCGCCGCTGGGGTCTTCCAGGCGGTTGATCAGGCGCAGCAGGGTACTTTTGCCCGCGCCGGAATGGCCGATGATGCCGAACACCTGGCCTTCCTCGACACGCAGATTGGTCGAATGCAGGGCGGGAATATCCTTACCGGCGACCCGGTAGGTTTTATGGACGTCTTGAAACTCGATCACGTAGCGAACCTTGTGGGGCGCGTTGGAAAAAGGGTCAGCGGTTAGCCGGGCGCGCATTTTAGCCTGTCCGTATAGAGGTTCTTAGCATTTATTTCTTATTCATCCTTCGATTTGGCAATAACGCGATCAAAGGTCATAAAAAAGGAACGGCCACAGCGGCTCGCCAGTCACTACTTAAGCAACTCGAAAGCTCCCAGGTGCCGTGCCTGGGGACCTTGCTCATGAAACCCAGGCCTGCTGGGGATTCGCAAAACGAGGAGTTTTTGTCTGATGAGTACCAAGAAGCCAAACCCAGCAAAAAGCCAGCTGGCCGGGACCGACACCCTGGATCGGGGCAACACCAACAGCAAGCTGCAAAGCCTGGAACCCTTTCGCTCGGACGCCACCGAGCAAGCCCTGCGCACCAACCAGGGGGTCAAGGTCGCCGATAACCAGAACACCCTGAAGGCCGGTGCCCGCGGGCCTTCGCTGCTGGAAGACTTCATCATGCGTGAGAAAATCACGCATTTTGACCATGAGCGCATTCCGGAGCGCATCGTCCACGCCCGCGGCGTCGGCGCCCATGGCTACTTTCAGACCTACGACAACCATTCGGCCCTGACCAAGGCCGGTTTCCTGCGGGACCCGGGGAAGAAAACCCCGGTCTTCGTCCGTTTCTCCACGGTGCAGGGCCCCCGTGGCTCGGGTGATACCGTGCGTGACGTGCGTGGCTTTGCCGTGAAGTTCTTCACCGACGAGGGCAACTTCGACCTGGTGGGCAACAATATGCCGGTGTTCTTTATCCAGGATGCGATCAAGTTTCCGGACTTCGTGCACGCGGTAAAACCCGAGCCGCACAACGAAATACCCACTGGCGCTTCGGCCCACGATACGTTCTGGGATTTCGTCTCGTTGCAGCCGGAGTCGGCGCACATGGTGATCTGGGCCATGTCCGACCGCGCCATTCCGAAAAGCCTGCGCACCATGCAAGGCTTTGGCGTGCACACCTTTCGCCTGGTGAATGCCGAGGGCAAGTCCAACTTCGTCAAGTTCCACTGGCGTCCGACTGCGGGCACGTGCTCCCTGGTGTGGGACGAGGCGCAGAAGCTGGCAGGCAAGGACACCGACTTCCACCGGCGTGACCTCTGGGAGTCGATCGAAGGCGGCGACTACCCGGAATGGGAGTTCGGCGTACAGATCATTGCCGAGGAAGACGAGCACAACTTCGACTTCGACATCCTCGACCCGACCAAGCTGATTCCCGAAGAGCTGGTGCCCATCACGCCCCTGGGCAAGATGGTGCTCAACCGCAACCCGGATAACTACTTTGCCGAGACCGAGCAGGTGGCGTTCTGTCCCGGGCATATCGTGCCGGGCATCGACTTCTCCAATGACCCGCTACTGCAGGGTCGGCTGTTTTCCTACACCGATACCCAGATCAGCCGCCTGGGTGGCCCGAATTTTCACGAGCTGCCGATCAACCGTCCGGTCACGCCGTTTCATAACGGCCAGCGCGATGCCATGCACCGCACCACCATCGACAAGGGTCGCGCCTCCTACGAGCCGAACTCGATCGACGGCGGCTGGCCGAGGGAGACGCCACCTGCGGCCCAGGATGGCGGTTTCGAGAGCTATAACGAGCGCATCGATGCGCACAAGATCCGCGAACGCAGCGAATCCTTCAGCGATCACTTCTCTCAGGCGCGGCTGTTCTTCAAGAGCATGAGCGCCCACGAGCAGGAGCACATCATTGCGGCCTACAGCTTCGAACTGGGCAAGGTCGAGCGCCAGTGGATCCGCGAGCGCCAGGTCAACGAGATCCTGGCCAATATCGACCTGGGCCTGGCTGCACGGGTCGCCGAGAACCTCGGCCTGCCGGCACCTAAAGCCGGCACCGTCGGCGTGCCCGAGCCAGCCCTGGATCGCTCGCCGGCCCTGAGTCAGGCCAACCTGCTGTCAGGGGATATCAAAACCCGGAAAGTCGCGATTCTGGCGGCCAATGGCGTCGACGGTGCGGCGATCGCCGCCATTAAGAAAGCCCTCGAGGCTGCCGGTGCCCACGCCAAATTGCTCGGCCCGACGTCGGCGCCGGTGACCACGGCCGATGGCAAGAGCCTGGCGGTGGACGCGTCGATGGAAGGCTTGCCGTCAGTGGCCTTTGACGCCGTATTCGTGCCCGGCGGCGCCAAGTCGATCCAGGCCCTGAGTGGCGATGGCGTGGCCCTGCATTACCTGCTGGAAGCCTACAAGCACCTCAAGGCGATTGCCCTGAGTGGCGAGGCCAAGCAGTTGCTGGATGTGCTGAAGCTGGAGGCGGATGCGGGCTTGATCGTCGGCGGTGATGCCAAGGCGATCAAGGCGTTTTTCGCGGCGATTGCCCAGCACCGGGTCTGGGCGCGGGAGCCCAAGGCCAAGGCAATTCCGGCGTGAGCTGACTGCAGCGCTATCGCCGGCCCGACGACTCCAGCAGGAGACGCCGGGCCGGCGCTCGAGGTCGGCGCCTGAGGTTATTGGGCCTTGCGTGGGCTCAAGACGATCTGCGCGGGGATGTGGCGCAGGATCTGCCGTTCGATCTTCAGATCGAAACCGGCATCGAGTTTCTTCACCCGTTTGCTCAGCAACGTCGCCAGCCAGGGGTAATCTTCGGTGCGCGGGGCCTGGATGCTCACGTCACACTGATAATTCACCACATCGCTGGCGATCGCGTCGAGTTGGCGCCGCATTTGCCGAATATCCTTCAAGTTCAGCGCAACGGTGGTGCTTTCGGCTGTCGGGTCGATCACCTTGGCCGCAGGTTTGGCTTCGGCGGCTTTCAGCGCAGCTTCGGCCTGCTCGAGTTCGGCCTTGCGGGCGTGGGCGATGGCGTTGTTGACGCCGCCGGTGAGGGCCGGTGCCTTCGGCATCAGCGCCCGGGCGCGGCTCAGCGCGGTGGCGGCGGCGTTGACATCACCCTTTTGCAGCACGATCTGGCTGCGCTGCAGATAGGCTTCGGCCAATTGCCGTTGATAGGGTTCCAACTGCGGGTCGTTGGGCGACTGGGCCTGCAACGCGGCAAGTTGATCCTCGGCGGTGGCCAGCTCGCTGCTGGCGATGTTTTGTTGCAGCTGCGCGATCGCCGTGGCCCGTGCGTCGGGGACCTCGGTGGCCGCCGGCGGCGTGCTTTGGCAGGCGCCCAGTAGCAGGGAAAATGCGACAAGGAGCAGATAACGGGAGGCGAACGGCTTCATTCCTGCGACTCTCTAATTGCGCAAAAAACGAGCAAGTCTACACCCCTCGACGGGGCAGGACAAAACTCAGCAGAAACAGCGCGGCGGCAGTGACCACAATCGAGGGTCCGGCCGGGGTGTCCTTGAACCAGGACAACGCCAGCCCGCCGCACACCGCGAGCATGCCCAGCAGGCTGGCGCCGAGGGCCATCTGCTCCGGCGAGCGGGCGTGGCGCTGGGCGGCGGCGGCCGGGATGATCAACAGCGAGGTGATCAGCAAAACCCCGACAATCTTCATCGCGACCGCGATCACCACGGCGATCAGCAGCATCAGCACCAGGCGCAACGCGGCTACCGGCAAGCCTTCGACCCGTGCCAGCTCTTCGTGCACGGTCACCGCCAGCAGCGGTCGCCACAGGGCGACCAGCAACAGCAATACCAGGGCGCTGCCGCCGAGGATCCAGCCCAGGTCACCGGGGCTGATCGCCAACAGGTCGCCGAACAAATAGGCCATCAGGTCGATCCGCACCTCATGCATGAAGCTTAGTACCACCAGCCCCAGGGACAGGGTGCTGGGCGCGAGAATCCCCAGCAGGGTGTCGGACGCCAGTGGCTGGCGCTGTTGCAGCGTGACCAGCAGCACGGCCAGCAGCAGGCAGCCGACGGTCACCGCGACGGTCGGGCTGACATCCAGCAGAAAGCCCAGGGCCACGCCAAGCAGGGCGGCGTGGGACAGGGTGTCGCCGAAATACGCCATGCGGCGCCAGACCACGAACGAACCCAGGGGGCCTGCGACCAGTGCCAGAGCAAGACCTGCAAGCAGGGCGTAGAGCAGAAAATCAGCCATGCTTGCAGCTTTCTCCATGGACATGAACGTGGCCTGCGGCGGCCTCGGTGGTGACCACCGACCCGTGCAGGTCATGGGCGTGGTCGTGGTGGTGGTGATAGATCGCCAGGCTTTGCGCGTTCTTGCCAAACAGTTCGACGAAGGCCGGGTCGCCGCTGACTTGCTCGGGGTGCCCGGAGCAGCAGACGTGACGGTTGAGGCACACCACCTGGTCAGTGGTGCTCATCACCAGGTGCAGGTCGTGGGAGACCATCAGCACCCCGCAGCCGTGGCGGTCGCGCAGGCGGGTGATCAGGCTGTACAGCTCGGCCTGGCCAGCGACATCGACGCCCTGCACCGGCTCGTCGAGCACCAGCAGTTCAGGCTCGCGCAGCAGGGCTCGGGCCAGCAGCACGCGCTGCATCTCGCCGCCGGACACGCTCTGCACCGGGCTGTCGATCACGTGTTCGGCGCCGACTTCCTTGAGCGCGGCCAGGGCCCGAGGGCGGTCCACCCCCGGTACCAGGCGCAAGAAGCGCAGGACCGACAGCGGCAAGGTCGGGTCGACATGGAGTTTTTGCGGCATGTAGCCCACGCGCAGCTTGGGCTTGCGCCAGACCGTGCCCCTGTCGGGCTTGAGCAGGCCGAGCACGGCCCGCACCAGGGTGGTCTTGCCGGCGCCGTTGGGGCCGATCAGGGTCACGATCTGTCCCGGCTCGACGCTGAGCTGGATATTGTCCAGTACGTTCTGCCCGGCAAAGGTCACGGCGACCTGATCGAGGCGAATCAGCGCAGTGCTCATCAAGCCCCCTGGCAGCCCGAGCACAGACCGACGACTTCGACGGTCTGGCCTTCGACGATAAAGCCGACATCGCGGGCACTGCTGACGATCGCGTCGCTGATGCTGGCTTGTTCAAGTTCGATGGCAGCGTGGCATTCACGGCAAATCAGAAACTGGCCCTGATGCGCATGCTCCGGATGGTTGCAGCCGACAAAGGCATTGAGCGATGCGATGCGGTGTACCAGGCCGTTTTCCAGAAGGAAATCCAGGGCGCGGTACACCGTCGGTGGCGCGGCGCGGCGGCCGTCCTGCTCGCTGAGTACGGCGAGGATGTCGTAGGCGCCCAACGGCTTGTGGCTTTGCCACACCAGTTCCAGCACCCGCCGGCGCAGGGCGGTCAGGCGCAGGCCTTGCCGGGCGCACAGGGCGTCAGCCTCAGACAGTGCGCTGTGCACGCAATGAGAGTGGTCGTGGGGACGGCTGGCGAGCGGTGTTTTAGGCATGAGCGGCGACGATAGTTGTGAGAGACGTTATTATGTTACCTGTTCTCGCCTCCTCGAGTGGTCATCGTGTCCCGACTTTTTGCCCTTTTTGTCGCTTTTACCGTCAACCTGTTCGTGATCGGCGCTGCCCAGGCCGAAGTTCAGGTGCTGACCAGCATCAAACCCTTGCAGCTGATTGCCGCTGCGGTACAGGACGGCGTTGCCGTTCCCGAGGTACTGCTGCCGCCTGGCGCCTCGCCGCACAACTATGCGTTGCGCCCTTCGGATGTGCGCAAGGTGCAGTCGGTCGACCTGCTGTACTGGATTGGCCCGGACATGGAGGGGTTCCTGCCTCGGGTGCTCAAGGGCCGGACCCTGCCGTCCGTGGCGCTTCAGGACATTCCCGGGCTCAAGCTTCGCCGTTTTGCCGAAGATAGCCACTCCCACGCCGAAGATGCCGACGAACACGACCACGATCATCGCCCCGGCAGCCTGGATGCCCACCTCTGGCTTTCCCCGGTCAACGCCCGCGTGATCGCTGCACGCATGGCCGCCGACCTGAGCGCTGCCGACCCTGCCAATGCCGCGCTCTACCAGAGCAACCTCAGCGCCTTCGAAGGCCGCCTGGACGCCCTGGACGCACGTCTGAAGCAGCGCCTGGCGGGTATCGCCGGCAAACCCTATTTCGTGTTCCACGAAGCGTTCGATTATTTCGAAGACGCCTACGGCCTCAAGCACACAGGCGTGTTCAGCGTCGCGGCGGAAGTCCAGCCCGGTGCGCAGCACGTCGCGGCGATGCGCACGCGCTTGCAGGAAGTCGGCAAGACTTGCGTATTCAGCGAGCCGCCGCTACGCCCGCGGCTGGCGGAAACCCTGATCGCCGGGCTGCCGGTGAAGCTGGCCGAGCTAGATGCCTTGGGCGGCTACACGCCGGCTACGGCTCAGGGTTATGAGCAGGTGCTGGAAAAGCTCGGCAATGACCTGGCGGGTTGCCTGGAGTCGCTGTAAAGCCGGGCCTGTGGCGAGGGAGCTTGCTCCTGTTGGACCGAGCAGTCCCATGCCCAGGCCACGCGGCACTGGAGCCCGAGCGGGCCCCGGTGCCACCAGCCTTCAGAACGCGAAAGGCAGAGGGGTATCGACGCTCTGGCGCTGCGCCAGGCGTTGCTGAAACTCCATCGGGTCGTGAATCAGCACGTCCTGCCCGGCAAACGATTCGGCGGCGATCAACCGTGACAGCCAGAACCGCACGCAGGCTACGCGCAACAGGGTCGGCCACAGTTGAGCCTCGGCAGCGCTGAACGGGCGCAGGGCAGCATAGGCCCCGAGCAGGGCCCGGGCGCGAGGGCCATCGATCACGCCTTCGTCGTCCGAACACCAATCGTTCAGGGCAATTGCCACGTCATACAGCATCGGGCCTGAGCAGGCGTTGTAGAAGTCGATCAGCCCGGTCAGGTGCGTGCCTTCGAACATCGCATTGTCGCGAAACAGGTCGGCATGGATGTTCGCCCGGGGCAGCGCCAGGATCTTTACCTTCTGCTCGGTGATTTCATCCAGCGCCCGCTGCAGCAGTTCACGTGCATCGTCCGGCAGATGGGACAGCAGCTGGTTGCCATGCTCCTGCATCCAGTCCAGCCCACGATCGGTCTTGCGCTTGATCATGTTGTCTTTGGTGGCCAGGTGCAGATGCCCCAGCAGTTCGCCGACTTGTGCGCAGTGCTGGGCGTTGGCCTGCTTGATGTGCTTGCCGGCCAGGCGCGGCTGCAGCAGTGCAGGTTTGCCGGCCAGCTCGCGCAGGGCCTGGCCGTCGGTGGTGCGCAGCGCGTACGGCACTGGCAAATCGGCGTTGTGCAGGACGTCCAGCAGTTCGATGAAGAACGGCATTTCCTGGACAGGACCGCGCTCGACCAGGGTCAGGACAAACTCGCCCTGCTCCAGGCTGATGAAGAAATTGGTGTTTTCGCTACCAGCGGCGATTCCCTGGAAATCAAGCAGACGGCCGAGCCCGTAAGGGGCGAGAAAGGTTTCCAGCTCGGGCCGAGCCAGGGGGGTGAACACAGACATGGTTAAAACTGCCAGTACGGGCGCGGCTGGGCAGCCAGCGCCGATTAAAGTTGAGAGCGTTTTACCACTCGAAAATTTTCCACGCCGGGATCAGCATATCCGGCTGATCCGAGCGGATGAAGTTGCCATCCGAGCCATCGGCACGTACCAGAAAGTACGGTTTGCCGCCCTTTGGCGTGATCTTGATGGCGTACAGGAAACCGTTTTGGCGGTATTCCTGAATGGTCTTGTCGCCTTCCGTGCGAATGGTGACGTCCGGATCCGCTGATGGCGCGTCCTCTGCCGCGATTACTGCCAATGGTGTCACTGCAATCAAGCTGGCCAGCAGCAAGCGATTTAGTGTGCGCATGATAACCTTGTCCCTTTGTCGTCAACGGTCCCGCTATTCTAGCGCCGGACCCGCCGAAAAGGTTGATCCTGCTCATGAGCCAAGCCCCCCTCGTCCTGGTGGACGGTTCGTCTTACCTGTACCGCGCGTTCCACGCCCTGCCCCCGCTGACTACGTCCAAAGGCCTGCCGACTGGCGCGGTCAAGGGCGTGTTGAACATGCTCAAAAGTCTGCGCAAGCAGTACCCAAACAGCCCGTTCGCGGTGGTGTTCGACGCCAAGGGTGGGACATTTCGCGATGACATGTACGCCGAGTACAAGGCCAACCGCCCAAGCATGCCCGACGACATGCGGGTGCAGATCGAGCCCTTGCATGCCAGCGTGATTGCCCTGGGGTTCCCGCTGTTGTGCGTCGAAGGGGTCGAGGCCGACGATGTGATCGGCACCCTGGCCCGCAGCAGCGCGGCAGCCGACCGCCCGGTGGTGATCTCCACTGGCGACAAAGACATGGCACAGCTGGTGGACGGGCACATTACTCTGGTCAACACCATGACCGGTAGCAGCATGGACGTGGAGGGCGTGAAGGAGAAATTCGGTGTCGCTCCCGAGCAGATCATCGATTACCTGGCGCTGATGGGCGACTCTTCCGACAACATTCCGGGCGTTCCGGGTATCGGCCCCAAGACCGCTTCGGGGCTGTTGGTGGGGGTCAATGGCGGGCTCAAAGAGCTCTACGAGCAGTTGGATATTGTGCCGACTCTGCCGATTCGGGGGGCCAAGACCCTGCCGGCCAAGCTCGAAGAGCACAAGGAAATGGCGTTCCTGTCCTACCAGCTGGCGACCATCAAGATCGACGTGCCGCTGGATATCGGCCTGGACGACCTGCACCTGGGTGAGCCGGACCGCGAAAAACTGGCCGAGCTCTACAGCCTGCTGGAATTCAAGAGCTGGCTCGATGAGCTGCAACGCGATGCCAAGCGCACCGAGCTCAGCGCCGCAGCCCAGACGGACCTGCTGACCGATGCGCCGGTTGCCGAAGTCGAAGCTGCGGTTACCGTCGAGGCGCAGTACGAAACCATCCTCGACCAGGCTCGATTCGATGTCTGGCTGGAGAAACTGCGCAATGCCGAGCTGATCGCCTTTGATACCGAAACCACCGGTATCGACGCGCAGCAAGCGCAGCTGGTGGGATTGTCGTTCGCGGTGAAGGCCAATGAAGCGGCCTACATTCCGTTGACCCATACCTACATTGGCGTGCCAGAGCAGTTGGATCGCGACAGCGTGCTGCTGGCCTTGAAGCCGATTCTGGAAGATCCGGCCAAACTCAAGGTCGGCCAACATGCCAAGTTCGACATGAACATCCTGGCCAATTGCGCCATCGGCGGCGATCAGGCCAACGGCATCACGGTGCGCGGCGTCGCCTTCGACACCATGCTTGAGTCCTACGTGCTCAATTCCACCGCCACCCGGCACGACATGGACAGCCTGGCCCAGAAGTACCTGGACCACAGCACCGTGAGCTTCCAGGACATCGCCGGCAAAGGCGCCAAGCAACTGACCTTCGATCAGATCGCCCTCGAACAGGCCGGCCCTTACGCCGCCGAAGACGCCGATGTGACCCTGCGCCTGCACCAGGCCCTGCATCAGAAGCTGGCCGCGATCCCGAGTCTGGCCAGTGTCTTGACCGATATCGAAATGCCGCTGGTGCCGGTCCTGGCCCGCATAGAGCGCCAGGGCGCTTTGGTCGATGCCGCCCTGCTGGGTGTGCAGAGCATCGAGCTGGGCGAGAAGATGATCGCGCTGGAGCGTGAAGCCTTCGAGATTGCCGGTGAAGAGTTCAACCTGGGTTCGCCCAAACAGTTGGGCGCGATCCTCTACGAAAAACTGGGTCTGCCGGTGCTGAAGAAGACCGCCAAGGGCCAGCCTTCGACCGCCGAAGAGGTGCTGGCCAAACTGGCCGAAGATGACTACCCGCTGCCCAAGGTGCTGACCCAGTACCGTTCCATGAGCAAGCTGAAAAGCACCTACACCGACCGCCTGCCGGAGCAGATCAACCCGCGTACCGGGCGGATTCACACGTCTTATCACCAGGCGGTGGCGTCTACCGGTCGTTTGTCGTCCAGCGATCCGAACCTGCAGAACATCCCGGTGCGTACGGCCGAGGGTCGACGAATCCGCCAGGCCTTCGTCGCCCCGGCGGGCTACAAACTGCTGGCGGCGGACTATTCGCAGATCGAACTGCGGATCATGGCTCACCTGTCCAAGGACGAAGGTTTGCTCAACGCCTTCCGCAACAACCTCGATGTGCACACGGCCACGGCTGCCGAAGTGTTCCGGGTTGAGCTGACGGATGTGTCCTCGGATCAGCGGCGCAGCGCCAAGGCCATCAACTTCGGCCTGATCTACGGCATGGGTGCGCAGAAGCTGGGCAAGGACATCGGCGTCGATACCAAGCAGGCCAAGGCTTATATCGATACCTACTTCGCCCGTTATCCCGGGGTGCGCGAATACATGGACCGCACCCGCGCCCAGGCTGCGGATCAAGGCTACGTCGAAACCTTCTTCGGTCGCCGCCTGTACCTGCCGGAGATCAACTCCAACAAGCCTCAGGAACGTGCTGCTGCCGAGCGCACCGCAATCAACGCGCCGATGCAGGGCACGGCGGCGGACATCATCAAGAAAGCCATGGTGGCGGTGGACAATTGGCTTGCCGACTCGGGGCTGGATGCCCGGGTGATCCTGCAGGTACACGATGAACTGGTGCTGGAAGTGCGCGAGGACCTGGTGGAACAGGTCAGCCAGGAAATCCGGGTGCACATGAGCGGTGCCGCGGTCCTGGATGTGCCGCTTCTGGTGGAAGTGGGGGTGGGAAACAACTGGGATGAGGCCCACTAAGGGGCGTTTTTCGAGGGCTTTGCCGCGGCATAGTGTCGCGGCAAAGGCTGGCGAAGGGCTATTAGCGCCGAAAATTTCATCGGTTATCGCCAAGAGTTTTTTGGCCTTCCCGGAACTATTTCAGTGAAACGCTACTCAGAGTTACTGAATGGCTGGTGAAGCCCTTCAATGCTCCTATGTTGTGTTAAGTGTTGGCAGATATCTGGACCCCGCCCTAACGGTCCGGACCTTAGACCCCGAACTTCCCCCTCCCCATACGAAGTCCGGGGTTTTTTTTGCCTGCAGGAAACTGCCCGTCTACCTCACAGGCAGCCCCCACCGGCCTTTCAGGCCTCGACTTCAGCGCCTTTGTCGGCCAGTTCCATCCAGTCCGCCAGTACGGTGTAGGCCTCTTCCAGGCCCATGCGCTTGGGCGCCGAGAAGAGTTGGATGCTGATGCTGTCGCCCCAGCCTTTGCGGATATCGGCCTGGACCTTGAGCAGGGTGTTCTTGGCTGCGCCGTAGGTCAGCTTGTCGGCCTTGGTCAGCAGAATGTGCATCGGCATGCCGCTGGCCATGGTCCAGTCGAGCATCAGCAGGTCGAAGTCGGTCATTGGATGACGGATGTCCATCATCAGAATCAAGCCCTTCAAGCTCTCGCGGCTGCCCAGGTAGGCTTCCAGGTGGCGCTGCCAGTGCAGCTTGAGCGGGATCGGCACCTTGGCATAACCGTAGCCCGGCAGGTCGACCAGACGGCGTTCATCGTCTAGCTTGAAGAAGTTCAACAGCTGTGTGCGCCCCGGGGTTTTCGAGGTGCGCGCCAGGCTGGCGTGGGTCAGGGTGTTCAGGGCGCTGGATTTGCCGGCGTTGGAACGCCCGGCAAAGGCCACTTCAAAGCCTTCGTCGTCGGGGCATTGATCGACTTTGGCGGCGCTGAGCATGAAGGTGGACTGTTGGCACAGGCCGAGAATGGGGTTTTTCAGTTGCATGGGATTTCCGATAGGGGCGGTGCCGAGAATGGGTGCGGCAAGCAGTTCATTTCCGTTTCAGTAGCGCCAGTATATAATGTCGCAGATTTTGTGTGTGCTTTGTCCCGGCGTAGGATGAAGTTCACGAGAGCGATAGACCTTGATTGCGCATTAGAACGCAGAACGCTCTCAAACCCTGAAAAGGTCGTTTTATGACGAAGTGGCTGCTAGCTGCCGGTGTCTTGATGCCGCTTTACAGCGCTCAGGCTACACAGGATCCGGAAGCCATGTACAACCGTGCTTGTGGTGCCTGCCATGCCGGACAGCTGCCAAACGCTCCCCAAAAGGGTGACAAGGCAGCTTGGGCGCCGAGGTTGGCGCAAGGTATGGAGACGCTGGTGCAACACGTGACCCAGGGTTTCAAGGCGATGCCGCCGCGTGGTTTGTGCATGGAATGCAGTGCCGAGGATTACCGAGTCATCATCCTTTGGATGAGCGAGTGATCCCGGTCCATAACTCTTTAACCCTTAGCCGTAGTTGGATTAGCTGATGAACAAATTGATCGTGAGTCTGCTGTTGACCTTGGGCATCACGGGCGTGGCCCATGCTGCGGGCGACGCTGCTGCAGGCCAGGCAAAAGCCGCTGTATGTGGTGCTTGCCATGGTCCGGATGGGAACAGCATGGCGCCTAACTTTCCAAAACTGGCGGGTCAGGGTGAGCGTTACCTGAACAAGCAGTTGCACGACATCAAGTCCGGAAAGCGGCAGGTGCTGGAAATGACTGGCCTGCTGACCAACCTGAGCGATCAGGACCTGGCTGACATCGCCGCCTACTTTGCCAGCCAGAAAGGCAGCGTGGGTGCGGCAGATCCCAAGGTCGTGGCTCGCGGCGAAGAACTGTTCCGCGGCGGCAAGCTGGACCAGGGCATGCCAGCCTGCACCGGTTGCCACTCGCCAAACGGCACGGGCAACGCAGCTGCCGGCTTCCCGCACCTGGGTGGTCAGCACGCTCAATACGTGACCAAGCAGCTGACCGACTTCCGTGAAGGCAATCGCACCAACGACGGCGACACCATGGTCATGCGCAGCATTGCGGCCAAGCTCAGCAACAAAGACATCGAAGCGGTGTCCAGCTACATTCAAGGCCTGCACTAAGGCCGGCGCGATCGAACGATGCCCGGGCGGTTGCGTTGGCAGCGTTAATGATCGATTAATCTGTCGGTGCAAAGATAAAGGGTGGCTCAGGCCGCCCTTTTTTATGGCGTCTGCCGCTACACTAGCGAACTCAAGCCCGCCATGGCCTGTCTGAACTCAGGTCGCGCGAGGCGCCCTTATTTGTTCAGGAGTAAAGCATGCGTAATCTGATTCTGAGCGCCGCTCTCGTCACCGCCAGCCTGTTTGGCATGACCGCTCAAGCCGCCGAGCCGATTGTTGCCGGTAAACAATATGTCGAGCTGAGCAACGCGGTTCCGGTTGCGGTGCCTGGAAAGATCGAAGTGGTCGAGCTGTTCTGGTACGGCTGCCCACACTGCTACGCCTTCGAGCCGACCATCAACCCATGGGTTGAGAAGCTGCCGGCCGATGTCAATTTCGTACGCATTCCCGCCATGTTCGGCGGTATCTGGAACGTCCACGGCCAGCTGTTCATCACACTGGAAGCCATGGGTGTCGAGCACAGCGTCCATAAAGCCGTGTTCGAAGCCATCCATAGCGGCAAGAAACTGGCGACCCCTGAAGAAATGGCCGAGTTCCTGGCCGGCGAAGGTGTCGACAAGGACAAGTTCCTGAGCACCTACAACTCGTTCGCCGTCAAAGGCAAGGTTGAAGACGCCAAGAAGAAGGCCCAGGCCTACCAGATCTCCGGCGTACCGACCATGGTCGTCAACGGCAAGTATCGCTTTGACCTGGGCAGCGCCGAAGGTCCAGAAGGTGCCTTGAACGTCGCTGACCAGCTGATCGCCAAAGAGCGAGCGGCCAAGTAAGCGGCGCCTGCCATGGCGCGCTGGGGCACTGAACGCATCGTTGGCCTGCACGACCCGCAGGTCAACGAAGACCATCTGGCAGCGACCGGCCTGCCGGCCGACAGTCGCCTGCGTTTACTCAGTTTCAATATCCAGGTCGGTATCAGCACCGAACGTTACCGGCATTACCTGACCCGTGGCTGGCAGCACCTGCTGCCGCACACCGGGCGTGCCGACAATCTGCAAAAGATCGGTAACCTGCTGGGGGACTTCGACCTGGTGGCGCTGCAGGAAGCCGATGGCGGCAGCCTGCGATCCGGCTATGTCAACCAGGTCGAACACCTGGCTCAGCTGGGCGCGTTCCCTTACTGGTATCAACAGCTCAACCGCAACCTGGGGCGTCTCGGCCAGCACAGCAATGGTGTGCTCAGCCGCTTGAAACCCTGGGCGATTGAAGACCACCCGTTGCCGGGGCCCAAGGGGCGCGGCGCGATTCTCGTGCGTTTTGGCGAGGGTCCCGAGGCGTTGGTGGTGGTGATGATGCACCTGGCTCTGGGGGCTCGTGCCCGTACCCGGCAATTGGCCTATATCCGCGAGTTGATCGGCGGCTATCGCCATCAGGTGCTGATGGGCGACATGAACACCCACGCCAGCGATCTGCTGGAAAGTTCTCCGCTGCGCGACCTGGGCCTGCTGGCCCCGCAACTGCAAGCGACCTTTCCCAGCTGGCGCCCGCAACGCTGCCTTGACCATATTCTGCTCAGCCCCAGCCTCACTCTGGAGCGTGTCGAGGTCCTGGCCCAACCGATTTCCGATCACCTGCCGGTCGCGGTAGAGATTCGTCTGCCGGGTTCGCTCACGGCTGATGCATTGCCCGCGTTGAGTCCTGCCCCTCGCGGATCCCATGAATGAGCGACGACGCCCAGCGCTGGAAAGAGAAGTACCTCAAAAGCATTGAACAACAGGAAAAGCTCGAGCGACGCTGGGATGCCCGCCTCGACTTGCTACGCCGTGGGCTGGTGCGCAGCACCCTGGCGGCGGAGGGTACGGATCGCGCGGTCGATCAGTGCATGAAGGAAATGCGCGACGTGGTGCGCAGCGACGATATGGACGCGGCCCTGGCCGCCCTGTTACCGCGCCTGGAAAAAGCCGTGCTCGACTCCGAGCAGCGGCGCGAGACCCGCGTTGAGCAGATGAGCAGCGCGCTGACGGCTTTGGTCGCTCAACTCCAGACTCTGCCACTGCCCCGAGAGGTTCGCCGACCGCTGAAGGCGTTCGCCAAGCAATTGGATGGTCGGGTTGGGCAGGCACGGGAAATTCCATTGCTGCTCAGCGAGCTGAGCAATTTGCAGGGCAAGGCACTGAGCCAGTTGGATGCGCCGGCCGAGCCGGAGCGGCCGGGCCTGCTGCAACGCCTGTTTGGCCATCGCGATGCCCAGCCAGAGGGCGCAGAGCCCGCGCCGCAAAGCCTGGCACTGGCGGCACCCGAAGCGGGTCCGGTGGTCAGCGAGGTCGAGCGCGCGTCGCCTGCGCCAGCGGCTGAAGCCCCGCGCCAGGCGCTGCCGGCTGCTGTCGAGGTGCCTGCAGCCCCTGAGCCGGCGCCAGCTCCGACAGTGGCACCGGTCGCCGCAGCTGAAATCGCTCCGCCCGTTGCGGCCCTGGAGCCCGACGTCACCAAGACCCCGGAAGAGCCGGAACCGTCGCAGTTGCCGCCCGCCGCGCAAGTCGTGGCGTTCGTGCCACCGGTGCTGGCCTCCCCTGGCGAGCCTGCCGCAGCCGCAGCCGAGTTGCCCGTCGAGCCTGTGGTTGAGGCGCCAGCGCCGAGCGCTGTGGCGCCTGAAGCCGCAGAGGTGCCCAGCCCTGAGCTCGACAACCCGGACGAATTGACCCCGACCGTGATGCTCGAAGACAGCGTGCCGAGCGTACCGCTGATCGACAGCCTGCCCCTGCCGGCCGTGATGGCCGAAGCCCTGGCCGCGATCGACCCCGAGCAGCCCGAAGAGGACGTGCTCTACGCCCTGCCTGATTCCCCCGAGCCGTCCTACAGCTCGGTGGCCAAGCACATCGAACACACGCTGCTTGGTCTGCTGGACGACCTGAGCCTGCCCGAGCGCCATCGGCCCCAGGCCGAAGCCATGCGTGATCGCCTGCAACATGGGCTCAACTGGTATGAATTGCTGCCGATCCTCGACGATCTGGCGGTGTTGATGCTGGCGATCACCGACAGCGGTCAGCATGAGTTCGAGGTGTACCTCAAGCAGTTGAACGAGCGCCTGGAATCGTTCCAGAGCAACCTGCAGGCCGCCAGCGATGGGCATGCCGACAGCCACTCCGCAGCGCGGGCCATGGATACGCAGATCCGCGAGCAGGTCGACGGCTTGCAGAGCAGCGTTCAGGAAGCAGCCGATCTGGAAGACCTCAAGCAGGTGCTGGAAAGCCACCTCGAGGGGCTGCTGGGGACCATGGACCATCACCAGAAGCAACGGGACGAACGCGAGAAGGAAGTGGCCGCGCGCCTGCAAAGCCTGGCCGAGCGCGTCTCAAGCATGGAGCAGGAAGCCCAGGGCTATCGCGAGCACTTGGAAGAACAGCGGCAGAAGGCGCTGATCGATCCTTTGACCGGCCTGCCTAACCGCGCGGCCTGGAGCGAGCGGCTGGAGCATGAAATCGCCCAATGGCAGCAGCATGGCAACACCCTGTTGCTGGCAATGCTCGACCTTGATCACTTCAAGCGCATCAACGACAACTACGGCCATCTGGCCGGTGACAAAGTGCTGAAAATCATTGCTACCGTGCTGCGCAAGCGCCTGCGTGGCAGTGATTTCATCGCCCGCTTCGGCGGTGAAGAGTTTGTCCTGATGATGCCCGATACCACCGTCGCGGTCGGTGCGCGGCTGGTGGAAGCTCTGCGCGCCGCCATCGAAGCCTGCCCGTTCCACTTCAAGGGCGAGCGCGTGACCATTACCGTGTCCATCGGCATGAGTGCGTTCAAAAGCGGCGAACGCAGCGAGCAGGTGTTGAAAAGAGCCGATCAGGCGCTGTATCGGGCGAAAGATGCCGGACGCAACCGGGTGGAGATCGGTTAAACCGGATTTGTCCTATTTTTGTGTAAAACGCCGGCTTTCGCCGGCCCGGCCCGGAGCAGTACGTTACACTGTTGCATTATTGTCTGCCGCGTACTGCTCTCTGCCATGAAATCTCTTGTGTTTGCCCTCTCCTTTTTACTGCTGGCCGGTTGCGCCAGTGGTCCACGAATCGACACCAGCCACCCTTCGGTCAACTTCGACAATCGCGCGCAGTTCATTGTCGTGCATTACACCTCGGCCTCCCTGGAACGTTCGCTGGCACTGCTGACCCATGGCCAGGTCAGTAGCCATTACCTGATCGGCGACGACAAGGCGGGCACCATCTTCAAGCTGGTGGACGAAAATTACCGCGCCTGGCACGCCGGAGAAAGCGAGTGGCAAGGCCGTACCTGGCTCAACTCCAGCTCCATCGGCATTGAAATCGTCAACCCGGGCTTTCGCGATACTCCCACCGGCCGCGTCTGGTACCCCTACAGCGAAGCGCAGATCCAGAACCTGATCGTGCTGCTCAAAGACATCAGCAAGCGCAACAACATTTCGCCCCGCCATATCATCGGGCACAGTGACATCGCCCCCCTGCGCAAGCTCGACCCGGGCCCGCTGTTCCCCTGGAAGCGCCTGGCGGATGCCGGCCTCGGCCAATGGCCCAATGCCCAGTCGGTCGCGCGACAGCAGGCGATGTATGCCCAGGCGTTGCCCAGCGCGACCTGGTTCCAGCAGGAATTGGCTCGCCTGGGCTACACCACCCCCCAGACCGGCGAGTTCGACGTGGCGACCCGGCACGTATTGACGGCATTCCAGATGCATTTCCGCCCGGGCCGCTTTGATGGCATCGCCGATGCCGAAAGCGCGGCAATCCTGCAGGTACTCAACCAGACAAAATAATGACGCCCGCCAGACGGTCCGGGCGTTTTCTCAATCAGTTGCTATAACTCATTGGTAATCCTTCGGATATCCAATCATGCCCGCTGCTCGCGAGCTCTTGCGCACCTGGTTCCATCGCCCGTGGTTATTGGCGGTGCTGGCGGCTGGGTTGAGCGCGGGGTTGCTGCTGCTCGGAAGCGCCGGGGTGGCCATGCATCAGGTCGAGCAGCGCGAAAGCGAGCAGATGAATGCCCAGGGCGAGCGCTTCCTGGAGCGTCTGGAGCAACTGTTTGGCCAGTTGCGCGAAGGCCTGGATGTGCTGGAGGCGCAGCCCCTACGTGAATGCAGCGGCGATATGGTCGCCGCGCTGCAGCAGGTGAGCTTCAACTACCGCTTCATTTATGAGGCGGCCTACATCGATGCCACCCAGGCCTGCTCCAATTGGCCGCGCCAGGACAGCCTGGCGGCGATCCGTGCCCCGGATATCAGGGGCCCGACCTACAGCTACTGGCTCAACACCTCGACCCAACCCAACGAAAACCTCGCGGCGCTGATGCTGGGGCGTGGCAACTTCCGAGTCGCCACCTCCCGTGGGCATCTGACCGATGTCGTGGACCTGCCGGCCAACAGCAGCCTGATGGTGGTAGTGGACCATGGCACCCGCGCCATCCCGGTGCTTGGCCAGGCCCTGCCATGGCCGGTGGCCGAACCGGTGCCGCCGGGCAATCACGATGCCCTGCAGGTGACCCCGACCCGCCTGATCTATCGCATGCCCACCCGCACACCCGAGTATCAGTTGGTGCTGGTCACCCCGCGCGCGAGCATGCAGGCCGAGATGCTGGAGGACTGGTGGTGGCTGCTGCCCATCAGCCTGCTGTTATCGACCTTTATCGGCGGCCTGGTCTATCAACTGGCGCGCCAGAGCCAATCGTTGGGTGGGGAGTTGCACGGAGCCCTGCGCCGCGATGAATTGCAGGTGCTGTACCAGCCAATCTTCGACCTCAATACCCGCCGCTGCGTCGGTGCCGAAGCCCTGCTGCGCTGGCGCCGCCCGGATGGCACCCTGACCAGCCCCGACCTGTTCATCCCCCTGGCGGAAAACACCGGGCAGATCCGCCAGATCACCGACTTTGTCCTGCAGCGCCTGTTGGAGCAGTTGGGGCACCTGCTGCGGGCCAATCCGCAGCTGTACATCTCCGTCAACCTGGCGGCCTGCGATGTGATGGTGCCGCGCATTGGCCAGGTAATGGCCCGGCTGCTGGCCTTGCATCACGTGGCGGCGCGGCAGATTGCGTTCGAGGTGACCGAGCGTGGGCTGATCGATGTGGTGGTGGCCCGCGACAACTTGCAGGCATTGCGCGATGTCGGGCATCAGGTATTGATCGACGATTTC
Organism: Pseudomonas sp. MF09150; assembly: GCF_059862355.1. Classification (NCBI taxonomy): domain Bacteria; kingdom Pseudomonadati; phylum Pseudomonadota; class Gammaproteobacteria; order Pseudomonadales; family Pseudomonadaceae; genus Pseudomonas; species Pseudomonas sp. MF09150. The sequence goes on along the minus strand of NZ_JCBCUS010000011.1, from coordinate 43,669 downwards.
GGCACCGGTTATTGCAGCCTGGCGTACTTGCAGACCCTGCCGGTGGACTGCCTGAAGATCGACAAGGCGTTTATCGACGCTCTGGGCCACGACGCCGCCAGCAGTGGCGTGGCCCCGCATATCATTCGCATGGCCCATGCCCTGCAACTCAAGGTGATTGCCGAGGGTATCGAGTATGAAGATCAGGCGTTGCTGCTGAGCAGCGAGGGGGTGAGCTACGGCCAGGGCTGGCTGTTCGCCCACGCCCTGACGGCCATGCAGTTTATCGAGTTGGTCACCCGCGGCCGGCGCCTGGCGCCAAGGCGTATCGACGACGAAGCCTGAAGCCTGCTAGAGCGGCAACGCCAGATAGAACTGGGTGCCCTGCCCCGGCCTTGAGTAGACGCCCATGCGCCCGCCGTGCAGTTGGACAATCTCCTTGCACAGCGCCAGGCCCAGGCCGGCGCCGCCTTTCTTGCGGCCGACCTGGACGAAGGGCTCGAAAATCCGCCCTTGCTGCCCATAGGCAATGCCTTCGCCATTGTCTTCGACGCTGATGATCACCCGTTCGCCATGGCGCCTGGCCTGCAGGCGGATCTGCCCGCCAGGGCCAGTGTGCCGCAAGGCATTGTCGATCAGGTTGTCCAGCACCCGCTCCAGCTGTTGCTGGTCGGCGTTCAGGCGCGGCAGCGGTGCCTGGATCTCCACCAGCAGCTCGATGTCCTTGTCCCGGGCCTCGCCGGCGAAGCGCTGTTGCGCCTGTTCCAGCAGGTTCTCGATGGTGCAGGGCGCCAGGGTGAGTTTTTGCAGGCCGTTCTGATAACGGGAGAAATTCAGCAGGTCGTTGATCAGTTGCATCAGGCGCTGCATTTCTTCGTTGACGGTATTGAGCAGGTCCGCCTCGCGGGAGTCCTCGGCGAAATGCACCCGCTCCTGCAACAGGCCGAAGGCCATGTGCATGCCGGTGACCGGGGTGCGCAATTCGTGGGAGGCACGCAGCACGAACTCGCTGCGAACCCGCTCGAAGGCCCGTTGTTCGGTCACGTCGTGCAGCACCATCACCGCCCCGAGAATATGCCCCTGGGTATGGCTGACCGGGGTCAGGCTGTAGGTCAGCAGGCGCGATTCCCCGTCCACTTCAATGGCCAGGTCCTCTGGCGCGCGCTCCAGGTTGCCGCCGCGCAGCACCAGTTGCAGTTGTTCGTCGAGCTCCGGGCGTTCCAGGGCGCTGCCCAGGCCTTGGCCGAGGCGTTCCTCGTCCCAGCCCAGCTGGCGCTGCGCTACCGGGTTGAGGTGCTCCAGGCGGCCTTGGCGGTCGATCATCAGCAGGCCGTCGTCGATGCTGTCGAGTACCGCCTGCAAGCGCTGCTGGCCGGCCAGCAGTTCGTCGATATTGGTCGCCTGATGCTGGCGCAGGGCCTCGGCCATGATCCCGAAGCGGCGGGTCAGCAGGTTCATCTCCGCCGCCGAGGAGATCGGCAGGGTCACTTCGAAATTGCCCTGTCCGATATTGTCGGCCGCTTTGGCCAGGGCCTCGATCGGTGCACCGAAGCGCCGGGCAATGCCATGGGCGGTGATAAAGCCGATGATCAGCACCGCCACGCCCACCAGCCCCAGCAGGCCGGCGATCAGCAGCGCCCGATCACGGGCCTTGCTCTCGATGTGGTTGATGTTGTCCAGGGCTTGCTTGTGTTCATTGATCAAACCACTGCGCAATGCATTGAAGCGGTCGGTCAGTTGCTGATTGCCTTTGATCCCCAGGGTTGCGTGCTCGGCATTCTGGTAGGCCTCCATAAAGCCCAGGTAATCGCTGCGGGCCTGGTGGAAGTTGCCGTTCGCATCGCCCTGGCGCTGATACTCGATGCCCTGGTCGAGCAGTTCCAGGTAGTGCTGCTTGGACGCTTCCAGGGCGGTCAGGTCGGGGTTGTCGCCGAGCATGATGATGAGTTGATCACCCAGGGTCTGGCGCAGCTTGAGGCCCAGGTCCAGGGTGATGAAGTTGCTGCGGATCAGCGATTCCTGGTTCTTGGCCATCTGCATCACGCTGACCAGTCCCAGCAGCAGCCCCAGCAGGGCCACGGTGATCAACGCGGAAATGCTCAGGAACAGCCGCGTGCGCAGTTTCATCGCTAACTTCATGAAATGCAGCTCACAGGTTGTACTGTTTACGTTTGCGATACAGGGTCGAAGCATCGATGCCGAGCGTCTTGGCCGCCTGGTCGAGGGTGTCGCTGGTAGCCAGCACTGCGCCGATGTGGGCTTTTTCCAACTCGTCCAGGCTTAGCGCTGCGCCGATGCGCGGGGCGTTGTTGGTGGGTTGTTCGGCCATGCCCAGGTGGCTGATTTCCACCCGTTCCTGAGGGCAGATGATGCTCGCGCGCTCCACCACGTTGCGCAGCTCGCGGATATTGCCGGGCCAGCGGTAGTTGAGCAGCGCTTCCCGCGCCTCGTCGCTGAAGCCCCGGGCCGGGCGCGCATATTCCTTGACGAAGCGCGCCAGGAAACGATCGGCCAGGGTCAGGATGTCCTCACTGCGCTCGCGCAGGGGCGGCAGGTGCAGGGTGATCACGTTCAGGCGGTACAGCAGGTCTTCACGGAAGCGTCCGTCACGCACCATGTCCTCGAGGTTGAGGTTGGTGGCGGCGAGGATCCGCACGTCGGCGCGGCGGGTCACCGGGTCGCCCACGCGCTCGTATTCCTTGTCCTGGATAAAGCGCAGCAGCTTGGGTTGCAGGGTCAGGGGGAAGTCGCCGATCTCGTCCAGAAACAAGGTGCCGCCATCGGCCTGGTTGACCCGGCCCAGGGTGCTTTCGCTGGCCCCGGTAAAGGCGCCGCGGCTGTGGCCGAAGAGCTCGCTCTCCATCAACTCGGCGGTCAGGGACGGGCAGTTGATGGTGACGCAGGACTTTTTCGCGCGCTTGCTCCAGCCGTGAATGGCCCGGGCCAGCTCGCCTTTACCGGTACCGGACTCGCCCAGGATCAAAATGTTGGCATCGGTGCTGGCCACCTGGCGCGCGGTTTCCAGTACCACCTTCATCGCCGGGCTGTGGGAGTCCAGGCCGTCCTTGGGTTTGCGCACTTCACCTTCAAGGGCTTCCAGGCGCGCCGAGAGCTGGCGCACTTCCAGTTGCTTGGCGGTGGCCAGGCGCAGTTGGTCGGGGCTGCAGGGCTTGACCAGGTAATCGGCGGCGCCGGCCTGGATCGCATCCACCGCAGTGTCGACTGCCGAATGCGCGGTCACGATCACCACGCGCATCCACGGCGCCTGGGTGCGCATTTGCGCCAGTACATCCAGGCCGTTGTCTTCCCCCAGGCGCAGGTCGAGGAAGCACAGGTCGAACACCTGGCGTTGCAACAGGGCGTCGGCCTGGGCCGCGCTGTTGGCGGTGGCGACGGTATAGCCCTCATCTTCCAGGCAGTAGCGGAAGGTGCGAAGGATCGCGGACTCATCATCCACCAGAAGGATACGACCTTGTTTTTCCGGCGTTGATGCCATTTCCCACTCTCCTTAAATGAACTGTCTTATTTAGTCCCGGAAAAATCGGGCAAGTTGCAATGTTAATTCTGATCCATTCCAGGACATGCAGGTTAGTTATCTCCCGACCTAATAGCTAATGACCTGAATTGGCGGATTTTTCGCGGTTTTGCCGGGGTGTTGTTCAGTCTGGCCCAAGGCCAGCAAAGTTCCCCGGGGGTGATTGGCGGCGCCCAGAACCCGACGAATCGTGCATTTCGCACGGCGTGCCGGGGGCCATCGTGCAGGATGCGTGCGAACAAGGTGTTTTTGTATTTCATAACCTATTGATTTTATTGGTTATTTAATCATTTTCGAAGCTGGCATGGGGGCTGCAACGTAGTCACTATCAAGGGGCGATTTGCACGGCCCCGCTAATAACATCACCACAGTGTGGGAGGAGTTTCAGGATGAGCCGCCAAAGCCTTGCCCAATTGCGCATTTCGCCTCTGCACTTGCAGCAGGGTCTGTTCGCCAGCCTCGCGTTGCTGGTGACCCTGATTGGCGGCCAGCAGTTTCAGCAGTGGCAGCACGCCCAGCAGCAGCAAGCGCTGCGTGTGCCGGCTCATCAATTCACCCAGACCCATTTCAGCCAGGCGGGCAGCGCATCTGCCGCCTCGGCGCCGATGCAGATGATGGCAGTCGACCAGGCTCAGCCTGCGCTCGAGGCGCCCGCTCAGCAGCGCTGGGTGTTCTAGGCAAAAGGCCCGGCGCGCATTCAGCGCACCGGCGCTGGCAACACAAGCGGCATCCCCAATAGAAGAGTAAGGAGAATCACCATGTTGAGCTGGGCAATCACATTCCTGATCATCGCCATTGTCGCTGCCGTACTGGGCTTCGGTGGTATCGCGGGCACCGCCACGGGTATCGCCAAAATTCTCTTTGTCGTGTTCCTGGTGATGTTTATCGCTTCCTTCTTCTTTGGCCGTCGCGGCCGAGGCTGACCATGAGCTTTTCGTTCAAGACATTGACGGCCGCGCTGTTGCTGGGTAGCAGCACCCTGGCAATGGCGGCCAACGATGGCCAGGCGCGGGTCAATGAGCTGCTCAGCTCGGACCCGCAGTACCGTGAGACCTGGCAAGGGGTTGTGCACAAGGAAGAGCGGTTGCCGGAGTGGGTGATGAACCTCTCGGGTGATGCGCAGCAAATGAACGCCGTTGCAGAAGACGGCGACAAGTACCTGGTCGGGCCGCTGTGCGAAACCGCGCAGACCTGCCTGAACAAGCGCTTGATCGTCGCCGTCAGCTTCGACAAGAAACACGCCTACGCGATGCTGGTCGAAGTGCCGGCGGGCCTGCCCGCAGACAAGTCGCCCACCCGCCATGCCGAGTACCGTTTCCTCGGCAAGCCGGACGAAGGCATGCAGGCGCTGTTGAAAGAGCAACTCAAGAAAGACCCGAACTGGTACTGAGTTCAGAGGTTTTGCTGACAGGCAGAGGCGCCGGCCCAGGCGCTTCTGACTCTTGCCCCGGCCTGAGGAAGGCTTGGGCATGACCAAGGGGCCGGGACGTTCTGATTGTTTCAGGATCGGAGTGACCTAGGGGTACAGGGAGTGCCTCCGCAAGGGCCGGGTCAGGAAAGAGCGGCGGCGCAAGTTCCCAAGCCAATCGTGGCTTGACGGACTTGCGGCGTGCTTGAACGCGCCGCGTCGCGCGCTGAGGCCATGGGCTTCAATTCGACAGCATCGCCCTTGGGATAAAACATCCGTTGACGTCGATCAAACGTTTCACGGTGTTTCTCTGCGACCGTATATCCAGAAACTTCTCAAAAAATACGGATCAGTCTTAGGCTGTTTAATCAGCGCATTCCAGAAGTTTCCAAGGCTCTTTCCTGACCTTCCCGACAGCCCTGCACACCGCCTGAAATGGCCGTTTCGCGGCATTATTGCCTGCCGAAATGGCGTATTCGAACCGGTTGGGACGTTCGTTTCGTTTGGAAAATCTCATGCCGATTCGGCATAGGGTAGGCGTTTACGGCATTAGACGCGCTTCCCTTGCATCGGAATAGTTGCGCCTTTTTTCGCCTGCCGAGAGCCCTGAATCCGCGCTCGGGGTGACCTTATACGGGGGCCGATGCACAGACTTTTCCGCCATTGAGCGTTCCAGTTCGCGCATCAGCCCGAGTCCAACGCAAGTAAGGGTAATGATATGAAGAAGGCAAAGCTTAGCCTCGCCTGGCAGATCCTCATCGGTCTGGTTCTGGGGATAGCAATTGGTGCGCTGCTCAACCACTTCAGTGCGGAAAAAGCCTGGTGGATCAGCAACGTCCTGCAACCTGCGGGCGATATCTTTATCCGTCTGATCAAAATGATCGTGATTCCTATCGTGATCTCTTCGCTGATCGTCGGTATCGCCGGTGTCGGCGACGCGAAAAAACTGGGGCGCATCGGCCTCAAGACCATCGTCTACTTCGAAATCGTCACCACCATCGCGATCCTCGTTGGCCTGGTCCTGGCGAACGTGTTCCACCCGGGCACCGGCATCGACATGAGCACCCTGGGCACGGTGGATATCTCCAAGTACCAGGCGACCGCCGCCGAAGTGCAGCATGAACACGCGTTCATCGAGACCATCCTCAACCTGATCCCGTCGAACATCTTCGCGGCCATGGCTCGCGGCGAAATGCTGCCGATCATCTTCTTCTCGGTGCTGTTCGGCCTCGGTCTGTCGAGCCTGCAATCGGACCTGCGCGAACCCTTGGTGAAGATGTTCCAGGGCGTTTCGGAAAGCATGTTCAAAGTCACCCACATGATCATGAACTACGCCCCGATCGGCGTATTCGCCCTGATCGCGGTGACCGTCGCCAACTTCGGCTTCGCCTCCCTGCTGCCGCTGGCCAAGCTGGTGATCCTGGTTTACGTGGCCATCGTCTTCTTCGCCTTCGTGGTCCTGGGCCTGATCGCACGCCTGTTCGGCTTCTCGGTGATCAAGCTGATGCGCATCTTCAAGGATGAGCTGGTGCTCGCCTATTCCACCGCCAGTTCGGAAACCGTACTGCCGCGTGTGATCGAGAAGATGGAAGCCTACGGCGCGCCGAAAGCCATTTGCAGCTTCGTGGTGCCGACCGGCTACTCGTTCAACCTCGACGGTTCGACCCTGTACCAGAGCATCGCCGCGATCTTTATCGCCCAGCTGTATGGCATCGACCTGTCCATCAGCCAGCAACTGCTGCTGGTTCTGACGCTGATGGTCACCTCCAAAGGCATCGCCGGTGTACCGGGCGTGTCCTTCGTGGTGCTGCTGGCGACCCTGGGCAGTGTTGGCATCCCGCTGGAAGGCCTGGCCTTCATCGCCGGTGTCGACCGCATCATGGACATGGCGCGTACCGCCCTGAACGTGATCGGCAACGCCCTGGCCGTGCTGGTCATCTCCCGCTGGGAAGGCATGTACGACGACGCCAAGGGCCAGCGCTACTGGAATTCCCTGCCGCACTGGCGCAGCAAGGAACCGCTGCCAAGCCGCGAAACCAGCCGCTGATCTAGCCGCTGTCGCAGGCGGCACCGGTCCTCACGTCCGGCGCGCTGCTTCAGCCCGGCCACTGCGTTGTTCGACAAACCCCGGTCAATCCGGGGTTTGTCGTTTCTGCCCGCCCCGCTATCATTCGCCGCATCTTCCGGGGGATTAACTGATGCTCAATGGCCTGTGGCTTGGCTTTTTCATCGTCGCGGCCGTTTCGGCACTGGCGCAGTGGCTGATCGGCGGCAACGCCGGGATCTTTGCGGCGATGGTGGAAAGCATCTTCGCCATGGCCAAGTTGTCGGTGGAAGTGATGGTGCTGCTGTTCGGCACCCTGACCCTGTGGCTGGGTTTTCTGCGCATCGCCGAAAAAGCCGGGATCGTCGACTGGCTGGCCAAGGTCCTGGGCCCGCTGTTCCGCCGCTTGATGCCGGAGGTGCCCGCCGGCCACCCGGCCATCGGCCTGATCACCCTCAACTTCGCCGCCAACGGCCTGGGCCTGGACAACGCGGCCACCCCCATCGGGCTCAAGGCCATGCGTGCGCTGCAGGAGCTCAACCCCAGCCAGACCGTGGCCAGTAACGCGCAGATCCTGTTTCTGGTGCTCAACGCCTCCTCCCTGACCCTGCTGCCGGTGACCATCTTCATGTACCGCGCCCAGCAAGGCGCCGCCGATCCGACCCTGGTGTTCCTCCCGATCCTCCTGGCGACCAGCGCGTCGACCCTGGTCGGGCTGCTCTCGGTGGCCGTGATGCAGCGCCTGCGTCTGTGGGACCCGGTGGTGCTGGCGTACCTGATTCCCGGCGCCTTGGTCCTGGGCGGCTTCATGGCCCTGCTGGCGACCCTTTCGGCCACCGCCCTGGCCAGCCTGTCGTCGATCCTCGGCAACCTCACCCTGTTCGGCTTGATCATGCTGTTCCTGGTGATTGGCGCGCTGCGCAAGGTCAAGGTCTACGAGGCCTTCGTCGAGGGCGCCAAAGAAGGCTTCGACGTCGCCAAGAACCTGCTGCCGTACCTGGTGGCGATGCTGTGTGCGGTGGGTGTGCTGCGGGCTTCCGGGGCCCTGGACTTCGGCCTGGACGGCATTCGCTACCTGGTGGAATGGGCAGGTTGGGACACGCGTTTCGTCGACGCCCTGCCGACTGCCATGGTCAAGCCGTTCTCCGGCAGTGCGGCACGGGCGATGCTGATCGAAACCATGCAGACCCAGGGCGTGGACAGCTTCCCGGCCCTGGTGGCGGCGACTATCCAGGGCAGCACCGAGACCACCTTCTACGTGCTGGCGGTGTATTTCGGCGCGGTGGGTATCCAGCGTGCGCGGCACGCCGTGGGCTGTGCCCTGCTGGCAGAGTTTGCCGGGGTCGTGGCGGCCATCGGGGTGTGCTACTGGTTCTTTGGCTGAGTCCGGGCAAGACGCTGCAAGGGTGAACGCCCCTGCAGCGTCATCAGACTAGGGTTTGTACAGGGCGCTGCCCTGGGCCACGGCCCAGTCCACCACCTGGCGGCTGAGGGTATCCCCGGCCTGGCCAAAGCCTGCCACCACCGCCGGGACTTTCGGGTCGTTCAACGGCTGACGCACTTCAAAGCGTTTGCTGGCGAGGATCTTCTGGTCGTAACCGCGCACCAGCCGCGCATCCAGCCCAATCACCACCTCCACCGCGCTGCCCTGGTACTGGCTCTGGAACGCCTGCAATTCGCCGCCCAGTTCGAAGTCCGCCTGCAGGTTGCTGTCGTCGGTGCTCAGCAACGGCACCCGACCGTCGCGCTGAAAGCCGTCGAGCAGGCGATTGCGCAGCAGGATCGGCGCCGGATCGCTCCAGCGCGAGTTCTTGTAGCTGCTGATCAGGTTGCCCTCGGGCAACACGGCGATGCGCGCATTGTTCAGTGCATCCCCCGCCACCGGCTTGGCCACCCGCAGCGACCAGTGCTGGACCTGCCCTGTGCCCTTCGCTGCGGTCTGGGCCACTGGCAGCCGATAGACATCCACCGGCTCGCCCTTGGGCAGGATCGAGCAGGCGCTGCTCAGGGCAAAACCGCCGATCAGGGCGAGGTGGCCAAAGGCTCGGCAAATAGGCGTCATGGCGTAAATTCCTTGTTCGTGTCGTTACCCAGGAGGTAGCCGCCGGGATTGGCTTCCAGGCGGCGGGTGATGGCCCGCAGCGAACTCAGGGTATCGCGCAGTTCCCGCACCGCCGGCGCCAGGCCGTTGAGGCCCTGGATGCCGTTGTTCAGCGAGTCTTTGTTGTTGCTCAGCAAGCTGTTGATGGTGGCGCTGCTTTGTTCCAGTGAGCGCATGGCCTGCTCGGCGCTGCCGAACATCTGCTTGCCCTGGTCGTTGAGCAGGCCGTTGGCGGTGCGCATCAGCGCGGTGGTCTGCTCCAGGGTGCCGCTGGCCTGCTTGCCGAGGTTGGCCACCTGCTGCATGGCCAGGCGCAGGTCGCCCCGTTGCTCGGCAATGGCACTGGTGGTCTGTTCGAGATTGGCCAGGGTGTTGTTGATGTGTTCGACGTTCTCCCGGGAGAACATGCGGTTGGCGTTGTGCAGCAGCAGGTTGATGCTGGTCATCAGGTCATTGCTGTTGTTCAGCAGGCGGGCGATGGGAGATGGCGAGGCGACAATGATCGGCAGCTTGCCGTCCTTGCCCCGCAGCGGCTCGCTTTGCGGGGTGCCGCCACTGAGCTGGATGATGGAGGTGCCGGTGATCCCGGTCAGGGCCAGCTTGGCCTGGGTGTCTTCCTTGATTGGGGTTTCGCCGCTCAGGCGGATCCGCGCCAGGACCCGGCGCGGGTCTTTCGGGTCCAGGCGCAGGCTGACCACGTCGCCGACCTTGATTCCGCTGTATTGCACCGCGCTGCCTTTGGACAGGCCGCTGACCGCCTCGTTGAAGACGATCTCGTAGTCCTTGAACTCCTTGTCCACGCTGGACTTGGCCAGCCACAGGCCAAACAGCAGGGCGCCGACCACCACTAGCACGGTGAACAGGCCGATCAATACGTGATGGGCTCGGGTTTCCATGTCATACCTCGTTGAGCTGTGTAGCGGCCAGAAGCGCCGCGCGGCCGCGAGGGCCATGGAAGTATTCGTGTATCCACGCGTCGTCGGTCTCGGCGACCTTGTCGATGGCGTCCGCCACCAGCACCTTCTTCTGCGCCAGCACCGCCACCCGGTCGGTGATGGTGTACAGCGTGTCCAGGTCGTGGGTGACCAGGAACACACTCAGGCCCAGGGCATCGCGCAGGGTCAGGATCAGTTGGTCGAACGCCGCGGCGCCGATCGGGTCGAGGCCGGCGGTGGGTTCGTCGAGAAACAGGATGTCCGGGTCCAGGGCCAGTGCCCGGGCCAGTGCCGCGCGCTTGATCATGCCGCCCGACAGCGAGGCCGGGTATTTGTCGGCAGCCGACAGCGGCAGCCCGGCCAGGGCCAGCTTGACCGCAGCCAGGTGTTCGGCGTCGGCGCGGCTCAGGCCGGCGTGTTCGATCAGCGGCAAGGCGACGTTCTCGGTGACGGTCAGCGATGAAAACAGCGCGCCTTTCTGAAACAGCACGCCGAAACGTCGCTCGACCATCGAGCGTTCATGCTCGGAGAGGCTGGGCAGGTTCTGCCCAAAGACCCGCACCGAACCTTCGCTGGGCTGGCGCAGGCCGATGATGCTACGCAGCAGCACCGACTTGCCGCTGCCCGACCCACCGACCACGGCGAGGATCTCGCCCTTGTACAGGTCCAGGTCGAGGTTCTCGTGCACGCTCTGCTTGCCGAAGCGGTTGCACAGCCCACGGACTTCAATCACCGCCTCGGCGGGGGCGCGAGGTAGACGACTCACCATCCCATCTCCATGAAAAACAGCGCGGCCACGGCGTCCAGCACAATCACCACGAAAATCGACTGCACCACGCTGGACGTGGTGTGGGCGCCCACCGATTCGGCACTGCCGCTGACCTTGAAGCCTTCCAGGCAGCCGATCGCAGCGATCAGGAAGGCGAAGATCGGCGCCTTGACCATGCCCACCAGGAAGTGTTGTACGCCGATATCGGTTTGCAGCAGGGACAGGAACATCGCCGGCGAAATCCCCAACGACAAAGCACAAACCACCCCGCCACCGATGATCCCGGAAAGCATCGCCAGGAACGTCAGCATCGGCAGGGCCACCAGCAGCGCCAGGACCCTGGGCACCACCAGCAGCTCCATGGGGTCGAGACCGAGGGTGCGGATCGCGTCGATTTCCTCGTTGGCCTTCATCGAGCCGATCTGCGCGGTAAAGGCACTGGCCGTGCGCCCGGCCATCAGGATCGCGGTCAGCAGCACGCCGAATTCCCGCAGGAAGGAGAACGCCACCAGGTCCACGGTAAAGATGCTGGCGCCGAAACTGGCGAGCACCGTGGCCCCGAGGAACGCCACCACTGCGCCCACCAGAAAGGTCAGCAGGGCCACGATGGGCGCTGCGTCGAGGCCGGTCTGTTCGATATGGGCCACCATCGGCGTGATGCGCCAGCGCTTGGGGCGCAGCAGGCCACGGGTGATGGTTTCCAGAATCAGCCCGACAAAGCCCAGCAGTTGCAGGGTGTCCTGCCAGATCGCATCCACCGCCCGGCCGATGCGCGACAGCAGTTGGATGCCGACCGAGACTTCCGGCTCCTTGACCGGGATGCAGAAGTCGCTCAGGGAGCAGTAGACGGTGCGCAGCAGCGCGCGGTCGGCGGTCGACAGGGTGCAATCCTGGTGCTCGGCGCTATGCCCCAGGCGCTCGGCCCCCAGCAGCTCCACCAGCAGCGAAGCGCCGGCGGTGTCCAGGGCGCCCAGGGCGTTGAGGTCGACAGGGGTGTTGGCGTCGTACTGGCTGGCCAGCTGCTGGGTGAGGTGCTTGAGTGCGGTGTAGTGGGCAAGCGTCCAGTCCCCGCTGATGCGCAGCTGGGGCGGGGTCTGGGAAGTATCGAGTTGGGCACTGCCGGCCGTTGCGCTGCTGGTCATAAGCTCCGTGCTTGTCTGGCTATTACGCAGTGCTACGTAATAGCACGATCCCGGTTATTTTGCCTCGCCCTGAGCCGGGGCGGCTTGATCTGTGCCGGTGACATTGAAGCGCAGCACACCGATCACCTGCCCGTCCTCGGTCAGGACCCTGACCTGCCAGCGGCCCACCGGGTCGCCGGGGAAATTCTGCTTGTGGCTCCAGGCGCGGTATCCCTCCTTGCGCCCGCCATGGATATCCAGGGCAATGCGGTCGAGCTCTTTGCCATTGAATTGCCAGACGTGATAAATCCGCTCGTCGAGCCCGCGCGGGGCGTTGATCGCGGTGTAGGCGTACAGGCCGTTGCTGCGCACCTGGGCGACGCTGATGTCTTCCAGGCTGTCGCCGGGCGTGCGGTCCTGCAACTGGGTGCTGATGGCCTCTTCGGTGATCCACAGGGTCGCCGGCGGCACCCAGGAACGCAGCAGCCAGCCGGTGCCGCCAATCGCCAGGGTGATGCTCAACACCGCCAGGCCGCTGCGCAGGCTGCGGATCGGGAAGATCGAGGCCAGGCTCGGAAACGACAGCAGCATGGCGATACCCAGCGCCAGCTTGAAGCTCTGCGAGGTGGTCAGGTGCAGGATGATCGGCAGCGCCGTGAGCAGCACCGCGAACAGGGTCAGGGTGTGCAGCGCCAGGAACAGCCAGCGCCGCGGTGCCAGCCACTTGTAGTACAGCGGGTCGGTGATCGAGACCAGCGCCGCGGCCCCCAGCAGCCCGGTAAAGGCCAGTTGGCCGCTGTTCCAGGCGGTGGTGATAAAGAAGAACGGCAGGACGAAGAACAGGCTTTCCTGGTGGATCATCTGCGTCGCGTAGCGCAACAGCGGCTGGGGAATTTCGCGCTTGAAGACCCGGGTGAAGAGTTGGGTCAGGGTGTTTTCCAGCATCAGCCAGACCCAGCTCACCAGCATGATCACCGCGATCCAGGTGGCCAGGCCTTGCTGGCGGTCCACCAGGATGAAACTGCCGACCCCGGAAATGAACCCGCCGAGGGCGATCACCCCTGGGTAGCGCTTCATCAGTTCGAGGATGCGCTGTATATGGTGAGTCCAGTTAGGCATTGGGCGGGTTCACAGTCATGGCGGGGAAAATCGGCGACAGGATAGCGTCGCCGCGCAGGTGTGGCGAGGCGCCCGGGCAATTAAACCGCGTGCGCCTGCGACCCCGCTTCATCGTCGCCGCAGGCGCCAGCCCAGGGCGATCAAGAGCACCAGCGCCAGCAGCCCGCACAGCAGCCACACCACCTGCTCGTCACTGAGCAGCGGTTTTTCGATGCGCAGGTAGCCCGGCTCCGCCAGCAATTGGCGCATGGCCTGGTTGGTCTGCTCCAGGCTCACGGCCCTCAGGCGCTTGGCCGGGTCGTTGAAACGGCCATCGGCGTAATCGCCCAGGGCGCTCCAGTAGTAGTCGGCCAGGGCACTGTTGCCCTGCACGGCCCAGGCCTGGCGGGCAATGGCGGCCTGCTTGAGGCGCTCGAAAGTGGCGGCATCCAGTCCGTCCTTGAGCAACTGCGCCTTGAGCTCGCGAATCACTTGCTGCGCCTGCTCCAGGTCATCGCGCGCCAGGTCGGCGTTGAGGCTGAGGAAGCCCTGACCGCCGAACACCTCGCGGTCGCTCCAGGGGCCGTATGACAATTCGTGGTCGAGCCGCAGCCGGCTGTAGAGCGCCCAGTCCAGGTACTCCTTGAGCAGGTCGAAGGTGGCGTCGTGCTCGTCGTCCAGCACCGGCTCGGCAAACAGCCAGTGCAAGGTTGCGCCGTTGCCGACCCAGCCCTTGATCAGGCTGCGCTCGGCCGCTGCCGGCTGCTGGATATCCGGCAGCGCCAGGTGTTCGCTGGGCTCCACCGGTTCGAGCTGGCCGTAAGTGCGCTCCAGGTAGGCCGGGAGCAGGCGGTCGAGGTCGCCGACGATGATCAGGGTCATGTTGTTCGGGGCATACCAGTGCTTGCGCACCTGATCCAGCTGCTCGGCCGTGAGGTGTTCGACTTCGGCGCGCTCGGCGCATTTCAGGCCCAGTTCCACCGCCAGTTGATTGCCGGCCTTGTGGCCCAGGTCCTGACGATCGAGCCAGCGCTGCAGGTGCGAGTAATGGCCGCCGTCCTCGCGCTCCACCACCTGTTTCGCGGCGGTGATGGCGTTGTCGTCGATCTGGGTGCGGGTCAGCAGGGCCAGCAGCAGGTCGAGGACCTTGCGCTGGTTTTTGGCCGGGGCCTCGATGACGAAGGTGGTGTCGGCATTGCTGGTGAAGGCATTCCACTCCCCGCCCAAGGCCTGCATGCGTTCTTCCAGGCCGCCTTCGCCGCTGCCATCGATACCGCTGAACAGCAGGTGTTCCAGCAGGTGCGGCAGCTCCTTGTCGGCACAGTCGAAGTCATCCAGGCCGACCCCGACCACCAGGCGGATGGCCACATGGCCGCGCTCGGTCCCGGGCTTGAGCAACAGCTGCAGGCCGTTGGGCAGCATGTAGCCCTCGACCTGAAAGCGGTCCAGGGCCGACACATGAGCGCAACTCAACAACAGACAGGCGAACAACAGACAACGCATAGCGAGCTTCCTTACGGCGTGCGTAAGTTCTACAGACTTCAGTCAACCATGGACGTTCAGGGTGAATGGGTGATGTCAGCGAGATCTTCCGCCGCCAGGGCACCGGTTTCGGAGGTTTCCAGGACCACATAGGCGCTGCTGCAGAACAGCGAGTTCAAGCGCTTCATGTCGGCGATCAGCTCTAGGTGCAGCGAACTGGTCTCGATGCTCTGGACGATTTTACGTTGAAGGCGGCTGACGTGGGCGTGCGCCAGGCGTCGTTCCTGTGCGCGGAAGCGACGCTTCTCGCGCAGCAGCTGGCGCGCGCTTTCCGGATCGGCACTGAGAAAGACCGACAGCCCCAGGCGCAGGTTGGCGATCAATTGGGCGTGCAACCCGGCCAGCTCTTCCAGGCCGACTTCGGAGAACTGGCGGCGTTGCGAGGTTTTCTGCTGCTGCACCTTGCGCAGCATGCGTTCGATCAGGTCGCCGGCAAGCTTGAGGTTGATTGCCAGCTCGATGATCTCGGCCCAGCGCCGGCTGTCCTGGTCGCTGAGGTCTTCCCGGGGCATTTGCGCCAGGTAGAGTTTGATTGCGCTATAGAGCGCTTCGACATCGTCGCTCAGGCTGCGCATTTCCTGGGTGACGGCGGTCTGTTTGCCGCGCAGCACGTCGAGCATGGCTTCGAGCATGTTGTCGATCAGGTCGCCCAGGCGCAGGGTTTCCCGCGCCGCGTTGGCCAGGGCCAGGCTCGGGGTGACCAGGGCCGTGGGGTCCAGGTGTCGCGGTTTGGCCCGGCCGCTGTCTTGCGGGCGCTCGGGCAACAGCCAGGCGCAGAGCTTGGCCATAGGCCCGACCGTGGGCAGGAGCAGCAGGCAGCGCAAGGTGTTGTAGAGCAGGTGGAAGCCGATCACCACCTCTTGCGGGCTGAAATCCAGGCTGTCCATCCAGTGCGCCAGGGGGTCGAGCACCGGGATGATCAACAGCAGGCCGAACAATTTGTACAACAGGCTGCCCAGGGCCACCTGGCGCCCGGCGGCGTTCTGCATGCTGGTACTGAGGAAGGCCAGCACGCCGCTGCCGATGTTGGCGCCGATCACCAGGCCGATGGCCACCGGCAGGCTGATCACGCCGGCGCCGGCCAGGGTCGCGGTCAGCAGCACGGCCGCCAGACTGGAATAGGACACCATGGCGAACACCGCGCCCATCAGGGCGTCGAGCAGGAAGTCGCCGGTCAGGGAGGCGAACAGGACCTTCACGCCCTGGGCATGGGTGATCGGCGCGGCGGCTTCGACAATCAGCTGCAACGCCAGAATGATCAGGCCCAGGCCGATACCGACCCGACCCAACTGGCCGGCACGGGTCTGTTTGCGCGAGAGGAAGAAGATGACCCCGAGGAAGATCAGCAGCGGCGACAGCCACGACAAATCAAAGGTCAGCACCCGTGCCATCAGCGCGGTGCCGACGTCGGCCCCGAGCATGGTCGCCAGGGCCGGGGTCAGCGCCATCAGGCCCTGGCCTACGAACGAGGTGACCAGCATCGCCGTGGCGTTGCTGCTCTGGACCATGGCGGTGACCAGGATCCCGGCGACAAAGGCCAGCGGGCGGCTGGCCATGTTCTGGCCGATGACGTGACGCAGGTTCGAGCCATAGACCCGCAGGATCCCGGTACGCACGATATGCGTGCCCCAGATCAACAGGGTCACGGCGGACAGCAGATTGAGCAGGGTCAGCATAAAGGGTCCCCTGGGGTGAATCGCCCCAAAGGGGCAAGTTGACGGTGCCGCGCGACGATCTACGTTCTGTACTTAAGCTGTAGTTGGCTAACGGTCTGGGCGCCAGCATCGCATAGCTAAAGTGCGCATTGAAATAAAACTGTCATGAAAACAGCTTTCTGCAGACGTGAAAAAGGGGCCCGTGAGCCCCTTTATTTCAGTCCGCGCTCGGGTTATTGACCCGGAATATCCTTGCGCAGTTTCACTGGATCGCTCTGTTTTTTCTTTTTCGCGATGGCGGTGCGCATCTTGATGTTGACCGCTTCCACCGCCAGGGAGAACGCCATGGCGAAGTAGACGTAGCCTTTTGGCACGTGCACTTCGAAGGCTTCGGCGATCAGCACGGTACCCACCACCAGCAGGAACGACAGCGCCAGCATCTTCAGCGACGGGTGCTTGTCGATGAAGTCGCTGATGGTGCCTGCGGCGAGCATCATCACCAGCACCGCGACCACGATCGCCGCGACCATCACCGGCACATGGGACACCATGCCGACGGCGGTGATCACCGAGTCCAGGGAGAACACGATGTCGATGATCGCGATCTGGATGATGGTGTAGAGGAAGTTGCCGCCCTTGCCGGTGGGTTCGTCCGCCGTCTCGTCCTCGCCTTCCAGGGCGTGGTACATCTCCTGGGAGCTTTTCCAGAGCAGGAACAGGCCGCCGAAGAACAGGATCAGGTCACGCCCGGAAATACCCTGGCCGAAGACCACGAACAGGTCGGCGGTCAGGCGCATGACCCAGGTGATCGACAACAGCAGCAGGATGCGCGTGACCATGGCCAGCGCCAGGCCGAACAGCCGGGTCCGGGCCTGCATATGCTTGGGCATGCGGCTGACCAGGATCGAAATCATGATGATGTTATCGATGCCCAGGACGATTTCCAGGGCGGTCAGGGTAAAGAAGGCAACCCAGATTTCCGGGTTGGTCAGCCATTCCATGTGTATTCCTTTGAGCGAGTGTTAGATCGCCCGGGGCGGTTGATCAGCCAACCGGCCCGGGCGAAGAGTCATTGCAGTTATAGAGTGCTGAACAGTGGAAAGATCCCCATCAGCAAGGCTGCGAACATTATGCACAGGCAGACCAGTACTGCCCACTTGAGGGTGAAGCGCTGGTGATCGCCGAACTCGATCCCGGCCAGGGCCACCAGCAAGTAGGTCGAGGGTACCAGCGGGCTCAGCAAATGCACGGGTTGGCCGACGATCGAGGCACGGGCCATCTCCACCGCGGTGATGCCGTAGTGGCTGGCCGCCTCGGCCAGTACCGGCAACACGCCGTAATAGAAGGCATCGTTGGACATGAAGAAGGTGAACGGCATGCTCACCAGCGCGGTAATCACCGCCAGGTACGGCCCCAGTGCGTCGGGGATGACCGCCAGCAGGCTCTTGGACATGGCGTCGACCATGCCGGTGCCGGACAGGATCCCGGTGAAGATACCGGCGGCGAAGATCAGCCCGACCACCGCCAGTACGCTGCCGGCGTGGGCGGCGACGCGGTCCTTCTGCTGTTGCAGGCACGGGTAGTTGACGATCATCGCGATACTGAAGGCCACCATGAACAGCACCGGCAGCGGCAGCAAGCCGGCGATCAAGGTGCACATCAGGGCCAGGGTCAGCGCGCCGTTGAACCAGATCAGCTTCGGACGGCGGGCATCAGGGAATTGCGAGACGCTGATTTCGCTGTGGTCGATCTCGTCGCCCACCAGGTGCAGTTCACCCAGGCGCGCCCGCTCGCGCTTGCCGTACATATAGGCAATCGCCAGGATCGCCACCACGCCCGCCAGCATGGCCGGGATCATGGGTACGAAAATGTCCGAAGGGTCCACGTGCAGCGCACTGGCGGCGCGTGCGGTGGGGCCGCCCCAGGGGGTCATGTTCATCACCCCGCCGGCGAGGATGATCAGGCCGGCCATGATCCGCGGGCTCATGCCGATGCGGCTGTACAGCGGCAGCATGGCGGCCACGCAGATCATGTAGGTGGTGGCGCCGTCACCGTCCAGGGACACCACCAGGGCCAGCACCGCCGTGCCGACCGAGACCTTCAGCGGGTCACCCTTGACCAGTTTGAGGATCTTGCGCACCGCCGGGTCGAACAGGCCCGAGTCGATCATCAGGGCGAAATACAGGATGGCGAACATCAGCATCACGCCGGTGGGCGCCAGCTTGGTGATGCCTTCGAGCATCATCGGGCCGATCTTCGGCGCAAAGCCGCCGAACAGGGCGAAGAGGATGGGCACGATGATCAGGGCAATCAGCGCGGACAGGCGCTTGGTCATGATCAGGAACATGAAGGTGATGACCATGGCAAAGCCAAGGAAAGTCAGCATGGGAATACTCCAGGCGTAGCGCGGCTAGGGAATGGCGAACCGGTGGGGTCAGCGCAGAACGGGAAGCGCGAGGCGTACGGGTGGAGTAGGTGCAGCGAGGCGGGTAGGAGCAAACATCAGAATCACCATTGTTGTTGTTAATTGGGCCGGGAAGCGTCGCAACGCTCACTGTGGCCAACCGGTCTATTGCCGGAAGTGGAGGCGATCCTAATCGGGGAAGCTTTCAGCTACCTTTCGCCGGTGAAAGGAATGGGTGGATGTTCAAGCAACCGATGAGCGGCATACAGTGACCGCCATCACAGCAAGGGAGAAAGGCACATGGGCGAATTGCACACCGGAGGCTGTCATTGTGGCCGGCTGCGTTATCAATTCAGTGGCCCGCTGCGGGATATTGCCCATTGCCATTGCTCGACCTGCCGCCGGGTCAGCGGCGGCCTGGTGACCACCTGGATCACCCTGCCCGCCCCGGCCTTCCAATGGACCCAAGGCACGCCTGCGCGTTACGAGTCCTCCCCCAGTTGCACCCGCCTGTTCTGTGGCAACTGCGGTGCGCAGTTGGCGCTGGAGACCCAACTGAGCCCGGGCAGCATCGACGTGACCATCGCCACCCTCGACCACCCGGAACAGGCCCCGGCCGACCGGCATATCTGGACCGACAGCCGCCTGCCCTGGCTGCACCTGGATGAGCAACTGCCGCAAGAGCCGCAAGAACAGCTCTAGCCCGGCATCGGCGGCTCGCTGGGGGGCGCCGCAGGCGGTGTGAACAGGCCCGCCAGCTCCGCCTGGGTCTCGGCGACAAACCACTGGCTCAAGCCCGGACGCCACAGCAAGCTCTGGCGCGTGATTTGCCCGGTGCTGACGTAGTGTTGCAGCTCAAGAAAGCTGTAAGGGCCGTATTCGACGCCGCCAACGTTGAGGTGATAGCGCGCCTGACTGTCCCTGGCATGCTGCGCCGTGGTCTGTGCTGCCTGAATGCCTGGGTTGAACAAGGCCTCCAGCCAGCCAGGGTCGAAGCACTCCGGGCGCAGCTGGAGTTTCTCGCCGTGGTGCGGGACGACTTCAGAGACATAGACATCGCCTTTGGAGCCGCTGATCGAACGGGTGAACGCCGGCAAGTGATTTCGCGCCTGCTCGATCAGGGCTTCGGCGTGTTCAGGCGCCTGCTCGTGCAAGAGCCTGAAGGATTCGCTGCGGAGGATGGCGCTGAGCTCCCTGGGCAATGAGCACGCCGGCTCGGCTATCCCTTTTTCATCGACCACTCTCAGGCTTTTGTAAGCGTCGTGCCTTAAGTGCTCGAACAGCGCGCACAGCGCGGCAAGCAGTGCCGGGCGCGGCTGGCTCAAACGCGCCTGCACCCGCGTCGAGAGCAGCTGCCGATGAGGGGCCCGCAGCCCGTATTGGCGAATGGCCGGCTCGGTGCCGATGCCAAAGGCCTCGCCTTCGTCGATGAGTTCGTAGGCCTGCCCCGGGTTGCGGGTCAATTCGCCCAGGGCAATGGCTTGCAGATACAGGCGCAGGTCGCGCGCCAAGGCCAGGTAGTGCGCCTGGTCGAAGATCAGCGGATGGCAGTTGGCGTGCTTGTTCACGTGCAAGGGACGCTGCTGTGCCTGCTTGCGGTAGTTGGCCAGGTAGACGGGCAGGTCGCGCAAGGCATTCAGGGCAAAGCCGCTCAAGCGCATGGAGGCGACCAGCCGCCCAGGGACCTGACAATCGATGAATTGCAGGTCATTCGGGCGCAGGCCTGGCAGTGCGGGTAGGCATTGACTCAGCAACTCACCGTACAGGCGCCTGAACTCGGCAGGTTGCGGCACGCTGAGCAGACACAGGTAAGCGTCGGGGTTGGTTCCGCGGCCGGGTTCAAGCTCCAGGTTGGCCCAGGGCATGGCCTGTTCCAGCCACAGGCTCAATACCCGGCGCAGGTCTTGCGCAGTCAGGCCGGCCAACAGGGCGAGCAGTGGGTCTTCGCCCTCCTGTGGCGCCATCAACCCGCTGAGCAGCGGCTGGGTGTGGCCGCTCAGGTGCAGGTCGGCCAGGCCGTCGGGCCGGTACGTCGCGTACAGCTCGGCATGCCCCTGGCTGGAATAGCTCATGGGGTTCCGCAGGGCGGGGGTATTTTCGAATTCTTCCGGCAGTTCCACTCTATGACTACGGATGGTGTACTGGCGATGGATGCTGCTCATGATCCATTTTTTTTCGCTCAGCGGCGGATTGGCCAGATCGTTGAACAGCATGTCGCCGAGCATCAACGGCAGGTCTTCAGGCTCCTCACAGCGACGTTGCGCGAGGTTGCAGGTGTCGAACACATAGAGGTCGTCGAACGGCCCCACCGGGTTGTCGTCCTGCGCGGTCGTATAACCACGCCCGCGAGTTTCCAGCTCCATCAGTGCGGCGTAGCTGTGGGCCTGTGCCCGCTCCGGTTCGATGTGCATCGCCCCGCCGGCCAATACCAGATGCAAGGCGACACGCCCGGGGATGTTCTGTTCGGCAAGTGTTTGCCGGACCAGATCGCCGATCTGCAGAAACGACCCCGAACCGTAGCTGCCCGCCGCCGAAGCGGTTATCACGATATTGACGCAGTCCCGGCTTACCTTGAGGCCAAGGCGCTGGGCCTCGGCGTCTTGCGTGGGGTCGCAGGTGTGCAGGTGGTGCAGGGCCTGACGCACCCTGGCGCGGATCTGGTCGGCCTGGGTCAGGCAGTACAGGCGGGAAAAACCGCGAAGCCGATGGTATTTCATCGGCTCGATTCCCCAGTGCTTCATGGTCTGCGAGGTCAGGGGCGACCATTTGGCGACGTCGGGCGAGTCCAGCTCGGCCTCGGGGTCGAACGGGCCACTGATGATTTCATCGACCCGAAAACAGGCTTCGGGCTGTGCGGGCTCCAGGCCCCGCTCCCAGACCTGGAAGTCACTCGGGTGGAACCGAATAAAGCGCGCCAGGGGGAAGTCGGCGAGGCGCTCGATGCGTTGCCCCTCGCGCCAGGAGGTGGCCAGCAGGCGCTTGCGCAGGTGCAGGCCGACCCGGCGGCCGGTGTTGCCCAGCGCGATAAAAAGCGTGGGGCGAACCTCATACCCGGATTCGGTCATGGGTGTGTCTCCAGCGATCCATGCGGTTTGCCCAGGGGCGCCCGACGGGCGCCCCCCATCAGGCATTTCAGTCGAGGTAGGCGATCTGATAGGTGTCGGCGTCGATCATCACCAGTTGCACGTTGTTGCTGCGGGTGTTGACCGGCTTGCCGTTGAGCAGCACCGAGGTGTCGACGCGGTACACGCCTTGCGGCACCTGGTTGTCCAGGGTGATGGTGAAGGTGTTTTCGTAACCGCCGCTGCCGGGCTTCTCGTTGGCGACCTTGGTGCCTTCCTTGAACGCGGTGGTGGCGCCCGGCTCATACAGGCGCACTTCTTCCTTGATCTCGTTGACGGCCTGGCGGCTGCCATCGATGGCCACGATGTTGGACACCACTTTGATCGGCTGGCCGCGCTTGATGGTGCTGCCGGGCTGGATGCTGGTCTGGTAGCTGACCACTTGCGGCTCGGCAGGAGCCTTCTTGCCGCCTTTGCGGTACTGCGCCTCGACTTCCTGGGGCGACTGGGTCTGCACCGACTTGGCGTTGATCACGAAGCACACGGCGATACCTGCGGCCGTGCCGGCTACGACGCCGACCCCGCGATCCTTCTTGCCGCTGACCGCTGCCCCTGCTGCCGCCCCTGCCGCGATGGCCAGGCCGCACTTGAGCCAGTCGCCGCCGCTCCAGCCGGTCGGGTTCATGCTCTTGGAGTCGATGTTGGCGCAGCTCTGCAGGCCGAAGATCGATACGAGGCCCAGGGCAAGCAAACGCTTATTGGGGGAACGCGGGTGCTGGGTCATGGATGACTTCCAAGTGTTCGAAGGGAGGCCGGCGTCATCATTCGATGGTGGTCCGGTTCAGGGCCTGGGATTGCTGGCGGGTGGCCTGGTTGATGATGTTCTGCGCCTCGCGGTTGCCCGGGTCCATGTTGAGCACCAACCGGGCGACGGTGATCGCGCTCTGGTAGTCGCGACGGATCAAGGCCTTGCGTGCCTCGTTCAGCGAGCGGCCGACCATGCTGGCGGCGCCGTTGTTCTGCTCGATGCGCGTGGTGGAATGCGGTGGCGTGCTGGGCTGCGGTGCGGGTACCGGGATCGACTGGACCTGCGCCGCGGCCTTGGCTTCCTGCTCGCGCCGGGCCTGCTCTTCGGCGCGTTTGCGCTGGTCGGCAGCGTCTTGCTGAGCCTTGCGGTCCTGCTCCTTCTGCCGTGCCTGGTCCGCCAGGTCCTTGTCGCGCTGAACCTGCTTCAAGCCGTCTTTGGCCCGATTCAACAGGCTCAGGGCCGCCGGGTCCTTGCTGTTTTTCTGCAGGACCTGTTCGGCTTTATCCAGCGCGCAGTTGTAGTCGCTCTGGCGCAGGCATTGCTGACCAGCGAGCAGCACTTGCTCCAGGTCGCGCTGACTGTTGCGCGAGCCGAGCTGGTTCATGCCATAGAACGCCAGCAGTGCCAGGACCAGCGCACCGATCACGATTTTTTTCAGCAGGCCCTTGGGTTTATCCGCAGGCGGTGCCACGGGTGGGGTCGGCGCGGCTGCCGGAGCGGCCGGTGCGGGTGCCACGGGCTGCGGCGCGGCTGGCGCAGGGGCAGCCGGCAGCTCGAACTTCAGCGCGGCGGCCTTGGGTTCGACCACCGGCGGCGGGCTGGCGGGCTCCTTGGCGGCCACGGCCACGGGGGCCTTGGCGGAGATCGGCGGTTGCACGGCGACGCCACAGTACGGGCAGTGTTTCACCGGCCCGCAGAGTGTCCGGCCACAGGCGCTGTTGGCGCAGGTAGCGGGAAACTCGGCGGCTTTGACTGACGCTGACATAGGGTTCTCGTCTTCGCTTGGTTCAGAGCGGTGGCGGCATGGCTGGGCCGCCCAGTGGCGGTGGACTGCCTGCCGCCGGGGCGAACAGGTGGGCCAGCTCCTGGATCTGCCCGGCGCTGAGCCAGGCGGCCATGCCTTCACGCCACAGCATGCTGTCGCGGGTCACTTGCCCGGTCTGCACGTACTGCTGCAACTGCGCCGAGGTGTAGGGGCCGTAATTGGTCCCGGCGACGTTCAGGTGATAGCTGTACTGCACCGCCGCCACCGGCGGTGGTAGCGCGCCGCCGGCAATCGGCGGTGGCGCGGCAAAGCCTGGGGCCGCAGGCGCTTGGCCGGCAAACGGCGCCGCCGCCGGCTTGAGCAGGTTCTCCAGCCAGCCCTCGGCGAAAAACTCCTTGGCGACGCTGAGTTTTTCTTCGTGGTCGGCGTGCACTTCATCGGCGTAGACGTCGGCCCGGGAGCCGATCACGCGCTGGCTGAAGCGCCCCAGGTAGCTTTCGGCCAACTTCACCAGCTCCTGGTCGCGGTCACCGGCCTGACGCTTGAGGCGGGCCAGGTACTCTTTTTTCAGCAGCTCGGCAATCTTGTACGGGAAGGCCTGGAACGGTTCCGAAGCGCCTTGCTCGTCGATGCGTTTCTGCGCCTTGTAGGCGCTGCGGCTCATGTCATCGAACAGCGCGATCAGCGCCGCGATCTGGACTTCGTTGAGGCTCAGGGTGCGGTCACGCACCTGGGCTTCGATGTCACTGCGATGCACCGGCTTCAGGCCGCTTTGACGAATGGAGAATTCGTCGCCGATGGTGAAGTCTTCCTTGTCGATAAAGAACTCGTACAGGCCGTTGTCCAGGCGCTTGAGCACGCCCAGGGCAATCGCGTGCAGGTAGAGTTTGAAGTCCTCGGCGAACTGGCGGTACTGCTCCTGGGTGAACTGGATCGGCTGCACGAACTGGCTGATGCGCTTGTGCACATGCAGCGGGATCGCCGCGCTTTCCTTGCGGTAGCTGGCCAGGTAGGTCGACAGCGGGGTCAGCGCCGGCAGCGGGAAGCCGCTCAATTCGGTGAAGCAGATCAGTTTGCCGGGGATCCCCGACTCCACGAACTGGATATCGCTGGCGTTGATAGCCGTACCCTGTGGCAGGCATTGGCCGAGGGTCGCGCCGTATACGCGCTTGAACTCGGCATGGTCATGCACGCCGATCAGGCAGGTGTAGAGCTTCTGGCCGATATCGAAACCGCCAGTGAGGTTCAGCGGCACCCACGGCATGGCCCGTTGCAGCAACTGGCGGAATTTCTCGCGCTGCTCTTCCGGGTTCAGGGCCGCCAGGGCGCTCATCAGCGGGTCGATGCGCTGCGCGTTCTTCGGCAGTTGCTGCACGGATTTATTGCGCAGCTTGAGCAGCAGCTCTTCCTGGCCCTCTTCGGTCTGCAACTTGCCGAACAGCACTTTCGAGCCGCCGAAATCCTTGAACGCGTCCTTGGCCCACTCGCGCACATCCGCGCCATTGGCGGCCGGCTCTTCGTTGCCTTGCACTGGCGCCAGGGGAATCAGGGTGGCGTGTTTTTCCTTGATGCTGGCGTCGATCTTGGTGATGTCGGTGTCGATGCGCTTGAGCAGGCTGTCGACCGCGTTGCGGCCATCCTGCAGGCGGCCGACAAAGCCGTTCCAGATCGCGCGACCGTTCTGGTCCACCGATTCCTTGCGGCCCAGCCACTCGGAGATCTCGCGCAGCAGTTGTGCGGCTTCACGGGCGGCGACATGGCGCACGTAGAACAGCAGGCTTTCGCGCAGGGTGTCCTTGACCTGGACCAGCACCGTGTCGGCTTGCTTGTCCTTGCCGCTCAGGCGCGCCAGCAGGCCTGAACCGGTGGTTTCCTTGAGGCGTTCGAACTCGCGGGCCAGCTCCGAGGACTCGAGTTTTTCCGACAGTTCCTTGAAGCGCGCGGCGTTCTTTTCCAGGGCCGGGATGATCCCGGTGCCTTCGTTTTCCAGGCGGTCCTTGAGCATTTCCACCAGCGCCAGGGTGTAATCCAGGCCGCCGCGCTCGTCATCGTCCAGGCGTCGGAACAGCTTCTCGGGCAAGGCGTCTTCACGCACCAGTTCGGCGATGCGCTTCTTGCGGTTTTCCTTGATCCGCACTTCGTGGTTGCGCTCGGCGCTATCCACCGAACTGCCCTTGGTGTCGCGCTCCAGCTGTTGCTGGATTTCCCGCACGTGGGTCAGCCACTGGTCCTTGTCTGCCCCGCCGTTTTGCAGGCGTTCGAACAGGCTCTCGGTTTTCTGCTCGATCTGCGCGGTGATGCTGTTGTCGCCCTCGACCTGCAACAGGTCGTCGGCGATCTGGTAGTGGGTGAACTCGCCCGTGGCCAGGGTCAACTCGACGCGGGACAGGAAGTCCGGCAGCTCGGTGAAGGTCCGTGGGGTGACGTTCAGTTGCTCGCGCAGGAACTCGTCGCGTTCCTTGTCGGTCGGGCGATTGTCGTTGACCGCGTTATTGGCGTTGGCCACCCCGAAGAACGCCTTGAGCATCTGCTGCACCTGGCGATTGAGGCGAACGTGCTGGCGCGCGTCGACCTGGGTGTCGAGCACCGCCTGGCCCAGGGACGAGTACGAGCGCGGAAAGTGCAGCTTGGTGTCGCTGCCGTAGTCCTGGGGCAGGCTCACGCTGTAGGAGCGGATCTTGTGCTGGTTCTGGTTGACCGCGATCGAGCGCTTCTTGTTGGCGAAATCCTGGGAGGTGAAGTCGGTGAACAGCGCATCCGAGAGCATCTCGTAGATGTCTTCCTGGTCGCTGGTCTTGGCCTGGGCGACGTTGCTGTTATCGATGATGTACACGTCGTCGTAGGGACGGTTGTCGATAAACAGGTTGTCGGTGGCGTCCCAGTGCTTGAGCAGCGGGTTGCCGCGCATGCAGGTCTCCAGCTCCATCAGCGCCGCATAGCCGTTGGCCTGGACCCGCTCGGCGTTGTACGAGCCGAAGCCGCCCGGCAGCACCAGGAACAGGTCGACCTTACCGGCGATGTTGTTTTCCTTGAGGATGGCCTTGGCCAGGAACCCCATGTCCAGGAACGAACCCGAACCGGTGCCGCCGGCCGCAGAGCCGGTGATCACCACGCGGATCTTGCCCGGGTCGATTTCCAGGCCGAGCTTTTTCAACTTGTCGGCCTGGGCGCCGATGTTGCTCAGCAGGCGCCCGACCTTGCTGCGCAGCTTGTCGCGGATGCTCGGGTATTTGTCGAAGAAGTACAGCCGAGACAGGGCGCGGATCTGCCCGGCGCCCTTGGACGGATCGATGCCCAGGCTCTTGATCTTTTCCGGGGTCAGGGGGAACCACTCGGCCACTTCGCGATGGCGGTTGAGCTCATCGATGGAGTGCGTGTACTTGCTCAGGTTGAGCGGCTCGATGATCTTTTCTTCGGAGGTGAAGGCCACCTGCTCGGCCAGCACGTCGGTCTTGATCGACTTGCCGTCCTGGGTCACTTCACCCGAATCGAGGTCGAAGTTGACGAACTGCACCAGGGGGAAGTCGGAAATCTGCTGCACCTGGTTGTTGCCACCCCAAATGGCATTGAGGATGCGCCGGCGCAGGCGGATGTTGACCTTCATGCCGGTGCCGCCGAGGGCGATGAACAAGGTTGGGTGGATCTTTTCACTGACCTGCGGGGCTGCTGCCTGGCCGGAAGGTTGTGCACTCTCGTTCATCAGAAACTCCATGAGCCCGGGTGGGCTGGCCAAGTGAACTTGGCAATTGATCCGCTATTGGGGTGAGACGGGCCGGGTGCGCAGCGCACCCCCGGCCATCAGGCAGCGATGACTCAGCGCTTGGCCGAGAAGGTCATCAGCCAGGCAACCAGGGAGATGGCTGCAACGCCGCCCAGCGGCGCCAGGTACAGCGGAGCCAGGAACTGGCCGGAGTTGATCACCGCCAGCACCGCCATGGTCGCAACCATCAGCAGGCCGAGGAACAGGAACCAGCCGGAAGCATTGGCGCGGCTCGGTGCCACACGCTCACGTACGCGCCAGTTGGCGTAGGCGTTCTTGATCACGAAGAAGATGATCGCCAGGACCACCAGCACCGCCACCCCGATCAGGGCGTCGCGGCTGTCGACTTTTTTCGGACCCAGGTCCAGACCGATCGGCGATGGCACGCTCAAGGTGCTGCTGGTGGTGCTGGCCGGTGCTGCCGGTGCTTCGCTTTCAATCGGGGCTGGCAGTGTGCTGGTCTGGGCCATGTTCAACTTCCTTGGGGATTCTTGAGTGAGGGTTACTTGAGACGCACAGCAGTGTCGGGAGCCTTGTCCAGGAGCTTGACCCCGAACAGGCCGCGCTTGATGGTCGCGACCTTGTTCTGCTGGGCGTCGTAGACGTTGGCACTGCTAAAGGGTTTGAGCGGATAGTGCTGGGCCACGCCCTCCACCATCACGGTCACGGCTTTCTTGCCGGCGATCATGCTTTTGCCCACCAGGGCCGCGATCAACAGCAGCAGGAACAGCCCGAACAGCAACAGCACCGGCCCCAGCGGGTAGCTGATGCGCAGCACGATCGGCAGAACGGTCGAAGAAGTGCTGGCTTCGCTGGACGGGATAAACACGTCCGGCAGCGCATCGCCAGGGAACAGTTCGTTCATCTTCGCGATGAAGTCCTGGGAGATACGCAGTTGCTGCTCGCTCAGGCGCACCTCGATGGTCCCGGCGCGTTGGTAACCGCTGGAGAGGATCACCTCGCTCGACCATTGGGACGGCAGGGGCGGCAGTTGCAGGCTGATCGCGGCTTCGCTGGAGCGCGCACCGGGTTCCAGGTCCGTCAGGCGGTCGAGGGAGATGCTCGATTGCAGGGCTTCGCCCGGCATGTCCAGGTTCATCTCGATCTTCGCGTCGTGGATCTGGTACGGGTTGAACTGGTTTTCGAACTTGCCCAGCAGCACCGCGGTTTTGGGCGAGCTGTCGACGTTGATATTGAGGATCAGGGTCTGCTGGTCCGGGGCCAGTTCGGCACTGACGTCCGGGGTGTCCTGCACGCCGGTGGGGATAAAGCGTACCGCCGACTGGGTCAGGGGCTTGAGCCGGACCCGGTTGTCCTTGAGCAGGGTCGCCAGGGCCGGCTGGGCCAGGACCTGCTCCAGGGCCTTGCCGGCGTTATCGCCGTAGGCCAGCGCATAAATCATCAGGCCGTTGGCTTGGTAGTTGGGGCCTGCCACCGGCATTTTCTGCGGGAATGCGGCGATCCGGGTGATGCTGGCTTCGTTATGCAGCAGGTCATAGAACTCGCGGTTCTTGAGCGAGGTTTCGCTGCTGTTGTTGGGGCTGTTCTTGTTGTTGGTGAGGATCCAGACAATCCCTTCCCGGCCCTCGAGCCCGGTCTTGATGGCCGCCAGCAACGCTTCCTTGAAGTCGGTGTCGGCATAGGCGCCGCCGGCCTTGCGCACCAGGTTCAGCTGATTGACGCTGGCGGCGAGCTTGTCGTGGGTGCCGGGACCGCGATAAGTCCACTCCGGCGACGGGTGCTGGGCATCGGCCTGGTTGAAACCGCCAATCACCACTTCCGAATTGCCCGCCGCCGCGGCGGCCAGCTTGATCACCAGCGGTTTGAACGACGACGCCGGGTCCAGATAGAAGGGCTCCATCCAGCCGGAGTTCTGCACCAGGAACACCTGGCGCATCGGCTCGGCGACAACGCCCGCGCTGCCCAGGGCCAGAATCAGCAACAAGCCACGGCGTAGCATCAGGGTCAGGCGTTCCATCGGTAAAGCGCTCCGGAAGAATCGATATACAGCCACAGCGCGTTATCGAAAAAGAACCACTGGGCATTCCACGGTCGGCTGACGTGGGCCTTGAGCCCGAAACCGCGGCCACCGACCTGCTCGAGGCGGTACTGCGCATCCACCGGCTGTTCGCTTTTGAAGAAATCGTCAAGGGTGCTGTTCTGCTCCACGCGCATCGAGAGCAGGAGCTTGTCGCTGCTGAACTCGATAAACGGGTACACCACCTCACGGGTGGTCGGGGTGATGCTTTCGTCGTGGGTGTCCCAGGGACGTTCCAGGCGAATGTTGTACTTGAAGCTCAGGTGCCCGGTGCCCAGGCGATAGCCCTTGATCGGCTTGGGCTGGTCGGTAGCCCCCGGGTCCAGTTGCAGATAGCTCTGGCCCTCGGCGGTAAAGATCAGTTGCCACAGGCCGTAGCCGTCCTGGAAGGGCGGCCCCTGCTCGGGCATGGCGGTGGCGCCGTTGGGCCACGGGTGCCACTGCGCTTGCAGGGCCTGGCCCTGGCGCATGCTCAGGTAACCATGCTCGCCAATCCACAGCAGGCGGCGGGATGCGTGGTCACGAATCGGCGCCGACAGGCGGGTCATCTGCGCGGCGTCGGCACCTTCTACCGGGTAGCGCTCCCAGCCATTGGCGCTGGGGCTGACCAGGCAGACGCTGCCGTCTTCCAGCACCAGGGGCAGGAACGACTGCTCCTCAAGGTCGCCGGGGCCGGCCAGCGCTCGGCCGTCGCGGCGTTGGCAGCGGTATTTGAGGTTCAGCGGATCGACCTTGACCAGCACCGCGCCTTCATCGCCGGCCAACAGCAGGTGCTGGCCATGTTCGGCGGGGCACAGGCTGACCGAGTTGGCCCAGTTCTCCAGGCGGTTGCGGCCGATCGGATGGCCTTCGGGGCGCAGTTCCAGCCACTTCTCGGAACCGCGCTGCCAGAGAAACAGGCTGCCTTCACGGCCCAGGGCGAACAGCGCCTCACGGTGGCCGCCGAGGTTGGCAGCGAAGAAGCTCAGGCCATTCTTGCGCGGCAGCTCAATGATCTGCTTGCTGTCATTGAGATCGCGCTCGGCGGAGTTCTGCAGGCGTTCGAAGAGTTGTTTGACGGTCTGTTGCGCGCCGTCCAGGTGGCAGGCGTCATTGACTACCCGCGATCCGCTGCCATCGCCATAGGGCGGCAGCCAGCGATTTTGCGCCTGGTAGCCGATGGCTGTGAGGGCGGTGCCGCTGTTCGGGCAGAACGCGAAAGATGATGGCAGATAGGTATCGGATTCAGTGAGCCGCGCACCGACCAGGTAGTCGAGATCGACCAGGGTCGCTGCCGGTTTTACCCCGCCGACGCTGGAGAGCGAAAAACCACCTTCTGCTGTTTGTTGCCATTGCTGGTCGCCAAGCTGCCACTGGTACCCGCCGCGATTACCGACTATCTCCATATAATCCTGCTGATACCTGCGTAAAAGTCCGCGCCCGATCTCTCCGGCAAGCACTTCTGATAAGGGGGGTTATTGTCGTACGAGGCGCTCGATCACCGTGAAAAACGCGGCGCAGAGCCTGGCATGGCACCATTTTTTCGATCGCGGAATAGTGGCATATTGATGGGTGTTGTCAACTATTCCATGGCGTCAAAAGTCCTGCTTATACCAAAGGATCAAGGCAGCTCCAGCCCCCCTGCTGCCTTGTGCAATGCCCTTAAATGTTCCCCTACCTGCTTCAGGTTGGCTTCGTTGGCGGCAATTTCGGCAGCCCGCGCAGGTTCGAGCAAGGCGCGGACTTCTTTATCCAGGTCGCCGGTCAGGGCTTGCAGGTGTTTCTGGCGCAGGCTGCTCTCCGCTTCCAGGCGCTGCCATTCACTGGGCTGTGGCAGGCCGTAGCCGCTGCTGCCCAGCAGCTCCGCCGGGCGGCTGAGGAAGCCACTGTTGGCGAGGATTTCCTGCAGGGTCTTGTTGGCGTTGTCCATGCCGCCGTTTTTCAGTTCGCGGGCGCCCAGGTAGCGTTGCTTGACCTCATCCTGGGCCAGCAGCAATTGCCGGCGAAAGCTGGCCTGTTCCAGCAGCAGCAAGGCGGCGCTGGTGCGCAGGTCGGCCTGGGCGAACCATTGGCGACGTTCCTCGGCGCTGAGTGACAGCCAGTCTTCGACGCTGGTCTGTTTGATCGGCAGGTGCTTCTTGATGACCTCGAACATGGCCTGGTACCGATCGCGGAACGAGTCGAAGCGATAGCCCAGGCGCAGGGCTTCACGGGGGTCGTCGAGCACGCTGGTGTCGGCCAGCCCCCTGCCCTTGAGCACCTCCAGCAGGCCATTGGGCACGATGCTGTCGAGGCCGATCAGTTGCGGATTGTTGCTGCCGCTGCGCAGCAGCTTGAGGCTCTCCACCGCGCAGTTATTGGACAGAAAGTAATAGTTGCCGTCGTAGCTCCAGTGCATTTCCGCGGCGTGTTCCACCACCTGCTCGATCTCGGTGCGCGACAGGTTCAGCGGCACCGAGGCCAGGCTGCGCAGCTCGGTCTTGGTGTATTCGTCGATGACCTGGGCCAGGGGCAGGACAAACAGCCGTGACGGGTATTTGCCCACCAGGCCATCCCAGCTCGACAGCTGCACGTCTCCGACAAAGGCCCGATACGACAGCACCAGGTGCTGATCCAGGTCCAACCGGCAATCGGGTCCGCGCGGGCGGCCCGGGGCACAGATCACCAGGCGCAGCATGCTGTGGCCCCAGCGGCTGACCCAGTTCTGGTTGGCTTCGGCCAGCAGGTAGTCGACCGCATACACGCGCTCGGGGTCGACCTGGCCCAGGGGCTGCTTGGCAAAGTCGTTGCCGGCATTGAGGAAGGCGAACGACTTGGCGCAGCTGTCCTTGGCCGGCGGTGCCCAGCCGAAGTGTTCCTGGTAATAGCGGTACAGCCCGGGGCGACGGCAGGCGTAGCTCGGATCGAGGAGGAAGTACTCCATGTTCACCGCGACGAACTCTTTGGGGTTGGTCGTCTCGTAGATGTCCGGGCTGCGTGCCACTTGCCGGTTGTGTTCCTCGCGCGCCCCACGGCGGCCGACGTATTGCGGCCAGCCGGCGAGGTCCAGCAGGCGCGGGTCATCGCTCAGGGTGAAGCGGCGCTCGGTCTGGCCGCGGCACTCATCCCGCAGGCCGACCAGGCCGCTGTTGGCGTTCTGTCTGGCGCAGCGCTGGATCAGCGGGCGCTCTGCGGCGGACCACAAGCGCGAGCGGTCATAAATGTGGGTCAGCTCGTGGAGCACGGTGGCGAGCATTTCCCGGCGCACGGTGCCGTGTGGGCGATAGGTCTTCTGGGTCGCGGCCGAGCCGTCGGTGAGGCTGGCGAGCAGGTTGCGATTGAGGTCCAGCTCGGACACCAGCGACGCTTGGCCATAGGCGTTTTCGGGCATCTTGTCGGTCCAGCCGACATCGATGCGCCGATCCAGTTGCTGGATGAAACGCGGCGGCAGGGCCTGCATCGCTTCATCCAGCAGCGCCTGGCTGGCCTGCTGTTGCGCCGGGGTCAAGCCGTCGGTCTTGAGGCGCAGTTGCAGGTCGGCCTGGGCCGTGCCGCACAGTAGCGACAGGGCCCCGGCCAGCAGCCAGGTGACTGATGGCCTCACAGTGCGAGGATAGCTTCGGCGAGTACCTGGTCACTGGCGTCGCGAGCTTGCGGCACGCGGGTGCGCAAGGTGTCGAAGGCGGCTTCCAGTTGGGCGCCACGGATTTCGCCGTTGCTGGCGACGAAGCTGGCGGCATCGTCGTGGGCTTCGCGCACGACTTTCGAGTCGCGGATGGAGGTGGTGGTGTCCGAGGTGAAATCGATCGTGCGGCCAAAGGCGCGGACGATGATGTTACTGGTGGCCACCAGGGTGTGTGCCTGGGCCACATCGGCCAACAACAACAGGCCTAGGGTGGCGGCAATCAGCGGGCTGCGCATGGAACGACTCCGGAATAACAGGGGATGATTATTGGACGAGAATTGCTTGCGCCAGTTCAAGGTCGCTTGCATGAAGTTTTGGCTGGCTGCGCCGCAGGTATTCCAGGGCCGATTCCAGCTGTGCGCCTCGCATGACGCCATCGCTGGCAACGAAGGCCGCGGCGTCATCCTGGGCCGCCAGTATCAGTTTTCTGTCGAAGGGGGCACTGGTCACCTTGCTGGTGGCGTAACCGGTGACGACCAGGCCTTCGGTGGTCAGGTCAAAAGCCTGAGCCGAGCCCACCCCACAGACCATGGATAACAGCAACACACTAAGCGGTATTCGGAACAAAACCAGACTCTCGACAGCTGAAAAAAAACAGCGCCAAGGCTAGCGCAATGCCCGGGCGAGGGCCAGCGCCGGGGATTCCGGGTGCGCGAGGCAGAGCCGGAATCGGTCTGTGATCAGATCGCCAGAATGGCCTGGGCCAACTGTGCGTCGCTGACGTCCAGCTGCGGAACCTGTTGGCGGATGTGCTCGAACGCGCTTTCCAGTTTCACGCCGCGAATGGCGCCATCGGTGGCGACGAAGCTGGCGGCGTCGTCCCGGGCTGCGCGCACGATCTTGTTGTCGCGCAGCGACGAGGTGGCATCGGACGTGGCGTCGGTGGTGGCCTTGAGTGCGCCGACAATTGCATCAGTGGTCACGATAAGGCTGGTGGCGTGCGCGTTGGCAGCCACGGCCAGCAAGGCAGCAGCGCTGAGCAGGCGAAGACGGATCATGGATGAAGCTCCTGTAAATAGCAGATAAGGGGGCGCTGAGTGGGCACCGGACAGCCTGGGTGGAGGTGTTCAGATAAATCAGACGAGCCTTCAGGATTGCTCGCCACATAATCCAGAGATATTAGGCCTGCGCCAAGGCTTCGAACAGCCTGCCCCGCACCCTTCAAGCCAATGGGTGGCGGGAGTGTAGGGGCCTTGCGTGGGCTCAATCCCGGGGGTTGCAGCGCGCTGGTGCTCGGCACAGAGCTACCGATACAGATAGCCAAACCTTAAAACTGTATTGGTTCAATATATACAATATTAAAACTGTACCTGTCTAACGCAAATCGTTTTTGCACACTGGAACTGAGTCCCCTTAAACGACAAAACCCGTCGCGGTTGCCCGCGACGGGTTTTGTTTTCTTAATCTGGGGTGCTGGCGGTGGACCCGGTGGGTCAGGGCCAGCGACGCTAACTTAGCGCCAGAACGGCTTGCTCAGCTCTTCGTAGCGTTGTGCTTCGCTGATACCGGCGTCAGCCAGCAAACGCGAATCCAGACGAGCCAGTTGATGGCGGCTGGAGATGCGGCGCTGCCACAGCATCAGGTTGGCGATAACGCGCAGAGGCATGGAAGCCTGGGATTTTGCAGCTTTCTCTTCGAAGAACAGTTCGGAACTGATTGTACGTTCCATGGTTGACATCCTTCCGCTTGTGGCGGGATCAGGTAGTGGTTTAACTGATGCCAATGATCCTCCTCTGACGCAAGACTCTGTAGATACAGTTCACCTGTATTGTGAGGGACCAGTTAACTGTTTATAGGGGCTGTACTGCTCGGAAATGAGGAAACTGTACCTATGCGCACTTATTTAGTGCGTTTTGTAAGGTTTGCTGAGATTGGAGGGGTTTTTAGGCGGGAAAACCACCGGTACAGTAGTACAGTTTTTACCGGTCCTATTCAGACGGCTGACCAGCTGACGAAACTGTGTTTGCGTCAGCGGCCAACTGTTGCATTTACTTCACCAGCATCTGCCCGTGCTCTTCCAGGTTGATGTGCCAGCTCAGGGCATCACGCAGGATGTGCGGGGTGTGTCCGCCCAGTGCGCAGGCGGCGGTGTAGTAGTCATTCAGGGCGGCGCGGTAGGACGGGTGCACGCAGTTGTCGATGATCACCCGGGCGCGTTCCCGCGGTGCCAGGCCGCGCAGGTCGGCCAGGCCGATCTCGGTGACCAGGATGTCGACGTCATGTTCGGTGTGGTCGACGTGGCTGACCATCGGTACCACGCTGGAAATCGCCCCGCCCTTGGCAATCGACTTGGTGACGAAGACCGACAGGTGCGCGTTGCGGGCGAAGTCGCCGGAGCCGCCGATGCCGTTCATCATCCGCGTGCCGCAGACGTGGGTGGAGTTGACGTTGCCGTAGATGTCGAACTCCAGTGCGGTGTTGACCGCGATGATGCCCAGGCGCCGCACCACTTCCGGGTGGTTGGAGATCTCCTGCGGGCGCAGCACCAGTTTGTCCTTGTAGCGCTCCAGGTTGCCGAACACGTCGGCATTGCGCCGGCTCGACAGGGTGATCGAGCTGCCCGAGGCGAAGCTCAGCTTGCCGGCATCGATCAGGTCGAAGGTCGAATCCTGCAGCACTTCGGAGTACATGGTCAGGTCTTCGAACGGCGAGTCGATCAGGCCGCACATCACCGCGTTGGCGATGTTGCCGATGCCCGCCTGCAGCGGACCGAGCTTGTTGGTCATGCGCCCGGCGTCCACTTCCTGCTTGAGGAAGTTGATCAGGTGGTAGGCGATGCCCTGGGTCTCGCTGTCCGGCGCCAGCACCGTTGAAGCCGAGTCAGGCTGGTTGGTGATGACGATGGCGGCGATTTTTTCCGGTGGAATCGGAATCGCGGTGCTGCCGATGCGGTCGTCGACCTTGGTCAGCGGGATCGGCGTGCGGGTCGGCCGGTAGGTCGGGATATAGATGTCGTGCAGGCCTTCCAGGTTCGGGTTGTGCGCCAGGTTGATCTCGACGATCACCTGCTTGGCGAAAATCGCGAAGCTGGCGGAGTTGCCCACCGAGGTGGTCGGCACGATATGGCCTTGTTCGGTGATCGCCACGGCCTCGATCACGGCGATGTCCGGCAGCTTGAGCTGCTGGTTGCGCAGTTGTTCCACGGTCTCCGACAGATGCTGGTCGATAAACATGACTTCGCCGGCGTTGATCGCCTTGCGCAGGGTGCTGTCGACCTGGAACGGCATGCGCCGCGCCAGCACGCCAGCTTCGGTGAGCTGCTTGTCGAGGTCGTTGCCCAGGCTGGCGCCGGTCATCAGGGTAATTTTCAGCGGGGTCACTTTGGCACGCTCGGCCAGCGCGTGGGGCACGGCCTTGGCTTCGCCGGCGCGGGTAAAGCCGCTCATGCCGACGGTCATGCCGTCCTGAATCAGAGCGGCAGCGTCGGCGGCGCTCATCACCTTATCCAACAACGAAGGCAAGCGGATACGATCACGGTACATGGATTGTTATCTCGGGCAACGGAAGCAAGATGCGCAGTCTAGTGATTTCGAACAAATTCGGCGCGCTACCATGGTCGAATGCAGCGCCGCGATTTAGAGCCTTTTGTCGGGATTGTGCAGCCAATAAAAAACCCCAGCCTACTAAAGGCTGAGGTTTGGGGTATTGCCTTGGCGCAGGTTTTACTCGACAGCCTTCACCATGTCTTCGATGACTTTCTTCGCGTCGCCGAAGACCATCATGGTTTTGTCGAGGTAAAACAGCTCGTTGTCCAGGCCGGCATAACCGCTGGCCATGGAGCGCTTGTTGACGATGATGGTCTTGGCCTTGAACGCTTCCAGAATCGGCATGCCGGCAATCGGCGATTTCGGATCGTTCTTGGCGGCCGGGTTGACCACGTCGTTGGCGCCCAGTACCAGCACCACGTCAGCCTGGCCGAACTCGGAGTTGATGTCCTCCATCTCGAACACCTGGTCATACGGCACTTCGGCCTCGGCCAGCAGTACGTTCATATGACCGGGCATGCGCCCCGCCACCGGGTGGATCGCGTACTTTACAGTCACGCCGCGGTGGGTCAGCTTCTCGGTCAGCTCCTTCAGCGCATGCTGCGCCCGGGCCACTGCCAGGCCATAGCCGGGAACGATAATCACGGTGTCGGCGTTGGTCAGGAGGAAGGTTGCATCATCAGCCGAACCCGATTTCACCGGACGCGCTTCTTTCGAACCGGCAGGTCCGGCGGCATCCGCGGTGTTGCCGAAGCCACCGAGCAGCACATTAAAGAAGGAACGGTTCATCGCCTTGCACATGATGTACGAGAGGATCGCGCCGCTGGAGCCCACCAGGGAGCCGGCGATGATCAGCATCGAGTTGTTCAGCGAGAAGCCGATACCCGCCGCTGCCCAGCCGGAGTAGCTGTTGAGCATCGACACCACCACCGGCATGTCGGCGCCGCCGATGGGGATGATGATCAGCACGCCTAGCACAAACGCCAGGGCCAGCATCAGCGCGAAGGCGCTGAGGTTGCCGGTGAACATGAACGCCAAGCCCAGGCCCAAGGTCGCCAGGCCCAATACCAGGTTGATCTTGTGCTGGCCGCCGAACTGTACCGGTGCGCCCTGGAACAGGCGGAACTTGTACTTGCCCGACAGCTTGCCGAAGGCGATCACCGAACCGGAGAAGGTGATGGCGCCGATGGCCGCGCCAAGGAACAGCTCCAGGCGGTTACCGGCAGGGATCGCGTCCCCCAGCTGTTTGACGATGCCCAGGGACTGCGGCTCGACCACGGCGGCGATAGCGATGAACACCGCAGCCAGGCCGATCATGCTGTGCATGAAAGCCACCAGCTCCGGCATCTTGGTCATCTCGACGCGCTTGGCCATGATTGAGCCGGCGCTGCCGCCGATCAACAGGCCGACAATCACATAACCGATACCGGCGGTGGCCAGCTCAGCGCCCAGCTTATAGATGAGGCCCACGGTGGTGAGCACCGCCAGCGCCATGCCGAGCATGCCGAACAGGTTGCCGCGCCGCGAAGTGGTCGGGTGCGACAGGCCCTTGAGGGCCTGGATAAAGCAGATCGACGCGATCAGGTAGAGCGTCGTTACCAGGTTCATGCTCATTACTTGGGCGCCTCTTCTTTTACTTTCGGGGCTTTCTTCTTGAACATCTCAAGCATGCGGCGCGTCACCAGGAAGCCGCCGAACACATTGACCGCCGCCAGGGCCACGGCCAGGGTGCCCATGGTCTTGCCCAGGGGGGTCACGGTCAGTGCCGCAGCCAGCATGGCGCCGACGATCACGATCGCTGAAATCGCGTTGGTCACCGCCATCAAGGGGGTGTGCAGTGCAGGTGTGACGTTCCAGACCACGTGGTAACCGACATAAATCGCCAGCACGAAGATGATCAGGTTGTAGATACCGGGGGAGATAAGCTCTTCCATCGTCTGAATCCCTGCTTAGGCGTTTTTACGGATGACTTGCCCGTCGCGGCACATCAGGCACGCGGCGACGATGTCGTCTTCAAGGTTGACTTCGAACTGCCCTTCTTTGGTGAAGACAAGCTTCAGGAAGTCCAGCAGGTTGCGCGCATACAGCGCCGAGGCGTCGGCGGCGACAGCGCCGGCCAGGTTGGTCGGGCCGCAGATGGTAACGCCATGCTCGACCACCACCTGGTCGGCCACGGTCAGCGGGCAGTTGCCGCCCTGGGCTGCGGCGAGGTCGATGACCACCGAGCCGGGTTTCATCTGCGCGACGGTTTCGGCGCTCAGTAGGGTCGGAGCCTTGCGGCCCGGAATCAGCGCGGTGGTGATGACGATATCGGCCTGCTTGGCGCGTTCGTGCACCGCCAGGGCCTGGCGCTGCATCCAACTGCTCGGCATGGGGCGGGCGTAACCGCCGACACCGACCGCGCATTCACGCTCTTCATCGGTCTCGTAGGGCACGTCGACGAACTTGGCGCCCAGGGATTCGATCTGTTCCTTCACCGCCGGACGCACGTCCGAAGCCTCGATCACCGCACCCAGGCGCTTGGCCGTGGCAATGGCCTGCAGGCCGGCAACGCCGGCGCCGAGAATCAGCACACGGGCGGCTTTCACCGTACCGGCGGCGGTCATCAGCATGGGCATGAAGCGTGGGTAATGATGGGCTGCCAGCAGCACTGCCTTGTAACCGGCGATGTTGGCCTGGGACGACAGCACATCCAGGCTCTGGGCTCGAGAGGTCCGGGGCGCGGCTTCCAGGGCGAAAGCGGTAATGCCGTGCTCGGCCAGTTTGGCAATGGTTTCATTGCTGAACGGGTTGAGCATGCCCACCAGCACGGTGCCGCTCTTGATCAGGGTCAGCTCGCTGTCGCTAGGG
Organism: Pseudomonas sp. MF09150; assembly: GCF_059862355.1. NCBI lineage: Bacteria > Pseudomonadati > Pseudomonadota > Gammaproteobacteria > Pseudomonadales > Pseudomonadaceae > Pseudomonas > Pseudomonas sp. MF09150. The sequence goes on along the minus strand of NZ_JCBCUS010000011.1, from coordinate 4,447 downwards.
GTCACGACCTTGAGAATCAGCTCTGCACCAAAGGCGTCATTGGCGCTGCCAATGCTTGCGCCTGCCGCTTCATAGGCGCTGTCGACAACGCTGGCATTAATGCCGGCGCCGCTTTGAACAGTGACCTTATGACCCTGGCCGATCAGCTTCTTGATGGTTTCCGGGGTTGCAGCAACCCGTGTTTCACCCGTTTGGGTTTCGAGAGGAACACCAATGTGCACGTCAAATCTCCTGCTTGATCTTATTGCTTTCGATCTTTCTTAGAAGGCCAGCGCACTGCGGAAGGTGCGACTGGGGCGGCCGATCAGCACGATCCCACCGAAATCACGGCGGGGCGCGGCATTTTGCAGGCGAACTTTGCACCCTTCAAGGGATTCTGATGCGTGACGGAAAATTAACTACAAGTCACCCCGTGACCGAATGTCGCAATGGTACGGCTAGATCCCTTACAGGCCGTGCCTTTCAAGGATTTATCCGGGGAAACGATATTTTTTCTATCGGTGGTGTGAATGCTCGGTTATCGCTGTTAATTAAACCCTACAAGCCACGTGGTTAGCCGCTTGTAGGACGATTGTTCAGCTTGTCGGTACAGTCTGTCTAAATGCGACAAATAGTTATATCTGTAGTGCTTTAAATAAGCTGACTACGAGGTCAGCTAATGGCGCTATCCCTTTATTCTTCGAGGCTGTAGCTGTGTGCCTGGTGGATCAGCCAGTCACGAAAAGCTCGTAAAGACGCTGATTCGACCTTGCGCTCGGGAATCATCAGGTAATAAGCCTTGATGCTCGAGAGGCGCTGAGGGTTGGCAATCACCAGGCGTTTCTCGGCGAGTTCACGCTGAATAAGGAAAGGCGGAATCAGGGCGATGCCCATGTCATGCATGGCGGCCTGGGCGAGCATGGAGAATAGCTCGTAACGCGGGCCCGTCATGTCGCGAGGGATATTCATGTGCTGGGCGTTGAACCATTGCCGCCATGCATAAGGCCGCGTGGTTTGCTGCAGCAGGGGCAGATCGGCAATTTGGGCGGCGCTTAACTGCCCCTGGGTGCCGAGCATGGCCGGGCTGCACACCGGAAGCGGACTCTCGCCCATCAGGCGGTGGGACTGGGTGCCGGACCAGTCGGCGTCGCCAAAGTAGATGGCGCCGTCGAAGTCGGTGTCGGCGAACAGAAAGGGGCGCGTGCGGTTGGTCAGGTTGACCGTGACTTCCGGGTGCTGCTGCTGGAAGTCCTTGAGCCGTGGCAGCAGCCACTGGGTGCCGAAGGTGGGCACCACGGCCAGTTCGATCACATTGGCGCCCTGCTGGCCCATGACCGACAGCGTATCGCGTTCAACTGCATCCAATTGAGTCGCCACCCGGCGGCTGTAGGAAAGCCCGGCCTCGGTCAGCTTGACCCCGCGCCGTGAGCGCCGGAACAACTCGACACTGAGGAACTCTTCCAGGCTGGCGATCTGCCTACAAATCGCGCCCTGGGTCAGCGACAGCTCCTGGGCGGCCTTGGTGAAGCTTTCATGGCGGGCGGCTGCCTCGAAGCTGACCAGGGCGACGGTGCTGGGGATCTTTCTGCGCATGTACAGCTACCTCACTCAGTGCAACCTGCTGATGCCGTTTATGGCGATTACGGAGTGAGAAATTAGCACAACAGTATGCGGAATCCTCGTTTGCCGTTCACGGCAACCCGGCCTAGGATCAGCCCACGATAGTTGACCTACTTCACGAGGACTCACTCATGGGCGGCAAAGCAAGCTTCAACTGGATCGATCCCCTTCTGCTGGATCAACAGCTCACTGAAGAAGAGCGCATGGTGCGCGACAGTGCCGAGCAGTTCGCTCAGGGCAAGCTGGCGCCGCGTGTGCTTGAAGCTTTCCGCCATGAAAAGACCGACCCGGCGATTTTCCGTGAAATGGGCGAGATCGGCCTGCTGGGTGCGACCATCCCTGAGCAGTACGGTGGCAGCGGCCTGAACTATGTGTGCTACGGCCTGATCGCCCGTGAAGTCGAGCGCGTGGATTCGGGCTATCGCTCGATGATGAGTGTGCAGTCCTCGCTGGTGATGGTGCCGATCAACGAATTTGGCACCGAGGCGCAAAAACAGAAATACCTGCCAAAACTGGCTTCCGGCGAGTGGATCGGCTGCTTTGGCCTGACCGAGCCGAACCATGGCTCCGACCCGGGTGCGATGATCACTCGCGCGCGCAAGGTCGACGGCGGCTACAGCCTGACCGGCAGCAAGATGTGGATCACCAACAGCCCGATTGCCGATGTGTTTGTGGTCTGGGCCAAAGATGATGCCGGCGACATTCGTGGCTTCGTTCTGGAAAAAGGCTGGAAAGGCCTGAGCGCTCCGGCGATTCACGGCAAGGTGGGGTTGCGTGCATCCATCACCGGCGAAATCGTCATGGACAACGTATTTGTGCCGGAAGAGAACATCTTCCCGGATGTGCGTGGCCTGAAAGGTCCGTTCACCTGCCTCAACTCGGCGCGCTACGGCATCTCCTGGGGCGCCCTGGGGGCAGCGGAGTTCTGCTGGCACACCGCTCGCCAGTACACCCTGGATCGCCATCAGTTCGGTCGCCCATTGGCTGCCACCCAGCTGATCCAGAAAAAACTCGCTGACATGCAGACCGAAATCACCCTGGCCCTGCAAGGCTGCCTGCGTCTGGGGCGGATGAAGGATGAAGGCACGGCTGCGGTGGAGATCACCTCGATCATGAAGCGCAATTCCTGCGGCAAGTCCCTGGACATCGCCCGTATGGCGCGTGACATGCTCGGCGGCAACGGCATTTCGGATGAGTTCGGTGTCGCCCGGCATCTGGTCAACCTTGAGGTGGTGAATACCTATGAAGGGACCCATGACGTGCACGCGCTGATTCTGGGTCGTGCGCAGACCGGTCTCCAGGCGTTCTATTAATAGGAGAACGACCATGGGCGCGTTATCGCATCTGCGGGTACTGGACTTATCGCGTGTGTTGGCCGGGCCCTGGGCCGGGCAGATACTCGCCGACCTTGGCGCCGAAGTGATCAAGGTCGAGCGCCCGGGCAATGGTGACGATACCCGCGCCTGGGGGCCGCCCTTCCTCAAGGACGCCTACGGTGAGAACACCAGCGAGGCCGCCTACTACCTGTCGGCCAATCGCAACAAGCAATCGGTGACCATCGACTTCACCCAGCCTGAAGGTCAGCGTCTGGTGCGTGAGCTGGCGGCCAAGTCCGACATCCTGATCGAAAACTTCAAGGTCGGTGGTCTGGCGGCTTATGGTTTGGACTATGAATCGCTCAAGGCGCTGAACCCGCAGTTGATCTATTGCTCGATCACCGGCTTCGGTCAGACCGGGCCTTATGCCAAGCGCGCGGGTTACGACTTCATGATTCAGGGGCTGGGTGGCCTGATGAGCCTGACCGGCCGCCCCGAGGGGGATGAAGGTGCCGGGCCGGTCAAGGTCGGCGTGGCCCTGACCGATATCCTTACCGGGTTGTACTCGACGGTAGCGATCCTGGCGGCGTTGGCCCATAGGGATCATGACGGTGGTGGGCAGCATATCGATATGGCGTTGCTCGATGTGCAGGTGGCCTGTCTGGCCAACCAGGCGATGAACTATCTGACCACGGGGGTTGCCCCCAAGCGTCTGGGCAATGCTCATCCGAATATCGTGCCCTATCAGGATTTCCCTACGGCGGATGGCGACTTCATCCTTACCGTGGGCAATGACGGGCAGTTCCGCAAGTTTGCCGAAGTGGCTGGGCAGCCGCAGTGGGCGGACGACCCGCGGTTTGCCACCAATAAGCTGCGGGTGGCCAATCGTGCGCTGCTGATTCCGCTGATCCGCCAGGCAACGGTTTTCAAGACCACTGCCGAGTGGGTGGTGCAGTTGGAGCAGGCTGGGGTGCCTTGCGGGCCTATCAATGATCTGGCCCAGGTGTTTGCTGATCCCCAGGTGCAGGCGCGCGGTTTGGCGATCGAGCTGCCTCACGCGCTGGCCGGCATGGTGCCGCAGGTGGCGAGCCCTATCCGGCTCTCTGAAACCCCGGTTGAGTACCGCAATGCCCCTCCTCTATTGGGTGAGCACACGCAGCAGGTGTTACAGCGTGTGCTGGGGCTTGAGGCCGAAGCTGTCAGTGCGTTGCGGCAGGCTGGAGTGCTGTAAGTTTCTTCTTCTATATAGAGGGGCGCTTGCGCCCTCCTATATAGAAGGGAAAAACACCCTGTTTTGGGTGTTTTTGAGCTTATTCATAGAAAGTGCAAATTAGGGGTTGACGGCAGATTCTGGAAGTCTATAATTCGCCCCACTTCCGGCGCAGTCGAAACGGAAAACTCCTTGGTAAACAAAGAGTTACGCGGTTTTCGACAGTGAGCTGCTTCAGATCATCGAAGCCCAGAAGGAGTTGATAGAGCAGTGTTGTTTGGCTCTATTAGCGGTTCGATCTTCTCGGTCGAAAGCGGTGAAA
>NZ_JCBCUS010000010.1:0-167664 GCF_059862355.1 Pseudomonas sp. MF09150 | reverse complement strand
CTGGAAAGGCGTGTTCGCTCGGTCATGAGACGATTGCAATTACGCCCTCAAAGAATCCGTTCTTATTTCCGGCATCCACGTATCGCCTACGCAGCATGATTTGGTGTATTTGATTGCCGGGTTAATATGTTGTCGTAGTTGACCTTGGTGAGGTTGCCTTCTTTATCTTTAATCAGCGCACCTTTTGCGTCGCGTTTAAAGATCTTCTTATTGGTGAACTTGTCACACAGGGCGATGAACTCGTCCACTGTCATGTCCAATGGGCGCAAGATTTCTTCCAGGCTTTTCCCCAGATACTCCCACGGGAACTTGCCATCCAGGTTCTTGACGATATCCATGCCATCTTGCCTGGTCAGGCGTTCACGGCGAATGTGCAGGCAGGCGTGGTCGGTGGCACGACTGAAACCAAACTTGAGGAACTTGAAGTAGTCGTGAATCCCGTGCTGATGATTGTCCAGGTTTTCATAGTTGACCATGGAGCCTTCGGCTACTTTTTCATAGGTATGAAAACCATGTGCCTGGGCGATCAGCGAGTTGGACAAGCCATCCCACGGAATGTAGTGCCCAAGGAACAGGCCGGTAACGCCCACGCGTGTCAGATCTTCATCACTAGGGTAGGTGTAGGAGATCAAGTGTTTTGCTTCGATGCCGTCGGTGCCGATGAGGTCGGAAACGCGCATGCCCAGCAGGCCACCGAACTCTTCCAGCCAGCGACGGTTGAGGACGTTATTGCTCGCTGCAGCAGCAGGGCCGCCATATTCGTTTTGCGAGTTCTCTCCCCATACGATCAGTGGGATGTTGAACTGAACGGCTGCTCTGACCGGGATGGTGAAGATTCCCACGTGCTCTGGCCAGGCGATGTCGCCCACCTGGGTCAGGCCAATTCGATTGAGCTTCGCGCGAATCCGTGGGTTTGGGGACATCTCCACGTAGTCGACACCGAGGTGTTTCAGGTTTTCGATGTTTTTCCGGCCAATGTCAGAAAGGTCGCAAGTAGTCGAGGTTACGCACAGTGGGTTCAAACCCAGTTGCAGCATGCGTATCACCTGGTAGGTGCTGTCTTTCCCTCCGCTGACAGGAACAATGCAGTCCCAGTTGTCACCGGTCTTGTTCTTGTACTTGTCGAGAATGACCGCCAGTTCTTTCTTGCGTTGGTCCCAATCGACTTCGTTTCGTTGTTCATAGCTGCGGCAGGCACTGCAGATACCCTCATCATCGATATAGAGATCAGGTTTGGTGTCTGGCATTACGCAGCGCTTGCAATAAGTCAGCATCTTTTAACGTCCTCTCGAAAAACAAATTTACTGGCTGCTATCCCGAAGCCGCACGGCCTTGAAAAGATATTCAGCCATTTCCCAGTCTTCTAGCGTGTCGATATCTTGAACGCGATGTCGTGGCAGTACGATCGGTAGCGATCTTCTGCCAAAAATTACCCGGGTTTCCAGCCATGCGGCGGAGGTTCCCCAATAAAATTGGCCGGCGTCATGGTAGGCATGTTCAAGATCTTGAGAGCGGACAGTGAAGTACTCGGGGTTGAACATATCAACGTGGCCATCGTCATCTATGCGGATGGCGCGTTGAATTGGAAATGCGTAGCTGGTGACCGAAAAAGCGTAATCCCCTCCTTCTTTATCCAGCGCATTCAACCCCTTGAGGATGTCCTGGCTGTCGATAAGAGGGGCGGTGGCATAAAGGCAGCAAACATATTGAGGGTTAGAACCTTGAAGGTTTAACCATTCAATGGCGTGACGCACTACGGGGGTAGTGCCCGTATGATCATCGGATAGCTCCGCTGGCCGCATGAACGGTACGCTAGCCCCATGCTGAACAGCAACTTCAGCTATTTCGGCGTCGTCCGTAGAGACGATGACCTGTTCAAAGCAGCCACTTTTTAACGCTGCCTCGATGCTCCAGGCAATCATCGGCTTGCCGCAGAACTCTTTGATGTTCTTGCGTGAAATACGCTTGCTGCCACCGCGAGCAGGGATGATTGCGACGTTCATGCCGAGAGAGCCTTGCGCAGTGCGAGCACAACCTGATCCTGCTGCTGCTCAGTCATCGTCTGAAACATCGGCAGGCTAATGGCTTCGCGGTAATAGCCCTGTGCTTCCGGGTAATCTTCAGGCTTGATACCCATCTGCCGATAGTAAGGCTGGGTGGACACCGGGATGTAGTGCACATTCACGCCAATGCCTTGCTCGCGCAGGGATTCAAATACCTGGGCATGTGTCTTGTCGATCTTCTCGAGCTGCAGGCGAATTACATACAGGTGCAGGCCGGAATAACTGTCTGGATGCTGCCAAGGCGTAGTCACCGGCAGTTCAGTCAGCAATTGATCATAGCGTCGGGCCAATGCGTGACGTCGGGCCACGTATTGGTCGAGGCGCTGAACCTGGCTAACGCCCAGAGCCGCTTGCAACTCTGTCATACGGTAGTTGTAGCCAAGAGCGATCTGCTGGTAGTACCAAGGGCCATCAGATTCATGAGTCATCTGGGCCGGATCACGGGTAATACCATGGCTGCGCAACAGCGCCATCTTTTCGGCCAACTCCCCGTTATTGGTCAGGGCCATACCGCCTTCAGCAGTGGTGATGATCTTGACCGGGTGAAAGCTGAATATCGTGATGTCGCTAAATCGGCAGTTACCGATGAACTCGTTCTGATACTTTCCGCCGATGGCATGCGACGCATCTTCGATGACCTTGAATCCATAACGCTTGGCTAGCGCATGGATGGCCTGCATATCGCAGGGCTGGCCACAAAGGTGGACGGGAACCACCACTTTAGGCAGTTTTCCTGCGCGCTCCGCCTGCTCCAACTTGAGCTCCAATGCCCGTGGACAGAGGTTGTAGGTGACGGGGTCGATGTCTACGAAGTCCACCTGGGCGCCGCAGTACAGCGCGCAGTTTGCCGAGGCGACAAAGGTGATTGGAGTGGTCCAGAGCCAATCTCCAGAGCCTACTCCCAGCGCCAAGCAGGCGATGTGCAGCGCAGATGTCGCGCTGTTCAGCGCCAGAGCATGCTCAGCACCAACATGTGCTGCTACCGCTTGCTCAAAACGCGGCACCATAGGGCCTTGAGTGAGAAAGTCGGACTGCAATACCTCCACTACCGAATCAATGTCTGCTTGGGTAATGTCTTGGCGGCCGTAGGGGATCATGGATCAGATACTCCCGATTTTTTCGCGATTGAGATCTATCCATGCCTGCAGCGCTTCACCGGTCATCCACTGGCTGTTGCTGTCACTGGCATAGACAAAGCCTTCGGGGACTTTATGACCGTCCTTGATGCGCTCTTCACAGGTCGACCAGTTGTTGATTGTTGGCAGAATCTTGAAGTGCTCCGGGTACTCGTAGGTGTAGTAAGCATCCTCGACGCTGATCATCTGCTCGTGCAGTTTCTCGCCAGGACGGATACCCACTACTTCCTGCTGTGCATCTGGGGCAATGACACGAGCCAGGTCGGTGACCTTCATGGATGGAATCTTCTTAACGTAGATTTCACCGCCTTCCATATCCTCAAAGGCATGCCATACCAACTCCACACCTTCTTCAAGAGAGATCATGAAGCGAGTCATGCGCTCATCGGTGATTGGCAGTACGCCTTTATCCTTGATCGACATGAAGAACGGGATCACCGAGCCGCGAGAACCCATGACATTGCCATAACGAACGACGGAGAAGCGGGTTTCGTGCCCACCGGAATAGGAGTTCCCAGCGATGAACAGCTTGTCGGAAGCCAGTTTGGTGGCACCGTATAGATTGATCGGGCTGCTGGCTTTGTCCGTGGACAGGGCGACAACGCGCTTGATGCCTTTATCAATGCAGGCATCGATCAGGTTCATGGCGCCGTTAATATTGGTCTTCACGCATTCGAAAGGGTTGTACTCGGCCGTCGGGACAATCTTGGTGGCAGCCGCGTGAACGACATAGTCCACACCATCAAGGGCGCGATACAGACGGTCTTTGTCGCGAACGTCGCCAATGAAGAAGCGCACGCGAGGGTCGCCTTCGAACTTCTTCGCCATGTCCCACTGCTTCATTTCGTCACGAGAGAAAATGATGACTTTCTTCGGATTGTATTTGGCGAGGGTCATCGGCACGAAGGTGTTCCCGAAGGAGCCTGTGCCACCAGTGATAAGAATGGTCTGGTCGGTGAGCATGAACTGTAATCCTATTTTAAGCTTTGAAGTTGAACCAAGGCATTGGATGCACTTTGTTTGAAAGCCACCATGTGCCAACGAAAGAGAAACACTGAGTCAGCATGAATGCTTGGGCTGCACCTACCAATCCGTTACGTTCTACCAGGAAGTACATCAGTGGAATGTTTATCAATCCAGTGATCAGGGTGATCAGTGCCAGAATCGAATTTTTATTTTCGAAAAAGACATAGTTGGTGACCATGTAGTAGCAGCCACCAAAGGCGAAGCCAATCGCAATGTAGATCACCAGTTCGCTTGAGGCCTTGAACTCGTGGCCCACCACGAAGCTCATGACCCATGGGGCGAGCAAGCCAAAGGTGGTGGCCATGACGAGCAGGAACACCATGTATAAATAAGAAAAGCCCACAATGCGCGAGCGCGGTATCTCTTCCTTGCTTGCCAGGTTTTTCATCAGCCAGGGTGCATAGACCTTATTGAAGGACTCGGTAACCAGGCCTATCACTTGTCCAAACTGCAGGGCAACCATGTAAAGACCTGCCTGTCCCACGTCAAGCAACTTGACGATGATGAGCCGGTCGGTGGCGACAATGAGCAGCCCGCCAATGACATGCGGAATCAGTGGAATACCGAACTTCAGCGCGTCCCTGCAGTGGGCTCGCCACACCACGGGTTTTCTCAGCAGGCCGTCTTTCCACAGCCAGAACAATCCGATTACGCCAAACAGGGCTATGGCAATGCTTTGCGCCAGTACCCGACCTTCCCACGCCATGCCGACCAAAAGTATGAGCACGAGTGAACCGCCCGCGTTCAGAAGGCTTTGCGTGACTTGAAACGCACCATATTTTTTCGCCTCACCGGCAACTTGCCAGAGAGACAGGCGAATGTTACCGAGGAATTGGAAGCCTGAAACCACTACGGCGACCAACAGCCAGTCCATGGGCAAGCCAGTGATCGGTGCGAGCCAGGGCCGAAGGGCGAGGGTTATAAGGAAGATGGTCGTTGTACTGACGACCAGGATCCCCATGCATGTCACTACGTACTCGGCCAACTCTTCCTTGTTGAGCTGAAAGTAACGAACCCCAATGGCTCCATGGACGCTCAGGCCCGTGAATGCACTGATAATGCTCAAGCAAATGCCAAACATGGCGATGGTGCCGTAGTCCGCCGGGCTCAATACCCGGGTCAGAATGGGCAGGAGAAAAAATGGTATGGCCGCATTCAGGATATTCGCCCCGAAGTAAATGGCCGTGTTACTCACCAGTTTTCTACTGTCGCTCATTGATTCGCAACGCCAGCCGCTACCAGGCACTCAACGATCCTTACCTGATCTTCGATCGTCAGGTAGGGGTGCATGGGCAGGCTCATTACCTGTTCTGCAACTTCATCACCCAGAGGCAAACGGGCGCTATTGTCCGCGACAGCCGGTTGCTTGTTCAGGGGAATCGGGTAATGCACGGCGGTTGGAATGCCCTGTTGCTTCAACTTCGCCTGCACGGCGTCTCGCTCTTTTACCCTGATGGTGTATTGCGCGTAGACACTGGTGTTGTGGGGCTCGACGTAGGGAATCGTTTTGATACCGGCCTCAGTCAACAACTGTTCGTAAGTGTTGGCGACTTGTTGACGCAGCAGGATTTCCTTTTCAAAAAGCTCCAGCTTGGCCAACAGAATTGCTGCCTGCAGGGTATCCAGGCGGCTGTTTACGCCAACCCGGACATGGTGGTAGCGACGATCCTGTCCATGACGAGAGATTTGCCGGAGGATCACCGCCAGGTCATCGTCATTGGTGAACATTGCGCCGCCATCGCCATAGCAGCCCAAGGGTTTGCTTGGGAAAAAGCTTGTGCAGGCGATGCTCGTCAGATTGCAGGAGCGCTTGCCTTTATAGCTTGCACCGAAGCTTTGTGCGGCATCTTCAATCACCGGTACATGGTATTTGGCGGCGATACTGTTGATCGTGTCGAAGTCCGCACACTGACCATACAGGGAGACTGGGATAATGGCTTTGGTACGTGGAGTTATTGCCGCTTCCAGGTGCTTTGGGTCGAGATTGTAGGTGCGAGGGTCGATATCCACGTACACCGGCTTGGCGCCTAGCAGGGCCACCGTTTCTGCGGTGGCGATGTAGGTAAAGCCAGGTGTGATGACTTCATCGCCGGGGGCAATGCCCAGCGCCATCAGGGCGATCTGCAGGGCATCGGTACCATTGGCGCACGTAATGCAATGCTTGGCCCCTACTGATATGGCGAGCTTTTCCTCGAGCTCGGCAACTTCAGGCCCGAGGATGTATTGGCCGTGGGAGAGGACTCGCTGGATGCCTGCGTCGATCTGTTCTTTGATCAGTGCCTGTTGGCTTTTCAGGTCGATAAATTCGATCATGCGCAGCTCTCCTCCTTGCTCAATAGTTTCCCGTGCAGGCTGTAATGAGCCCCGGTATGTTCACAGATAGCCCTGGCCTGGCCTTCCACGGGCAAGTCCAGTTGCTCGCCGAACTCGCTCATCCAGCCAATTTGCCGAGCCGGAACCCCAACCATCAGGGCGTACGCAGGTATATCTTTGTTGACCACCGCGCCAGCGCCGATAAAGGCGAACTCGCCAATGGTCACGCCACAGACGACGGTGCAGTTGGCACCCAGCGTCGCGCCTTTTTTCACCAGAGTGTCCCGGTACTGGCTTTTGCGTTCAATCAGGGAGCGCGGGTTGTAGACGTTGGTGAAGACCATGCTGGGGCCACAGAACACGCCGTCTTCCAGGATGACGTTGTCGTACACCGACACGTTGTTCTGGATCTTGCACTGGTCGCCGATCACTACCTTGTTGCCGACAAAGACGTTTTGCCCAAGCGACACCCCTTTGCCTATGCGCGCGCCGCCGCAGACATGAACGAAATGCCAGATGCGCGAGCCTTCGCCGATCTGGGCGCCGTCATCGACTATGGCGCTGGGGTGAACTTGATAGGGCATGAGAACCTCAGCGAGCCAGATTGGCGAGGAATGGGTGCCCTTCGCCGTCCTGCGACGCAACCGGCGCAGCGCAACGGATGACTTCGACGGTTTCGACGCAGTGCCGCGCGTCCTCGATGCCGTACCCCTTGCCGTCCAGGATTGCCTGGTAGCTGACGGTATGCAGATCGGTAAAGCCTTCGGAGAACTCTATCTCCTGGCCATCAACAGTGATCGAGCGATAGGTCGGCTTCTTGCCCTTGACCGCATCAGGCAGATCATTCCGATCAATGGACAAGAACCAGCGTACCCGGGCGTTCTCGTATTCCAAGTATCCCGCAGCTTTGTAAGCACTGCTGTGGTGGACGACATTGCGCTGCAACTTGCCAAAAATGAAATGCAGCATGTCGTAGAAATGCACACCAATATTGGTGGCCACGCCGAATGACTTGCGCTGGTCGCCTTTCCAGCTCTCCATGTACCAGTTACCGCGGGAAGTGATGTAGGTCAGTTCGACTTCATGCTTGTGGGCACGCTTTTCGTTCTGGACTTTCTCTTTGAGGTCAATGATCGCCTGGTGGTGGCGCAGTTGGAGAATATTCCAGAGGCGCTTGCCCGTCTCGCGCTCGGTCAGGGCCAAGTCGTCCAGCAGGGTGATAGTTGGAACCAGTGGCTTCTCGCAGATGACATCGCAGCCCATGCGCAAGGCTGAGGTGATATGCGGGTGGTGCAAGTAGTTGGGGGAGCAGACGGACACGATATCCAGTGCTTTGGCCGGATCGCGTTTCAAGCGCCAGGCGTAATCGTAGAAGCGTTCGAACTCGGTAAAGAACTCGCTTTGCGGGGAAAGACTGTCGATGATGCCGACCGAATCGTTGATGTCATAGGCACAAACCAGCTCATTACCGGTGTCCTTGATGGCTCGCATGTGGCGTGGGGCTATGTAGCCGGCTGCGCCAATCAGGGCAAAACGTTTCACTAGAACGCTCCAAATAAACTTGTCTGGGATAGACCAGGAATAAAAAATTAAGCCTTGACGATGTGGGCTTCAGGCTGACGGTATTTACCACGGCTATCAATGATCAGCTTGGCGCTGGACTTGATCAACTCATAGTCAAACTTGTCGTGGTCGGTGGCTAGAATCACTGCATCGAAGTGGGTCAGGGTATCGGCGTTCAGAGGCACACTGGAAAGGTTGAAATGGTGTTCACGCATTTTCGGGAAAACAGGGACGTGAGGGTCACTGTAAGAGACGATGGCGCCTTTGGCTTCGATCAACTCCATGATCTCGACAGAAGGTGACTCACGCATGTCATCGACATTCTTCTTGTAAGCGATGCCCAGTACAAGGATGCGGCTACCCTTGAGGGCGCGGCAGTCATCATTCAGAGCATCCACGAGTTTGCTCACCACATACTCGGGCATGGCTTGATTGACTTCGCCGGAAAGCTCGATGAAGCGGGTATGCAAGCCATATTCTCGTGCCTTCCAGGTCAGATAGAAGGGGTCGATCGGAATGCAGTGGCCGCCCAGGCCCGGTCCCGGGTAATAAGCGGTGAAGCCGAAGGGCTTGGTGGCAGCGGCATCCACTACCTCAAAGATGTCGATGCCCATGCGGTCGGCGACGACTTTCATTTCATTGACCAGGCCAATATTGACCGCGCGGTGGATGTTCTCCAGCAGCTTGGTCATTTCCGCAGCCTTGGTCGAGCTCACCAGCACCACCCGGTCGATTGCCTGTTCGTACAGGGCAACGCCTACCTCGAGGCAACTTGCGGTATGGCCGCCAACTACTTTCGGAATCGTGCGTGTTTCAAAGTCGGGGTTGCCCGGGTCTTCGCGTTCTGGCGAGTAGACCAGGAAGATATTCTCGCCAACCTTGAGTCCACCCTCTTCAACGCGAGGCAGCAGTTCTTCCTCGGTCGTCCCGGGGTAGGTGGTACTTTCCAGGGATACCACTTGGCCGGCACGCAAATAGGGCTTTAGCGAGTCGGTAGTGTTGATCACGAAACTCATGTCCGGCTCGCGATACTTATTCAGCGGAGTGGGAACGCACAAGATCAATGCATCGCACTCGCTGACGCGGCTGAAGTCCACGGTCGCTTCAAAGCCACTGGCATGGGCGGCAGCAATCTTGCTGGCAGAAATGTGCTCGATATAGCTTTGGCCAGCATTCAACTGATTGACCTTGTTCTGGTCGACATCAATGCCCAGCACGCGAAAACCAATTGCGTTGTAGCGCAACATCAACGGCAAACCGACATAGCCAAGCCCGATAATGCCGATCAGAGCTTCTCTGCTCTTGAATTTTTCAATGCTTGCCTGTTTGATGTCTGACATCAATTAAAACTCCGACTGGACTTTCGTCTTAATATTGAATAAGTGTTTAATTTTAAGTTGTCATGGTGCTGGAAGTTTTAATTTTATTAAGTGAAATAAACTATTAAAATCCAGGTCTGCCTCGAGCGATAATGCATAAGGCGGTCCCAGCCTCCAGCATGTCTTGCGCAAGACTCCTTTCGCGAGCTCCGTTTGTGACAGCGCGGCACACTGAGTATAAATCGGTGGCCCTGATCGGCCTGGCACACCAGGCGTCCACGGTCAGTTGTTCGCGGTCATTGAGGCAAATGCTGGATTGGCTGTTCCCACCTGTGGACGAGTGCAGGCTTGACGGGCCTATGAGAAGCAGATCGACGTCAAAGCTGCTTATGGCAATGCCGCTTTTGCAGCGAGAGGCTGCTGCGAATGATGCGGTCAAAACTTCTCCCCCTGAGTGCTGCATACCGCAGTAGCCGCCGAATCTGTCGTCATTGAACGGGGCATTTTACCTGTATTCGGTGAAATGTCCGATAGCCTCGTCAAGGTCTTCGCTAGCTGGACGTTTGAAAGAGTCAGGTCGTGGGCTCAAATCGCTGCCGGCAAGGGGATGTGACGAAGAGGCTTGGGATGGGGGGCAAGCTGTTCAAAAAATGCACATCGCTCTGCAAGCCTTGTGGAGCAAAGGCTGTAGCACGTTTCACGCAGGTTATCCACAGGCGGCTCCACAGGGATTGGGGGTAAGCCACCCACAACTGTATGACCGTCTTATGTCATTGATCAAAAAACAGGCGATAGCCGTGAGGCCCCGTGGAGCAAGGTCTGTAGGAGCTTTCTCCCAGGTTATCCACAAGCTGTTCCACAGTGGATGTGGGTAAGGCCCTCAGGCTCAGTAGCATCCTGACGATTCCCAGACCCGCTGCGCACTGTGGTGCAGGATGCCGTGGCGCCGGGCCAGGGCCTGGCGGTCTTTGCTGTAGCCGCCGCCAATCACCCCGACCACCGGGATGTCGCGGCCCAGGCAATGGCGCATGACACGCTCATCGCGCTCGGCGACCCCGGCGTCGGTCAGTTTCAGGTAGCCCAGGGCGTCGTCCTTGTGCACGTCGACCCCGGCGTCGTACAGCACCAGGTCCGGTTGGTAGAGCGGCAGCAGGTAGTTGAGGGCGTCATCGACCACCTGCAGGTACTCGCTGTCGCCCATGCCCATGGCCAGGGGAATGTCCCAGTCGCTGGTGGCCTTGCGCGCCGGGAAGTTCTTTTCGCAGTGCAACGAGACGGTCACCGCGTCCGGGGTATGTTCGAGAATCCGAGCGGTGCCATCGCCCTGGTGCACGTCGCAATCAAAGATCAGCACCCGGCTGACCCGACCGGCCGCCAGCAGGTAATGACTGATGATCGCCAGGTCGTTGAAGATGCAGAACCCGGCCGGGTAGTCGTAATGGGCATGATGGGTGCCCCCGGCCAGGTGACAGGCCAGGCCATGTTCCAGGGCCAGCTCGGCCGCCAGCAGCGAGCCGCCGACCGCGCGCACGGTACGTCGCGCCAGGGCTTCGTTCCAGGGTAGGCCCAGGCGCCGCTGGTCTTCCCGGGACAACTCGCCGCTCATATAGCGTTCGATATAGCCAGGGTCATGGGCCAGGGCCAGGATCTCTGGAGGGCAGAGCTGCGGGCGCAGCAGGTCGGCATCCCGGGTCAGGCCGCTGTCCACCAGGTGGTCGCGCAGCAGGCGAAATTTGTCCATGGGAAAGCGGTGTTCCGCAGGAAACTCGGGGCTGTAGTCATCGTGATAAATCAACGGCAATGGCATGGCAATTTCTGATAGGAACCCGTGAAGGATCCTACCAGCGATGTAGACTTGCTCCCATGGATTATGGAGGGCCCCGATGGAGCCGATATTGCAACTGGAAAGCGCGCGGCTGTTGATGCGCCAGTGGAGCGATGAAGATTTGCCGGCGTTTGCGGCAATGTGCGCCGACCCACAGGTCATGCGGTACTTCCCTGCGCCCTTGAGCCGACTGGAAAGTGCGGCATTGATCGGGCGAATACGCGGTCATTTTGCCGAACATGGCTTTGGTTTGTGGGCGCTGGAGCGCAAGGACAGCGGCGCCTTTATCGGCTTTACCGGCTTGGGCGTAGTGGGTTTCGAAGCGCCCTTTACCCCAGCGGTGGAAATCGGCTGGCGCCTGGCCCGTGAACACTGGGGCCTGGGCTATGCCAGCGAAGCGGCCTGGACCGCTCTGCGCTGCGGTTTTGACCGCTTGTCGCTGAAAGAGGTGGTGGCGTTCACCACAGCCAGCAATCAGCCGTCGCAGAAAGTCATGCAAGCCATCGGCATGCACCATGCTCCAAGCGACGACTTCGAACATCCCGCGCTGGCCGGCGATCACCCGTTGCGCGCCCATGTGCTGTATCGCATCAACCGCGAACAATGGTTGGAAACCTTGCATGGATAGGGCGGCAGGGCGTTTAGAATGTGCCGATTATCAGGATGCCCCCTGATTGAATTGCCCGCCGCAGCCAAGACTGCGCGGTATTGCTCTGTGTGAGGAGATCCTGAATGAGCCACGTGTTGGAAGATCTGGTCGACCTGTTGACCCTGGAACCGATCGAAGAAAACCTGTTTCGCGGTCGCAGCCAGGACCTGGGCTTCCGCCAGCTGTTCGGCGGCCAGGTGCTGGGCCAGTCCTTGTCCGCAGCCAGTCAGACCGTGGAAGAAGCACGCCATGTGCATTCCATGCACGGTTACTTCCTGCGCCCGGGCGATGCCGGTTTGCCGGTGGTCTACCAGGTGGACCGGGTGCGTGATGGCGGCAGCTTCAGTACGCGCCGGGTGACCGCGATCCAGAAGGGCAACCCGATCTTCACCTGCAGCGCTTCGTTCCAGTACGACGAGCAGGGCTTCGAACACCAGAACCAGATGCCGCAAGTGGTGGGCCCGGAAAACCTGCCCTCGGAGTTGGAAATCACCCAGCAGCGCGCGCACCTGATCCCTGAGCACATGCGTGAAAAACTGCTGTGCCCGAAACCCATCGAAGTGCGCCCGGTCACCGAAAAAGACCCGTACAACCCGCAGCCGATGGACCCGGTGAAGTACGTGTGGTTCCGCGCCGACGGCGCCTTGGCCGATATCCCGGCCTTGCACAAGTACCTGCTGGCCTATGCCTCCGACTTCGGCCTGCTGACCACTTCGATGCTGCCCCACGGCAAATCGGTGTGGCAGAAGGACATGCAGGTCGCCAGCCTCGACCACGCGCTGTGGTTCCATGCCGATCTGCGCGCCGACGACTGGTTGCTGTACGCCATGGACAGCCCATGGGCCGGCAATTCCCGTGGTTTCTCCCGTGGCAGCGTGTTCAACCGCGCCGGGCAACTGGTGGCGTCGGTTACCCAGGAAGGTCTGATCCGTCATCGCAAGGACTGGGCATGAGCCTTTCGGACATACGCCATTGGGTGTTCGATATGGACGGCACCCTGACGATTGCAGTGCATGATTTCGCCGCCATTCGCCAGGCCCTGGATATCCCCCCGGAAGACGACATTCTGACCCATCTCGCGGCCTTGCCCGCCGCAGAAGCCGCGGCCAAACATGCCTGGCTGCTGGAGCATGAGCGTGAACTGGCCCTGGGCTCACGCCCGGCGCCGGGGGCGGTGGAGCTGGTGCGCGACCTGGCGCAGCGCGGCTATCGCCTGGGCATCCTGACCCGCAACGCGCGGGAGCTGGCCCATATCACCCTGGAGGCCATCGGTCTGGCGGACTGCTTTGCCATCGACGACGTGCTGGGCCGCGATGATGCGCCGCCCAAACCGCACCCGGGTGGCTTGCTGAAGTTGGCCGAGGCCTGGGAGGTGACGCCCGGCGCCATGGTGATGGTGGGCGACTACCGCTTCGACCTCGACTGCGGCCGCGCCGCAGGCACGCGCACGGTGTTGGTCAACCTGCCGGAGAACCCATGGCCGGAGCTGGCGGATTGGCACGCGGCAGACTGCGGCGCGTTGCAGAAAATGATCTAGCGAGGGCGTTTGTTCCCTTGGAGCCGCTGCGGCCCGAGTCTTCGGCAGCGGCTACAGATGGCTTCTAGTGGCGAGGGAGCTTGCTCCCGCTGGGGCGCGTAGCGCCCCCCAATAAAGTCCGCCCCCTCAGCGGGCGAACAATGCCTTCTGCCCCTCAGGCGAGGTCAACATCCCATCTCCGTTGTGCCCCACCCCCGGCACCTCCACCAACCGATGGCTCAACTGCGGGTGGCGCTGCTTGAGGTAGTCGAAATAGTTGTGCCCGCGAATCAGGCGATAGGCGCCCTGGGCCTCGGCTTCACAACTTTTATCCAGTGCCGGATGGTTCGGATCGGTGTCCTGCTGGCCCAGCAGGTAGGTGATAGTGCGTGACACGTACGCCTGCTCCAACTGCTCCGCACTCTGACCCCGGGCGTAGTCCGGCAGCTGCTGCAGGCCGTATTTCCAGTTGTCGAAGCCCGGGCAATCGGCTGCATCGAACCGCACCGGCCGCTGCGGGCTGAAGTACGCATAGGACGATGGGTTGGCCACCACAAAGCGCAGGCTGATGCCTTCGCGTTGCAGGGTCGGGTGATCGTGGCCGATCAGAGCGAAACGCTGCACCACTTGGCCACCGCCGGAATGGCCGGCGACCACGATTTCCTTCAGCGCCGGAAACAGCGTGTGGTTGCCCAGGTGTTTGATGATCTGGTCGAGGGCGCCATAGGAGCTGACCTGGCCCGGGCCGATGGATGCCTCGCCCGCCATCCAGTCGTTGCCCTTCCAGCGCAGTACCTGGCGGTCCAGGTGGTTGCGCTGCACGTCGGACTCATTGAGAAACTGCGGCGCGATCACCAGGGTGTTCGCGCCTTGCCCGGCCTGGCTGGCGGCCTGTTCGGCGCTGTGCAGGTAGGTCTGGGCATTGCGCAGGCGGCCATGGACGATGATCAGTGCGCGCTGGATCTGCGGCAGCGGCTGTCGCCAATCCTGGCTCAGGCCCACGGCCAATTCACCGCCGTCCAGCGCCAGGCGCTCGGGGCTGATGTCCTTGACCCCATGTTCCGCCGCCTGTGCGCTGGCACAGGCGATCCACAGCGCAACCAGCGTCAGTACGCGCATTTTTAAAGGCTCTTCGCGGCGAAGGTGTCGCACTGGCCGATCTGGCCCTGGCTGAAGCCGGTCTTGAACCAGCGCACGCGCTGCGCCGAGGTGCCGTGGGTGAAGGAGTCCGGCACCACACGTCCCTGGCCTTGTTGCTGCAAACGGTCATCACCGATGGCATTGGCGGCGTTCAGGGCTTCTTCGATATCCCCGGGCTCCAGCCAGTTCAGGCGTTTTTGCGCATGGTTGGCCCAGACTCCGGCCAGGCAGTCGGCTTGCAGTTCCTGGCGCACCAGCAGCCCGCCATCGCCCTGCATCTGCCGGCCTTGCTGGCGTGCAGCCTGGATCTTGGCCGAGACCCCGAGCAGGGTCTGCACGTGGTGCCCGACTTCGTGGGCGATTACATAGGCCTGGGCGAAGTCGCCGGCGGCGGAAAAGCGCTGGGACATTTCGCGGAAGAAGTCCATGTCCAGGTACACCTGCTGGTCGGCAGGGCAGTAGAAGGGGCCGGTGGCCGAGGTGGCGGCGCCGCAGGCGGAGTTCACCCGACCGCGGAACAGAATCAGTTTGGGTTGCTGGTACTGGCGCCCGGCCTCCTGGAAGATCTGGCCCCAGGTGTCTTCGGTGTCGCCGAGGATGGCGCGCACGAACTCGGCCTGTTGATCATTGGCCGGTGGTGCCTGGCGCGTCTGGGTCGTGGCCGGTGCCGATTGCTCCATCTGCCCGGTCAGTTGCCCGAGGATCTGCATCGGGTCCTGGCCGGTGATCCAGCCGATGCCGACGATCAGCAGGATGGCCGTCAGGCTCAGGCCCTTGCCGCCGCCGAAACGCATGCCGCCGCCACCGCCACCGCTGTCATCGCGAGCATCCACCACGTTGTCGCTGCGCCGCCCTTTTTTCCAAAGCATGGGGTGAATCCTCGTTATCGTTGGCTGTGAGTGTTGCTGGTGAGTGGTGCCGACGCCAGTCCGGTCGTCAGGCATTTGCGCGCACGTTACCATTGCCCGCGGCCGCATCGCTGCTGTCCAGACCTATTCGGGGCTCACTATTGAACATCGATACCCGCATCAAATTCCGTCACCTGGTGTGTTTTCTTGAAATGGCTCGCCAGGGCAGCCTCGCGCGTGCCGCCGATGTGCTTGCCGTGAGCCAGCCGGCGATGTCGAAAACCCTCAAGGAACTGGAGCAACTGCTCGATGCCAGCCTGTTCCTGCGCAGCAAGGCCGGGCTCAGCCTGACCGAGGCCGGCCGGGCCTTCTTGCGTTATGCCGGGCCTTCGGTGCAGGCCCTGCGCGAGGGTGTGGATACCCTGCGTGGCGGTGAATATGCGGCCGGAGTGGTGCGCCTCGGGGTGCTGTCGACCGCTGAAAGCCTGCTGCTGCCGGAAGTGGTGCGGCGCCTGCACCAGCGCCACTCGGCACTGGCGGTGAGTGTGGTCACCGGCCCCAGCGCCTACCTGTTGTCGCAGCTGCGGGTCGGGGATGTCGACCTGGTGGTGGGGCGCATGACCGAGAGCCCGGAGATCCAGGGCCTGAGCTTCGAGCACCTGTACAGCGAGTCGATGACCCTGGTGGCGCGCCCGGAGCATCCCTTGCTCGCCGGACCTCTCGATCGCGACGCCGTGGAGCGCTTTCCCCTGGTGCTGCCGCTGGCGGGCACTACCATCCGCAAGTTCGCCGACAGCCTGTTTGTGCAGTGCGGCATCGGCCAATCCCGGCAGCGCCTGGAAACCCTGTCGGTGACCTTGAGCCGGCGTTATGCGTTATCCACTGATGCGCTGTGGATCGCCCCGCTGGACGCGGTGCGCCTGGACCTGGCCAACGGCGAGTTGTGCGAGATCGACCTGGGGTTGCGCGAGCCCGGGGGCTCGGTGGGGATTTCGAGCAACGCCAGCCTGCCGCTGTCGCTGGCCGGGCAATGGTGCGTCGACGTTCTGCGGGAAGTGGGCAGCGCTTATCGTGAAGGGCTTTATCCATAACCATTTGGTTATGGTTGGCGGGCGGCTTTTCAATTTTCCGCTTCCTGTTGTTGGGTGAGACTGCGAGGGCAGCTCCATAAATCCAACAACAGGAGATCGACATGTCTGATGCAGACAGCAGTCGCTTCGTGATTCGCGACCGTAATTGGCACCCCAAGGCCTTGACCCCCGACTACAAGACGTCCGTCGCCCGCTCCCCGCGCCAGGCACTGGTCAGCATCCCGCAATCGGTGAGTGAAACCAGCGGCCCGGATTTCTCCCACCTCAAGACCGGCCGTTTCGACAACGACCTGCTGCTCAACTTCAACAACGGCGGCTTGCCGGTGGGCGAGCGCATCATCGTTTCCGGGCGGGTCTGCGATCAGTACGGCAAGCCGATCCCCCATACCCTGGTGGAGATGTGGCAGGCCAACGCCGGCGGCCGCTACCGGCACAAGAACGACCGCTACCTGGCGCCCCTGGACCCGAACTTCGGCGGCGTCGGCCGGGCCCTGACCGACCGTGACGGCTACTACAGCTTTCGCACCATCAAGCCCGGGCCGTACCCCTGGCGCAACGGCCCCAACGACTGGCGCCCGGCGCACATCCACTTCTCCATCAGCGGTCCGTCCATCGCCACGCGCCTGATCACCCAGTTGTATTTCGAAGGCGATCCGTTGATCCCGCTGTGCCCGATCGTCAAGTCGATTGCCAACCCGGATGCGGTGCAGAGCCTGATCGCGCGCCTCGACATGGGCAACGCCAACCCCATGGACTGCCTGGCCTATCGCTTCGACATCGTGTTGCGCGGCCAGCGCAAGACCCATTTCGAGAACTGCTGAGGAGCTTGCCCATGCCTATCGAACTGCTGCCCGAAACCCCTTCGCAAACGGCCGGCCCTTATGTGCACATCGGCCTGGCCCTGGCCGCTGCCGGCAACCCGACCCGCAGCGATGAAATCTGGAACCAGATGGCCAAGCCTGACGCGGCCGGCGAACAGATCCTGCTGATCGGCCACGTCTACGACGGCAATGGCCATCTGGTGCGCGACTCGTTCCTGGAGTTCTGGCAAGCCAACCACGAGGGGGTCTATGACCCGGTCTTCGATTCGGAAAAAACCTTCAACAGCTTCGGGCGTACCGCCACCACCTTCGACGCCGGCGAGTGGACGCTGAACACCATCAAGCCAGGTGTGGTGCAGAACGCGGCGGGGGTGGCCATGGCGCCGCACATCAACCTGTCGCTGTTTGCCCGGGGCATCAACATCCACCTGCACACCCGGCTGTACTTTGCCGACGAGTCGGAGGCCAACGCGCGCTGCCCGGTGCTGAACCTGATCGAACAGCCGCAACGTCGCGAAACCCTGCTGGCCCATCCCTGCGAAGTCGACGGCCAACGCGCCTACCGCTTTGATATTCGCATCCAGGGTGAAGGCGAAACCGTGTTCTTCGACTTCTAGAAAGACCCCGGCGCCATTGGACTGCCAATGGCGCCTAATGCCCCCTCATTTCAACGATCAAACACGTCCCACTGTGGCGCGAAATCCGGGCTGACCTGGCGCTGGTCCTTCGGCAAGTCCGCAATCAACGCCCGATCCTCATCGTCCAACTGCACCTGCAAAGCCCCAAGATTGGCCAACTGGTTGGCCTGGCTGCTGGCTTTGGGAATGGCCGCGACGTTGTCCTGATCCAGCAACCACTTCAATGCCACCTGGGTCGGCAGCACCCCGTGTTTGGCGGCGATCTGCTGGATCTGCGGGATCTGCGAAACCTTGTTGCGGGCCAGCGGCGTATAGGCGGTCAGCACCATGTCGTGCTGGCGTGCATAGTCCAGCAAGCCGCTCTGGCCCAGCAGCACGTGGTACTCCACCTGGATGGCCGACAACGGCGTACCCAGTTCTTCGACCGCCCGGCGCAGCAGCGCCAGCGGGAAGTTGGCCACGCCTATATGGCGGGCCAGGCCTTGTTCCTTGAACGACGCCAGGGTTTCCAGGGTGCGTTGCAAGTCCATGTCGGGGGTTGGCCAGTGGATGTGGAACAGGTCGACGTAATCGGTCTGCAGCGCCTTGAGGCTGCGCTCCATGGAGTGGCGCATGGCATCGGGTTGCAGTTGGTCCCACCAGACCTTGGTGGTGACGTGGATCTGCTCCCGGGGCACGTCGGTGTTGCTCAGCGCCTGGCCGACCGCCTCTTCGTTGTTGTAGGCCTGGGCCGTGTCGATGTGCCGGTAACCGAGGCTCAACGCCTGTTCCACGGCGCGGGTGCATTCCTCGCCCAGCATCGGCCAGGTACCCAGGCCCAGCTTGGGCATGTGCAGGCCATGTTGGGTCAGGATGGGGCTGTTGGCTGAGTGCTGCATGGTCGATCTCCTATTCGTAAGCGATGGCCCCGGCGATGTGGCGTCCGGCAATGTAGCCGAACGTCAGGGCCGGGCCGAGATTGATGCCGCCGGCGGGGTAGTGGCCGCCCATGATGCTGGCCATGTCGGTGCCCGCTGCGTACAAACCGGCAATCGCCTGGCCTTGGCCGTCGAGCACCTGGGCGTGCTGGTTGACCTTGAGCCCGGCAAAGGTGCCGAAGCAGCCCGGTTGTAACTTCACCGCGTAGAACGGGCCGTGCTCGATGGGCGCCACGCAAGGGTTGGGCTGGTGCAGCGGGTCGCCCTGTTTGCGGTTGTAGGGGGTCGAGCCGCGGCCGAACTCCGGGTCCTGGCCCTGATGCGCGTGCCGGTTGTAGTGCGACAGGGTCTCGCGCAAACCGTTCACATCGATGCCGCAGGCCTGGGCCAGGGCTTCGATGGTGGGGGCGCTTTTCAGGTAGCCGCTGTGGATAAAGGGCGCCACCGGCAACGGGAAGGGGCGGGAGATGCCCAGGCCGTAGCGGCGCTGGAAGCCATGGCTGCAGATCAGCCAGGACGCCACTTCCTCGCCTTCCGGCGCCGCCGCGACCATGGCCCGGACGTAATCGTAGTAACCGTCGGCTTCGTTGACGAAGCGCCGGCCATTGCTCAGCACGCCGATGATCCCCGGTTTGCCGCGCTCGATGATGTGCGGGAAGTGGCCGACGCTGCCGTCCTTGTACGGCACGGCGGACACCGGGGCCCAGGCCACCGGCGACTCCATGTCGCTGTCGACCTGGGCGCCCACGCTTTCCCCCAGGCGCAGGCCATCGCCGCTGGCGCCGAGGGGCGGCAAGGCCAGGTGTTCGTGGCCACTGGGGGTGCGCGGGAACAGCGCCTTGCGGCGTTCGATATCGTTGGGGAAGCCTCCGGCGGCGAGTACTACTGCCTTGGCCGCATTGATGCGGATCTGTCCGCGCGCGGTGCTGACCACTGCGCCGGTGACGGCGCCGTTGTCCTGCAGCAACTCGGTCACCGGCGCCGACTCCCAGAGCAGCACGCCCAGGTCTTCGGCGGACTTGGCCAGGCGCGCCACCAGGGCTACGCCGTTTACCAGTTGCATGGCCCGGCCATGGACGGCGAGGTCCAGCAGGTGGCGGCTGAAGCGCCGGGTCACGTGCCAGGCGGCGGGCAGCGAACGGGTCAGGTTGAGGAAGGCCGAGAGGTCGGCGCCGGCCATGATCGGCATGCCCATGAATGAGGTTTCGCGCAGGGTTCTGCGCAAGCGCTTGAGCAGCTTGCCGACCTGGCGTGCGTCGTAGGGCGCGGCGATTACCGAGCGACCACCGGTGCCGGCCCCGGGGCTGTCACCGTGGATATCGGCAATCCCATTGCCGTCGGCAAATTGCAGGGCGGTGTGGCGCTCGAAAAACGCCACCATGCGCGGCCCGGCTTCAAGAAAGGCATCGATCAGCGCCGGTTGGTAACGCGCGCCCAGTTCATGCTTGAGGTAGGTGCGCGGCAGCTCGACGTCTTCGATAATCCCCGCGCGCTGGGCCAGCGGGTTGCAGGGTACCCAGGCCCAGCCGCCGGACCAGGCCGTGGCACCGCCGAACACCGGGTCCTTTTCCACCACTATCACCTTCAAGCCGTGCCAGGCGGCGGTGACGGCGGCTGAAAGCCCGGCCGCGCCGGAGCCGACAATCAGCACATCGCAGTCGATATCGGGGTGATGCAGGCTGGGTGCGGCAGACATGGGCGAAAAAACTCCGGAGCAGGGGATTTATTATTTTTTGGAACTTGATTCCAAAAAATATACGGAGTCGAATAGCGCACAGCAAGGCACGCTGAGCGAGTGGAGCCGTGCCGATGCTTTTTTTGTGCGGTTATCGAACGATGCCGCGGTGTATTTCCCATTGCGCCGGTTGTCTCTAGAATCGGCCAAATTTCGTCTGGACCCCCACCATGGCCGGCAGTCAAATCGAACGCGTGTTCAGCGTTCTGGAAAGTCTTACCAGTGACCCCCGGGGTGTGCCGATGCAGGCCCTGTCCGAGCAACTCGAGATCCCGAAAAGCGCCACCCATCGTCTGCTGGCGGAGCTGATTCGCCTGGGGTACGTGCGGCAGAATCCGGACAACCTGCGCTATCAATTGTCGACCAAGCTGGTGGCCATGGGCTTTCGCTACCTGGCCAGCAGCGGCGCCGATATCGTGCAGCCGGTGCTCGACCGGCTGGCCCAGGAAAGTGGTGAACTGGTGCGCCTGGGGGTGATCGAGGGCGAGCGCCAGACCTGGATCGCCAAGTCTCAGGGCGCTCGTTCCGGCCTGCGTTACGACCCGGACATGGGGCGCGAGGCGCCGCTGTTCTACACCGCTTCCGGGCATGCCTGGCTGGCCTGCCTGAGCGACGCCGAGGCCCTGGCCCTGGTGGAGCGTCAGGGCGCCGGGGTGCCGGATGAGCTGGGGCCGAATGCGCCGCGCTCGAACATTGAATTGCTCGAACGCCTGCGCCTGGCGCGGGAGCAGGGCTATGCCTGGGTCGAGGAAAGCTCGGCGGTGGGCACTTCGGCCATCGCCGCGGTGGTGCGTCATCCGATGGATCAGCGGGTGGTGGGGGTCCTCAGCATCGCCGGCCCCAGCGCCCGCCTGCCCCTGGCCCGCCTGCACGAACTGGCGCCGCTGCTGCTGAGCTTCGCTGCCGAACTCAGCGCCGCAAGCCAAGCCTCCGAACTCTTCAACTGACAACAGCTTCGCCCTGTAGCCGCTGCCGCCAGGCTGCGCTGGCCCTGCGCCTCGACACTCATACATCTGACGCCACCACGGCGTCCGCATCGGCCAGAGCAGCCTCGTGCCTCGGCAGCGGCTACGGGTTTGCAGCACGGCTTGCTTGTAATGGGTTTGGAAAGTTGTGCGCTGATCGGACAGTATTTTGTTTTGTGCTTGTGTGAAAGTGGAACTGAGTTCTAAATAATTTGAATTGAGCTTCCCGATAACAATCACAAGAGGATCGCGCATTGAGTTCGCCACTGCGTATCGCCCTGATCGGCGCCGGCAACATGGGCCAGCAGCATTACCACCACCTCAAGACGCTTGCCGAAGCCCGGCTTTGCGCAGTGGCCGACCCTGGTCCCCAGGCGGCCGAAGTCGCTGCGCAATGGCAGGTGCCGCATTACGCCGACCACCGGCAGATGCTGGCCGAGTCCCGGCCCGACGGGGTGATTGTCGCCAACCCCAACAACCTGCATGTCAGCACCGCCCTCGATTGCCTGGCTGCCGGCGTGCCGGTGTTGCTGGAGAAACCGGTGGGTGTGCAGATGGACGAGGTGCGCCAGTTGGTGGCGGCCTCCAGTACCAGCGGAGTGCCGGTGCTGGTGGGGCATCATCGCCGGCACAATCCACTGATCGTGCGGGCCCATGAGTTGGTGCACGGCGGCGCCCTCGGGCGGCTGACCACGGTCACCGCGCTGTGGCAATTGCGTAAACCCGACAGCTATTTCGAGATCCCCTGGCGTCGTGAAGCCGGGGCCGGGATGTTGCTGACCAACCTGATCCACGACCTGGACCTGCTGCGTCACCTGTGTGGCGAAGTGCGCCAGGTTCAGGCGATGACCAGCAACGCCGTACGCGGTTTTGCCAATGAGGATTGCGCGGCCGTGCTGCTGCAATTCGACAATGGTGCCCTGGGCAGCCTGACCGGTTCCGACGCGGTGGCGGCGCCCTGGAGCTGGGAACTGGATTCCGGCGAGAACCCGGTGTACCCGCGCCAGGCCGATCAGCCCTGCTACCTGCTGGCCGGCACCGGCGGCGCCCTGAGCATCCCGCAGCTCAAGCGCTGGCAATACGCCGAGAGCAGCGGCGGCTGGCATCAAGCGTTGCAGGTGGTGCAGGAAAGCTTCAGCGAAGATGAGGCCTTGCGCCTGCAACTGCAGCATTTCGTCAAAGTCGCACGGCGTGAAGTCGAGCCCCTGGTCAGCGTCGCCGATGCCGCGCGCACCCTGGCCCTGATCGAGGCGATCCGCGAAGCCGCCGAAACCGGCCGGGCCTGTGCCCCGGCGCTGATTGAGTGAAGCCCATGACCCACGAATCTTTTCCCTGGCCAGCCTCACCGTGCTCGAGCTGTCGCCGCCGCAAATGGTCGAGGTCGCGGCGCGCGCCGGCTACAGTCACGTCGGCCTGCGCCTGGTGCCGGCCACCCCGGAAGAACATCATTTCCCGCTGGTGGCCGACGCCGACTTGCGCCGCCAGACCCTGGCGCGCCTGCGCGATACCGGGATCGGCGTGCTGGATGTGGAAATCCTGCGGCTCAAGCCCGAGACCCGGGTCGCCGACTTCGAAGCGATCCTCGCGGTGGGTGCCGAGTTCGGTGCCAGCGAATTGCTGCTGGCCGGCAACGATCCCGATGAGGCGCGCCTGACCGACAACTTCGCCGCGCTCTGCGACCTGGCCGGGCCCTACGGCTTGCACCCCCATCTGGAATTCATGCCCTGGACCGATGCACGCAACCTCGAACAGGCGGTGCGGGTGGTGGAGAATGCCGGGCGCGCCAACGGCTGCGTGCTGGTGGATGCCTTTCATTTTGATCGCTCGGCATCGTCCCTCGATGACCTGGCCAAGGTCGCGCCGGCACGGCTGCGCTATGCCCAGCTGTGCGATGTGGCGGGCCCGCGGCCGGACGATATGCAAGAGATCCTGCGCCAGGCGCGCAATGAGCGGCGTTTCCCCGGTGATGGCGACTGCGACTTGGCGGGGCTCTTGCATTGTCTGCCGGCCGGCTTGCCACTGAGCCTGGAGATCCCGGCTGTGCGCTTGATGGAGCAGGGCGTGAGTGCCTTGCAACGGGCGCAAATGGCCCTGGACAAGACCCGGGCGCTGTTGGCGAGGATCTAGAGCGGCAGATGAACCTATCGCCGGACAGCGGGTTCCTACAAGATGTCGTGACCTTGCAGGAGCCGGATTGGCGGCGATACGGCCTGAACCAGGATTAAAACAAGGACCTCCAATGACCATCAGCACACCCCTTTCCGGTGTCAACCAGCCTTTGAAAGGCATCCTGCTGGTTGTCCTCGCGACCTTCCTGTTTTCCAGTCACGACGCGTTGTCCAAATACCTCTCCGGTTTCTACCCGATCATCATGGTGGTCTGGGCCCGGTACCTAGTGCACACGCTGCTGATGGCCGGGATCTTCCTGCCGCAATCGGGCCTGCGGGTACTGCGCACCAAGCGCCCGCTGTGGCAACTGGCGCGGGCCCTGTGCCTGCTGGGCACCAGCCTGCTGTTCACCTCGGCGTTATTGTTCATTCCCCTGGCGGAAGCCACGGCGGTCAACTTCCTGGCTCCGGTGCTGGTCACGGCCTTGTCGGTGCCGCTGCTGGGCGAGCATGTTTCCCGGGGGCAGTGGCTGGCGGTGATCTGCGGTTTTATCGGGGTCATTATCATCATCCACCCCGGTGGCGAGCTGTTTACCCCGGCGGTGCTGCTGCCGTTTTGCTCGGCCCTGTGTTTCTGCTTTTACCAACTGCTGACCCGCAAACTCGCGGAGTACGACAGCCCGACCACCAGTAATTTTTTTGCCGGGCTGTGCAACACCCTGGTGATGAGCGCGCTGGTGCCGTTTTTCTGGCAAGTGCCGACCCTGACCCACGGCATCTTGATGCTGGCGCTCGGGACCTGCGGCATGACCGCCCACCTGTTCCTGACCCAGGCCTTTCGCCTGGCGGCGCCGGCCTTGCTGGCGCCGTTCGGTTACTGCCAGATCGTGTTTGCCGGGCTGCTGGGCTGGCTGCTGTTCAGCCACACGCCGGACCTGATCACCCAGGTCGGCATCGCGGTGATTTGCCTCAGCGGCCTGGCCGCGGCCTGGCAACAACGGCGTCGCTGAGCCGGCCTAGAAGCGAAAGCGCAGCACCAGGTTCTGCAACCCGGTGGCCAGTTGCGCAAGCTCCTGGCTGGTGGCGTTGGTGCGGGTCGAGGCGTCGGCGCTTTCCAGTGACAGGTCGCGAATGTTCAGCAGGTTGCGATCCACCTCGCGGGCGACCTGGGCCTGTTCTTCCGAGGCGCTGGCGATCACCAGATTGCGCTCGTGGATCTGCTCCATGGCCCGGGTGATCTGCGCCAGCGCCAGCCCAGCCTGTTCGGCCAAGGACAAGGTCTGGGCCACGCGCTGGCTGTTGCCCTGCATCGAATGCAGCACGCCGTCGGTATCGCCCTGGACCCGGGCAATCATCTGCTCGATCTCCTGCGTCGACTGCTGGGTGCGGTGGGCCAGGGCTCGCACTTCATCGGCGACCACGGCAAACCCGCGTCCGGCTTCCCCGGCCCGCGCCGCTTCGATAGCGGCATTCAAGGCCAGCAGGTTGGTCTGCTCGGCAATCGCGCGGATCACGTCCAGCACCTTGCCGATCTCCCGGGATTGCTCGGCCAGGGTCTGCACCTGTTGCAGGGCATTGCCGACGTCGCCGCTCATGGCCTGGATCGAGTCCAGGGTCTGGTTCACCCGTGCCCGGCCCTGAGTGGCCTCATCACTGGACAGGCGCGTGGTGTCGGATGTCGACACAGCGTTGCGCGCCACCTCTTCAACGGCGCTGGTCATCTCGTTGACCGCCGTCGCCGCCTGTTCGATCTCATTGTGCTGGCGTTGCAGGCGGCTGGAATCCTCAAGGGTGCTGTGGCTCATCTGCTGTGCGGCGGCGGTCAGTTGGGTCGAGGTGCCGCTGATGGATTGCAAGGTGTCGCGCAGGCTGCCCTGCATGCTGGCCAGGGCTCGCAGCAGGCGCGCGGTTTCGTCTTTGCCGCGGCTCTCGATGGTCTGGCTCAGGTCGCCGGCCGCCACCTGCTCAGCCACGCCCACCGCCTGGCGGATCGGCCCGACGATACTGCGGGTCAATAGCCAGGCCAGGGCCAGGGTCAGCAGGGCGACAGCGAGCAGGGCGCCGATTACGGTGAATTTGACCTGGTTGTACAAGGTGTCGGCATGCTGCGCCGACTGGCTGACTTCGGCGGCGGTCAGGTTCATCAACTCGGCGAACTGGTCGCCGGTGCGGGTCGAGTAATCCTGGATCTGGCCGTTGAGCAGCGCGTTCATTTCCACGCTGCGGTTGGCCTGGGACAGCGCCTCGTACTGGTCCAGGGCCTGGCGGTAAGTGCTCACGGTGGCCACGAACTGTTGGTACTGCTGCCGGTTGTAGTCACCCACCAGCGGTGCGAATTTTTCCAGGGCCTGGTCCAGCCAACCTTCAACCTGATGCAGGCGGGCGATGGTGGGCTCCAGCACCTTGGGGTCGCGGTTGAGGGCCATGCGCAGGCTGAGCACGCGGATGCTCAGGACGTAGTCGCGGATTTCTCCCAGGTAGCGGGTGCTGGGCAGGGACACGGTTTCCGTGTGCTGGCCGGTGGCGCGGACTTCGGCCATCTGTTTCAGGGCGAACAGGCCCTGGAGCAAAACCAGCAAGGCGATGACGCCAAAGCTGATCACGGCACGTTGGGCGATGCTCAGGTTAACCAGGGGCATGGGAGGGCCTGCGTAGCGGGAAGAAAAAAATAAGAGGGCGTCGAGAAAAAAAGCGCAGGCCCGTTGAACCGGGCCTGCGCGAAGGGAGCGTCAGTCTTCGATTTTCGGAATTTTGCGCGGGGCCATGAAGTACAGCCAGATCAGGGCAATGAAGTACATCGCCGGGATCAGGGTGAACAGCACGGTGTAGTTGTTGTTGGTCACGGTCAGGATATGGCCCACCAGCTGGGTCATGAACATGCCGCCGACCGCAGCGCACATGCCGCCGAAACCGAACACCGTACTCATCATGTGCTTGGGCGTGTAGTCCATCACCAGGCTCCAGATGTTGGCGGTCCAAGCCTGGTGGGCCCCGATGCCCAGGGAGATGGCGAAGACCGCCAGCCACAGGTTGGCCGTGCCGGCCGCCATGATCACGCCGATGATGCAGCAGGCGAACAGGAACATCGACATCAGCCGAGCCTTGATCGGGTTGATCCCGCGGCCGATCAGGAACGACGAGAGAATGCCGCCGCCGACGCTGCCGAAGTCGGCGGTCAGGTAGATGATGATCAGCGGGATACCCATCTGGGTCACGCTGATGCCCAGGTTGTATTGCTGGTTGAGGAACGGCGGCAGCCAGTACAGGTAGAACCAGAACACCGGCGCGGTGATCGAGTAGGCCAGGGCGAAGGCCCAGGTGCCACGCATGCGCAGGATTCGCGAGAAGGGCACGCGGGTTTGCTCGGGTTCGACTTCTTTCTGGATGTACTCCAGTTCAGCCTGTTTCACCGTCGGGTGATCTTCCGGGTTGTAGTACTTCAGGCCCCAGAACAGCAGCCAGATCCCACCCAGTGCAGCCATGCACAGGAACGCTGCCTGCCAGCCCCAGACGTGCAGGATCAACGGCAGCAACATCGGGGTGAACATGGCGCCGACGTTGGTCCCGGCGTTGAAGATGCCGGTGGCCACGGCGCGTTCGCCGGCCGGGAACCACAGGCGCGTGGTTTTCACGCAGGCCGGGTAGTTGGCGGCCTCGGTCAGCCCGAGGATAAAGCGGCAGACCATAAAGCCCAGGGCCGAGGTGGCCAGGCCGTGGGCGCCGGTGGCCAGGCTCCACAGCAGCACGGCGCAGAAGAACACGCGCTTGACGCCGATACGGTCGATCAGGCGTCCCTGCAGCACGAAGCCGATGGCGTAACCGACCTGGAACCAGAAGTTGATGTTGGCGTAGTCCATCGCCGTCCAGCTCATCTCCTTGGCCAGGATCGGCTGCATCACGCCCAGTGCGGCGCGGTCGATGTAGTTCAGGGTGGTGGCGAAAAACACCAGTGCGAGCATGCCCCAGCGGGTCTTGCCGACCGCCATGGCGCCGCGGATCTTGTCGCCTATACCGCCGTTGGCGGCCCCGAGGCGCGAGGCCATGGAAGAGCTTTGCGAAGGAATCATGTTGGCCATCCGTTCAATGACTGACGAGCGTCGACTCGTCGGGACTCAAGGTCGCTTGATCAATTCAGGAGTGCGGGCCGGCCGCAGGTGAACTCGAAGATTGATCGGCTGAAGGCTTTCGTCGGCTCCCGGGGGGGAAGGGGGCGAAAGCGGTCTGATCCGCTGGGTACGATTCAGCCCAGGGGGCGTAGAGCGTCCGTATGCAGAGTGCCAATAGCGTCTGGGCCAGGCGAGAACCGGAGGGGAAAGCAGGAAAGCGGGGCGTTGAGTGCAAGCATGAGGGTCTACCCGATTTTTGAAATTTTTATGGTGTGTTCTGGGTCTAGGGTGATTGAGGCCGGGGGTTTGCTGCCGACTCAATGTGGGGTGGATGGTGCGCAGTGGACGAAAAATCGTCAATTCACCAATGGCCATTGTGTTCGATAATCGCCCTAAAAACTAACTGGTTCGTACACTTTGAATTGCTGTATAGATGGGCTCGCTGAATAATTCGCTCACCTAATAAAAGACGCGGACCTCGTGGAGCCGCCGTACGTCGTGATCGTACGCGTAGCGCACAAGGGCTGCCTGATGAGCGATGCGGCCGAGCAGATGGCCTGCACCGCGCCCGCCAGGCCCGCTGCGGCCGGTACCGATCGCCGCCTGTGCGGCTACAGAGCAGTCATCACCGGGAGTTGAAACATGCAGCGTTCCATTGCCACCGTATCCTTGAGCGGTACCCTGCCGGAAAAACTCGAAGCCATTGCCGCCGCCGGTTTTGACGGGGTGGAGATCTTCGAAAACGATCTTTTGTACTACGACGGCAGCCCGCGCGAAATCAAACAGATGTGCGCCGACCTGGGCATTGCCATCACCCTGTTTCAACCCTTCCGTGACTTTGAAGGCTGCCGCCGCGACCGGCTGGCGCGCAACCTGGAGCGCGCGGAACGCAAATTCGACCTGATGCAGGAGTTGGGCACCGACCTGGTGCTGGTCTGCAGCAACGCCTCGGCCGACAGCGTCGGCGAGCAACAGATCCTGATCGACGACCTGCACCTGCTGGCCGAGCGCGCCGGAGCCCGGGGCTTGCGTATCGGTTACGAGGCGCTGGCCTGGGGCCGTCACGTCAATACGTATCAACAGGTCTGGGACATCGTGCGCCAGGCCGACCACCCAAGCCTCGGGGTGTTGCTGGACAGCTTCCATACCCTGTCGCTCAAGGGCGACCCGGCGGCGATTGCGCAGATCCCCGGGGACAAGATCTTCTTCGTGCAAATGGCCGATGCGCCGATCCTGGCCATGGACGTGCTGGAGTGGAGCCGGCATTTCCGCTGCTTCCCGGGGCAGGGCGAATTCGATCTGCCGGGTTTTCTCGCGCCGATCATCAAGAGCGGCTACACCGGCCCCTTGTCCCTGGAAATCTTCAACGACGGCTTTCGTGCCGCACCGCCACGGGCCAATGCCGCCGACGGCCTGCGCTCGCTGTTGTACTTGGAAGAGAAAACCCGCGACCGCCTGCTGCAGGAAGGGCAACCGGTGGCCAACCTCGACCAGTTGTTCGCACCGCCGCCGGCCAGCGAGTACGGTGGCACCGAGTTTCTCGAATTCGCCGTGGACGAAGCCCTGGGCGCCAAGCTCAGTGGCTGGCTGGAACGCCTGGGTTTTGCCAAGGCCGGCCAGCATCGCTCGAAAAGCGTCAGTCTGCTGCGCCAGGGCGATATCAACCTGATCCTCAATTCCGAGCCTTACTCTTTCGCCCACAGTTTCTTCGAGGCCCATGGGCCTTCGGTCTGTGCCACGGCGATCCGGGTCAAGGACAGCGCCAAGGCGCTGGAGCGGGCGGTGGCCTATAAAGGCCAGCCTTATCGTGGGCTGGTCGGGCCGAACGAGCTGGAACTGGCCGCCGTGCGCGAGCCCGATGGCAGCCTGATCTACCTGGTGGACCAGGAAAATGGCGGCCAGCACCTGTACGACACCGACTTCAACATGCTGCCCGGTGTGGTCGCCAAAGGCGGCCTGCAGCGCATCGACCACATGGCCATGGCGCTGCCGGCCGACACCCTCGACAGCTGGGTGCTGTTCTACAAGAGCCTGCTGGATTTTGCCGCCGACGATGAGGTGGTGTTGCCCGACCCTTACGGCCTGGTGAAAAGCCGCGCCTTGCGCAGCCGCTGCAGCTCGATCCGCCTGCCGCTCAATATCTCGGAAAACCGCAACACTGCCATCTCCCACGCGCTGTCGAGCTATCGGGGGGCCGGTGTGCACCACATCGCCTTCGATTGTGCGGATATCTTCGCCGAAGTCAGCCGTGCCAAAGAGGCTGGGGTGCCGTTGCTGGACATCCCCCTCAACTACTACGACGACCTGGCGGCGCGCTTCGATTTCGACGATGAGTTCCTCAGCGAGCTGGCCTATTACAACGTGCTCTACGACCGCGATGCCCAGGGCGGCGAGCTGTTCCACGTGTACACCGAGCCGTTCGAAGGGCGGTTCTTCTTCGAGGTCATCCAGCGCAAGAATGGCTACGTCGGATACGGCGCGGCGAACGTCGCGGTACGCCTGGCGGCCATGGCCAAGTCGCGCAGCGGTGCGGTGCGCCAGGCCAAGTTGTAGGAGTTTGGTAACGCGGGGCGGTCCAGGTCGCCCCGGTGCTTTCTTTCGCTGGCACACGCGGCCCATAATCGCCCGCGTGTGCAGCGTTGGCCGTGAGCCCAGAATGACAATGACCCCAGAACTCTCCGTAGCCCCCGAGCAACCGCTGGTGGAGCCGCGCAAGAGTCGCAAGAACAACCCGGAAAAGACCCGCGAGAACATCCTTCAAGAAGCCATTGTCGAGTTCGTGCAGCAGGGCCTTTCCGGCGCCCGCGTGGATGCCATCGCCGAGCGCATCCATACCTCCAAGCGCATGATCTATTACTACTTCGGCAGTAAGGAACAGCTCTACGTCGAGGTCCTGGAAAAGCTCTACGGTGACATCCGCAGTACCGAGAGCCGCCTGCACCTGGCGGAGCTGGAACCGCGGGAAGCGATCCGGCGCCTGGTGGAATTCACCTTCGATCACCATGATCGCAATGTCGATTTCGTGCGTATCGTCAGCATCGAAAACATCCACAACGCCGAGTACGTCAAGCAGTCCAGCGCGATCAAGGCGATGAACAACACCATCCTTCATGCCCTGGGCGAGATCCTCACACGCGGCCTCGAGGCGGGGGTATTCCGCAGTGGGCTGGACCCGCTGGACGTGCATTTGCTGATCAGTTCGTTCTGTTTCTACCGGGTGTCCAACCGGCATACCTTTGGCGAGATCTTCCAGATCGACCTGCCGGACGAAAGCATCAAGCAACGCCACCGGGAAATGATCTGCGAATCGGTGCTGCGCTACCTGCAGGCCTGAAGCGGTCCCTCGAGCGTCGACAAAAAAGCCCGCCCCTGCGTGTGACCGCAGGCGGCGGGCTTTTTACGTCATGGGGCGGGCAGGTCGGATACAACCTCTGGCGGTTCAGCTAAGCTCCGCGCTTCCCTCCCTCAACGCCAAGGAATGCATCATGGGCAATCCCGTCCCAACCCTGAAAGTCATCCTGATCCTGATGATTGTGGTCGACTCGTTCTGGCTCGCCGAACGCTTGCTCGGCCTGCTGAGCACCAGCCTGTTCGACTGGATGCCCAGCGCCCTGATCAGCGTGATCGGCATCTTCAGCAGCGTGTTGATGATCCTGTTCAACATCCTGCTGGTGGCCTTGCTCTCGCGCTTGCAACTCAAGCCCGAATAAGCCGGCGCTCCATGGGCCCTCTGTAGCCGCTGCCGCCAGGCTGCGCTGGCCATTTGCAGCACTGCGTTTCTCCAGGGGCGCCGCGGCATATGTTCAGGGCGCGGCTATAGACTCAGCCGTTCATGCTCTGAAAATGCTCCAGCATGCGCTGGGCGTCCGGGGTCACGCCGCTGAACAGTTCAAAGGCCTTCACCGCCTGGAACACCGCCATGTTGCCGCCGTCCAGGGTCCGGCAACCCAGGGCCCGGGCGTTGCGCAGCAGTTCGGTTTCCAGCGGGAAGTAGACGATTTCCGCGACCCACAGCGCAGGCCGCAGCAAGGCGGCCGGCACCGGCATGCCCGGCAGCTTGGCCATGCCCATCGGCGTGGTGTTGACCAGGCCCGAGGCCCTTGCCAGGGTGCTGCTCAGGTCGACACCGGCCTTGGCGCGACCGGCACCGAAGTGCTGGTTCAGGTTGTCGGCCAGGGCCTGGGCACGGCTCGCTTCCACATCGAAAATACTCAGCTGCTGCACACCCTCGCTAAGCAGGGCATGGGCCACCGCCGCACCGGCCCCGCCAGCCCCCATCTGCACCACCTGGTCCAGGGCCACACCCTGCAGGCCGCGACGGAAGCCTTCGGCAAAACCCAGGCAGTCGGTGTTGTGGCCGATGCGCTTGCCGTCCTTGAGCACCACGGTGTTCACCGCGCCGATGCCACGGGCTTCGGGGGACAGCTCATCGAGCAGCGGGATGATGCTTTGCTTGCAGGGGAAGGTCACGTTGAGGCCGGTGAAACTCATGCGTTCGGCGGCCAGCAGCAAGTCGGCCAGCGCGCTGCTGTCGAGTTGCAACGGGTCGAGGTCGATCAGGCGGTACAGGTACCGCAGGCCCTGGGCATCGCCCTCATGTTCGTGCAGGGCCGGGGTGCGCGAGGCCTGGATGCCGGCGCCGATCAGGCCGGCGAGAATGGCGTTGGTTTTGCTCATGCGATTCACCCCTTCAAACGCTGGCTGAAATGTTCCAGTGCCAGACGATAACCATTGCTGCCGAAACCGCACATCACCGCCTGGGCGATCGAGGACACGAACGAATGGTGACGGAACGGCTCGCGGGCATGGACGTTGGACAGGTGCACTTCGATCACCGGCAATTCACTGGCCACCAGCGCATCGCGGATGGCCACCGAGGTGTGGGTCCAGGCGGCGGGGTTGATCACGATGCCGGCGCAGCGGCCACGGGCGGCATGAATCCAGTCCAGCAGTTCACCTTCGTGGTTGGTCTGGCGAAACTCCACCGCCAGCCCGAACTCTTCGGCGGCGCGGCCGCACAGGGCAGAAATATCTGCCAGGGTTTCATGGCCGTAGGTCGCGGGTTCGCGGGTGCCGAGCAGGTTCAGGTTGGGGCCGTTGAGCACCAGGACGATAGGGGGCATAGGGGGTGAATCTCCGTTGTTATTGTTGGCGTGGCGTGCGAGGCCCGCTTGTGCGGATAAATTGTACTAACTGGTTAATTAGGTCAATTGCAGGGTGTCGACGGAGGAGGCCGCGCGGCATTAAGTGTTCGTTTATCGAACAACTTCCCGTGCCCTGAGCTACAAACCCGAGTCGCCGGAATGGCTGAGCACTTGCTGGCCGTAGTGCTGGTAGCGGCGCGCGCTGGACGTCAGGGCGGCGAGGGCAAGGCCCGGGCAACCCGTTTCAACGGAAAAACAGGCGGCCGTTCGTGCAGGGTGGGCTGCGGCGCGCCCTGATGCCTTACCGAGGTTGTTGCACCCGTGCGGTGGTAGATGGGTGCTGATATCAATTGAAAATGATTCTCGACAAGCCGTAAGATGCCCGCCAATTTCCTTCAAGTTCCAGGGAGTCGGTTTGTCGGACGTGGATCTCAAGGGCCTGTTTCTCAAGCATGCCGCTACCTTGCGTGGGTATCTGGCGCGCAAGGTACGGGACCCGCAGTTGGCTGCCGACCTGGTGCAGGAGAGTTTCCTGCGCCTGGCCGAGCAGACCCGTGGCGAACGCATCGACAATTCACAGGGGTATCTCTACCGAACGGCCAGGAATCTGCTGATCGACCATGTTCGTCAGGAGGCGCGGCGCAAGACTGACACCGTGTCCCATGAAGCGCTGGCTGAAATCGAAGATGAACTGGCCGGGTTGGAGGCGCAGGCGATGGCGCAGCAACAGCGGATGGCATTGAAGCAGGCGATGGCTGAACTGCCACAACGGACCCAGGAGATTTTTCGCCTGAACCGGATCGAGGGCATGACCCATGCCGAGGTGGCCCGGCACTTGAACATTTCCGACAGTTCGGTGCAAAAGCATCTTTCCCGGGCGTTGGCCTATGTCATGCAACGCCTGCAAGGCACCGATGAGCGGCCCGCCGACGAATGAATTACGGTAAATGTCGGGGTTAGACGTCACTGCTTATATATAACGAGAAATCGAGATTCACACGTGAATAGCCAGGGTCCGCAAGAGCGCAGTATCACTGAGGCGGCCGCCGACTGGGCGGTGCGTTTGCACGCCGGTCACTTGAGTGCGGCCGAGCAGGTCGAGCTTGAGCAATGGCAGGCCCGCGATAGCCGGCATGGCCCGGCCTTGCGTTTTGCCGAGCAGACCTGGGCGGCCCTGGGCGAACTGCACCTGGAACCGGACAGTGCCCGGCTGACGCCGGCACGCCGTGCCTCGGCGCCTGCCGCCGAGCCCACACGACCTGCAGCACGCCGGCGGCGCACTGGGCGCCTGGCAGCCAGTGTGGCGGCGCTGACCCTGGCGGTCTGTGTCGGCTGGTGGCAGGGGCCGCAAGCCCTGTTGCGCATGCAGTCCGATTACCTGACCGCCAAGGGTGAGGTGCGTACGGTGCAACTGACCGACGGCAGTCAGGTGGAGCTTGATTCAGGCAGCGCCATCAGCCTCGATTTCACCGATCAGCAGCGCCAGGTACGGCTGCTGGCAGGTTCGGCGGTGTTCGATGTGGCGCCCATGGGCCCCGGGGAAACCCGCCCTTTTGTGGTGGAAAGCGCGGGCGGCCAGACCCGCGCACTGGGCACCCGGTTTGTGGTCGGGCGTGAAAGCAGCCAGCAGGCCTGGGTCGGCGTGCTGCAGCACAGTGTCGCTGTCAGCCTGCAATCCCCGGCGCAGCAGGGGCCGGGCAAACGGGTCCTGGAAGAAGGGCAAAGCGCGCGCTACAACCCGCAGACCGGCGTGGTCGCGCTGCAGGACTTCGACCTGCAGCGCGCCACCAGTTGGCGCCGTGGGGTGCTGGTGTTTGATCGCCTGCCCCTGGCCAATGTGGTCGAGCAGCTCAACCGCTATCGCCCGGGGCGCGTGGTGCTGACCAGCAGCGAGTTGGCCGAGCGCCAGGTCAGTGGCGTGTTCCGCCTGGATATGCTGGACACGGCCCTGTCCACCCTGACTCGGGAATTGCAGGTGCAGCGCTTTGACCTGGCCGGTGTCAGCCTGATTTATTGAGCCCTGTCCCGGGGCTTTTTCGATTGCGATAAAAAAACCTGAAAAAAACTTACTGAGTTTTCGCCCCTGGCACGTCTTGCTAGTGAGATGCATTCGCATACACACAAGATGGCCAGCGTGGGGATAACAACAATGAGGGGAAGCAGTCGCAAGGAAGCCAGTACCGGTCGCCGGTTGGCCCTTGCTGTTCACCTGGGAGTCGCAGGCTGGTTGGCGGGCGTTGGCCTGTTGCACGCCGCCGAGCCGGTTGGCGCCAGCCAGCCGAGTGCCGATCAGCAGTACCTGTTGAACTTCGAAATCCCCGCACAACCCCTGGGGGCGGCGGTCCTGGCCTTTGCCGAACAGGCCGGGCTGCAAGTGTTGTTCGACAGCCAGCGCCTGCAAGGGCTGCAAAGCTCGGCGCTCAATGGTCGCTACAGCGTGCAGGAAGGCCTGGCGCGGCTGCTGGGCAATGCTCCAGTGGAGTACCGCTTCACCGGTGAGCGCCAGGTGACCCTGAGCCGGGTCGCCGGCGGCCATGATGGCGCCCTGGCGCTGGCCACCACGACTGTCACCGGCAACCGCGAAGGCAAGAAAGGCGACTGGGTCTATGGTGATCCGCGTTCGGTGAGCGTGATCGGTCGCGAGCAACTGGACCGCAACCCGCCGCGGCATGCGGCAGACATGCTGGAAGAAACCTCGGGCGTGTACTCGGCGGTCAACCAGCAGGACCCGGGCCTTTCCGTGAATATCCGCGGGATCCAAGACTACGGCCGGGTCAACATGTCGATCGACGGCATGCGCCAGAACTACCAGCAGAGCGGCCACCAGCAACGCAACGGCACCCTGTATGTCGATCCGGAATTGCTCTCCGAGGTGGTCATCGAAAAGGGCGCGACCTCCGGCATGGGCGGCGCGGGAGTGATTGGCGGGATCGCCAACTTTCGCACCGTCGAAGCCAGCGACCTGCTCAAGCCGGGCAAGGAAATCGGCGGGCGCATCCGCCTGACCACCGGGCTGGGCGGGCGCAGTAACGGTACGCATTTTATCGGCAGTTCCGCCTTTGCCATCGGCACCGAGGCCTGGGACATGCTGCTGGCCGCCAGCGAGCGGCACCTGGGGGATTACAACCCGGGCACCCGGGGCAGTATCGGCGAGCTGCGCACCGGCGCGGCGATGGACCCCACCGCCACCGACCGGGTGAAAAACTCCACCGTGGACTACACCGCCTCGGTGATGCGGTCGCGCCTGCTCAAGCTCGGGGTCAACCTGCCGGCGGACCAGCGCCTGCAACTGAGCTACCTGACGACTGAAGTGTCCTACGACGACGCGAACATGATGAACGTCGAGAACGGGCAACTGTGGGAAAAGCTCGGCAGCAGCAAGGTCCGGGCACAGAACTTCGCACTCGATTACAGCTACACCCCGGACAACCCGCTGATCGACTTCAAGGCCAAGCTCTACTACGTCGACAACCGCAACGATCAGAGCACGGTCCGCGTCCGTTCGAGCCCGGGTTACTCCATCACATACCAGACCGATACCTACGGCGCCCAGGCGCAGAACACCTCGACCTTCGCCCTGGGCGAGCTGTCCACGCTCAAGGCCAACTACGGCCTGGAGTTCTTCTATGACAAGGTCCGTCCGGACTCCAGCCAGGCGGTGGCCAGCGGGTCGGCGGTGAATGCTTCGGCGGCGGAGGCCATGACCCCCGAGGGCGACCGGGCCCTGGGCAGTCTGTTCGCACGCCTGGATTACGACTATGACGGCTGGCTGAACATGAACGCCGGGCTGCGCTATGACCGATACCGCCTGCGCGGCGAGACCGGGCTCAATACCCGGACCTTCGTGATTGGCGCCACCCCCCGGCAGATCACCGTGCCGGTGACCTACGACGTGGACAATCAGGAGGGCCGCCTGTCGCCGACATTCGGCCTGTCGGTCAAGCCGGGGGTGGACTGGCTGCAACTGTTCGCCACCTACGGCAAGGGCTGGCGTCCGCCGGCCGTCACCGAAACCATGATTTCCGGGCGCCCCCACGGTGGCGGGGCCGAGAGCATGTACCCCAACCCGTTCCTCAAGCCGGAGCGTTCCACGGCCTGGGAGGTGGGGGTCAATGTGCTCAAGGAGAACCTGTTTTTCAGCGAAGACCGGCTGGGGATCAAGGTTGCCTACTTCGACACCCGGGTCGACGACTTCATCTACATGAACATGGGCGTGCAGCCGCCGGGTTATGGCATGGCCGGCATCGGCAACAGCGCCTACGTCAACAACCTGGAAGAAACCCACTTCCGTGGCGTCGAGTACCAGTTGGACTATGACGCCGGAAGCGCCTACGGCCAGCTGTCCTACACCCACATGATCGGCAGCAACGACTTCTGCGCCAAGACCGCGTGGCTGGGTGGGGTGACCCAAGCCGTCAAGCAAGGCTCGGGGCGTGGAGCCATCGTGGTCGGCATGCGCCCCGATGATGCGGCCAACGCCGCCACCCAATGCAGCGCGATCCTCGGCTCGGCCGAGCACATGCCGATGGACCGTGGCGCGCTGACCCTGGGCGCACGCTTTTTCGAACGCAAGCTGGATATCGGTGCCCGCGCCCGTTACAGCGCCGGGTATGCGGTAGAAGGCACCGCCACCACCACCGTGTCCCAGAGCGGCGTCTACCCGGCGGACTGGAAGCCCTACACCGTCTACGACCTCTATGGCAGCTACCGCGCCACCGATGAACTGACCCTGCGCCTGGCCATGGAAAACGTCACCGACCGCGCCTACCTGGTGCCCCTGGGCGACGTGCTGGCCTTCACCCTCGGCCGTGGCCGCACCTTGCAGGGCACCGTGGAATATCAGTTCTGACCCCTTTTGCCCAATGACGGGCAAAACCGGAGCCGGCAGGAGTCGGCTTCGGAGTGACCAACCTATGTATTGGAGTTTTGCATGAGCATTTCAATTTCTTACAGCGCTACCTACGGCGGCGTCAGCGTTGCGAACTACCTGACTGACTGGTCGGCCTACTTTGGCGACGTCAACCATCGTCCGGGGCAGGTGGTCGACGGCACCAACACCGGCGGCTTCAACCCGGGCCCGTTCGACGGCACCCAATACGCGCTGAAGAGCACCAACAGCGACGCCGCGTTCGTGGCCGATGGTGAATTGCACTACACCCTGTTCAGCGCGCCGAGCCACACCGTCTGGGGTTCGCTGGACACCATCTCCCTGGGTGACACCCTGGCCGGCGGCACCACCGCCAACCCGTACAACCTGGTCAGCCAGGAAGTCAGCTTCACCAACCTGGGCCTCGAGAGCCTGAAAACCGAAGGCCGTGAAGGCGACGTGCACAAAGTCATCTACGGCCTGATGAGCGGCGACAGCTCGGCCCTGGCTGGAGAAATCGACGCCCTGCTCAAAGCCATCGACCCAAGCCTGTCGGTGAACTCGACGTTCGACGACCTGGCGGCTGCCGGTATCGCCCACGCCAACCCGGCTGCTGCCGACGTCGGCCTGGTGGGTGTGCAGGACGTGCCTCAGGACTGGGCCCTGGCGGCCTGAGTGCCGGTTTGAGGCATAAAAAAGCGAATGCCGGATCGCTCCCGCATTCGCTCGCTTGAATCACCTCCGTCGCCCGAGTTTTCGAAGGCCAGGGCGGCGGTGGTGGCAAATTCTGGGGAGCGCCGTGGTGCCTGTCAATGCACGTGGCGCGCCTCTTGCCGATCCGTTCTGCAAGAACGGATGGCGCTCTATCCCTCGACATCCAACAGGA
This sequence comes from Pseudomonas sp. MF09150, assembly GCF_059862355.1. Lineage (NCBI taxonomy): Bacteria > Pseudomonadati > Pseudomonadota > Gammaproteobacteria > Pseudomonadales > Pseudomonadaceae > Pseudomonas > Pseudomonas sp. MF09150. The sequence goes on along the minus strand of NZ_JCBCUS010000010.1, from coordinate 128,988 downwards.
CACCTTGATGAGCAGGCCGAATTCACTTGCCGGTTCCGAGACGCTGGCGGCCCTGGCGGCCTATAAAAGCGGCTTCTTCAACATCGGCCTGTTTTCGGCGGTGATCAACCTGCTGATGCTGGCTCCGGCCCTGTACATGTTGCAGGTGTATGACCGGGTGCTGGCCTCGGGCAATCAGATGACCCTGTTGATGCTGACGCTGATGATCCTCGGCCTGTTCGGCCTGATGGGCGCGTTGGAGTGGGTGCGCAGCCAGGTGGTGATCCGCCTCGGCACGCAGATGGACATGCGGTTGAACCAGCGGGTGTACGACGCCGCGTTCGAAGCCCAGCTCAAGGGCAGCCCCCAGGCCGCCGGCCAGGCCCTGAACGACCTGACCGCGCTGCGCCAGTTCGCCACCGGCAATGCGCTGTTCGCGTTTTTTGATGCGCCGTGGTTCCCGGTGTACCTGCTGGTGATCTTTCTGTTTCACCCCTGGCTCGGCCTGCTGGCCCTGGGCGGCGCGGTATTGCTGGTGGTGCTGGCCTGGGTCAACCAGCACATCTGCCAGGCGCCGTTGAGCGCGGCCAGCCAACTGTCCATCAGCACCAGCCAGCAGGCCACGGCCAACTTGCGCAATGCCGATGTGATCGAAGCCATGGGCATGCTGGGTGCCCTGCGCGGGCGCTGGTTTGCCGGGCATCAGGCGTTTCTGGCCCAGCAGAACCTGGCCAGCGAAAAGACTGCCACCGTCAGCGCCTGGTCCAAGGGCGTGCGTCTGGCCCTGCAATCGTTGGTGCTGGGCCTCGGCGCCTTGCTGGCGGTGCAGGGTGAAATCACCCCGGGGATGATGATTGCCGGTTCGATCCTCATGGGCCGGGTGCTGAGCCCGATCGACCAACTGATTGCGGTGTGGAAACAATGGAGTTCGGCGCGCCTGGCCTATGAGCGCCTGTCGGCTTTGCTCCAGGCCCACCCGGCGCGCCCGCAACGCATGAGCCTGCCTGCGCCGCGTGGCGAGTTGCAGGTACAAGCCCTGAGTGCCTGCGCCCCGGGCAGCCGGCGGCCGGCCTTGAGCAACCTCGGGTTCAGCCTGCCGGCGGGCAACGTGTTGGGGGTGATCGGCCCGTCCGGTTGCGGCAAGTCGACCCTGGCTCGGCTGCTGGTCGGGGCCTGGACGCCGCTGACCGGCAAGGTGCGCCTCGACGGCGCCGACCTTGGGCAATGGGATCGCCAGCAACTGGGCCCGCATATCGGCTACCTGCCCCAGGACGTGCAACTGTTTGCCGGCAGCATTGCCGAGAACATTGCCCGCCTGGGGCCGGTGGACTCGGCCAAGGTGCTGGCGGCGGCGCAGATGGCCGGGGTGCACTCGTTGATCCTGCAATTGCCCCAAGGCTATGACACGCAGTTGGGGGAGGGTGGCGCCGGGTTGTCCGGCGGGCAGAAGCAGCGCATCGGCCTGGCCCGTGCCCTGTATGACCTGCCGGCGCTGATCGTGCTCGATGAGCCCAACTCCAACCTCGATGAAGCCGGCGAGCAGGCCCTGCTCCAGGCCATCACCCAGCTCAAGCAACAGCAGCGCACGCTGGTCCTGATTACCCACAAGCCCAACGTCCTGACCCTCACCGACCAGTTGATGATCCTGCGCGACGGTCAGCTGCAGGCCTTCGGCCCGACGGCGCGGGTGCTGGAGGCGAGCCAGAAAGCCAAGGCCCCGCCAGCGCCCCCGGTGAGCAACCCGGTGACCGCGTTGAACATGAATTACCGGCTGGGCGTAGCGACCAGTCCTGAAGGGAAAAAAGCATGAGCCAGTCCCACGCCAGCGCGGCGCCGCCGCTGCCTACCGCCGAGGCCCCGAGCAATGTGCTGCCCCTGGACCACAAACACCATTCACGCCTGGGTTGGCTGCTGGTGCTCGGCGGCTTTGCCGCCTTTCTGGGCTGGGCGGCGTGGGCGCCCCTGGACAAGGGCGTGGCGGTGTCCGGCAAGGTCATGGTTTCGGGCCACCGCAAGGCGGTGCAGCACCCCAGTGGCGGGATTGTCGAGCATATCGAGGTGCGCGACGGCCAGTTGGTGAGTGCCGGGCAGGTGCTGCTGCGCCTCAAGGAAACCCCGTTGCGCACCCAGATGCAGTCCTTGCGTGCGCAGTATCTCGGTTCCCTGGCCAGCGAGGCGCGGCTGAATGCCGAGCGTGAAGGCGCCACCCGCATTGAATTCAGCCCCGAACTGCTGGCCCTGGCCGCCGAGCCCGAGGTGGCCGCGACCATGGCCCTGCAACGCCAGCTGTTCAGCAGCCGGCGCGAGGCCCTGGCCATGGAGCAGCAGGGCATTGGCGAAACCATCGCCGGCACCCAGGCGCAACTCTCGGGCACCCGTGACTCCCAGGCCAGCAAACAGCAGCAGCGCAAGGCCTTGAGCGAGCAATTGCAGGGCCTGCGCGAGCTGGCGCGGGACGGCTACATCCCGCGTAACCGGTTGCTCGACAGTGAGCGGCTGTACGCGCAGATCGACGGTTCGATCGCCGAAGACTTCGGGCGCATTGGCCAGTTGCAACGCCAGATCCTCGAATTGCGCCTGCGTATTCGGCAACTGTCCGAAGAGTTCCAGAAGGAAGTGCGCAGCCAACTGGCCGACACCCGCCCGCGCAGCGAAGACCTGCGCAACCGCCTGGCTTCGGCCGAGTTCGAACTGGCCAACAGTCAGGTCCGGGCACCGGCCGCCGGGGTGGTCGTGGGGCTGCAGGTGTTTACCGAGGGTGGGGTGATCAAGCCCGGCGAAGCGCTGATGGAAATCGTGCCCCAGGGCGAGCCTTTGCTGGTGGAGGCCCGGGTGCCGGTGCAGATGGTCGACAAGGTGCACCCCGGGCTGACGGTGGAACTGATGTTCTCGGCCTTCAGCCAGAGCACCACGCCCCGGGTGGCGGGGGAGGTGACCCTGGTGTCTGCCGATCGCCAGGTCGACGAGCGCACCGACGAGCCTTATTACACCTTGCGTGCCCAGGTCAGCGCCGAGGGCATGCAGCAACTGCAAGGTTTGCAGATCCGTCCGGGAATGCCGGTGGAGGCGTTTGTCCGTACCGGTGAGCGTTCGATGCTCAATTACCTGTTCAAGCCCCTGCTGGACCGCACCCACATGGCCTTGGTGGAAGAATGAAGCCGCGTCCCCTGCAACTGGCCCTGCTAGGGCTGGCGTTTTTGTGTGCTCCGGCGGCCCAGGCCCTGGGTTTGCTCCAGGCCTACGACCTGGCGGTGCTCAACGACCCGACCTTCCATGCGGCACTCAAGGAACGCGACGCCGGTGAAGAAAACCGCGTCATCGGCCGCTCCGCGCTGCTGCCCAATCTGTCCTGGAGCTACAACAACTCGCGCAATGAATCCGAGGTGACCCAGACCCTGCCCCAGGGTGATGTCACCACCGACCGCGATTACCGCAGCTACGCCGCGACCCTGACCCTGCAACAACCCCTGCTCGATTACGAAGCCTATGCGCGTTATCGCCAGGGGGCAGCCCAGGCGCTGTTTGCCGATGAGCGCTTTCGCAGCAAGAGCCAGGAATTGGCGGTGCGCTTGCTGGGGGCCTACAGCCAGGCCTTGCTGGCCCAGGAGCGCATTGAGTTGAGTCAGGCGCAACGGCGCACCTACGCCGAGCGCTTGCAACTCAACCAGCGCCTGCTGCAAGGCGGCGAGGGCACCCGCACCGATGTCCTGGAAACCCAGGCCCGGCTCTCCCTGGCCCTGGCCGACGAGATCGAATCCCGGGACCTGCAGGACACCGCCCTGCGGGAATTGGAGGCGATCGTCGGCCAGCCGTTGCAGATCGATGAGCTGGACCCCCTGGTCCGGCGCTTTGAAATCCAGCCGCTGCAACCCAACCGCTTCGACACCTGGCGCGACCTGGCCCTGGCCAATAACCCGGAACTGGCCTCCCAGCATCACGCCCTGCGTGCCGCGGAATATGAGGTGGAGCGCAAGCGCGCGGGGCACTTGCCCAAGGTCAGCCTGTACGCCAGCAGCCGCCAGACCAGCTCCGATTCGGAAAGCAGTTACAACCAGAAGTACGACACCAACACCGTTGGTATCCAGGTCAGCGTGCCGTTGTTTGCCGGTGGCTCGGTCTCGGCGTCGACCCGTCAGGCTGCCAGCCAGCTGTCCCAGGCCCAGTACGAGCTGGACGCGCAAACTGCCAGCACCCTGATCGAGCTGCGCAAGCAGTTCAACCTCAACAGCAGTGGCGCGGCCAAGGTCCGGGCCTATGAAATGGCCGTCAGCTCGGCCGAAGCCCTGGTGCTGGCCACGCAGAAAAGCGTGCATGGCGGGGAACGGGTCAACCTCGATGTGCTGGACGCCGAACAACAACTGTTCAGCGCCCGCCGCGACCTGGCCGATGCCCGCCACGCCTACCTGCTGGCGCGGATCCAGCTCAAGTACTACGCCGGGCTGCTCAACGAACAGGATTTGCAGCAGTTGGCCGGCTACTTCCACCCCCTGGGCTGACACCGCCCCCCCGCACCAACCCACCCCTGTAGGCGCTGGCTTGCCAGCGATGGCGATTTCGAACCCAGCGAAAGATCCAAGACCGCCTCGCCGGCAAGCCGGCTCTTACAGGGGATGCAGAATGAAAACGGCCGTCTCGAGGACGGCCGTTGGCGCGAGCGGGGCGGATCAGCGCCGGGTCAGCAACACCCCGGATTCCATATGGTGGGTCCACGGGAATTGGTCGAACAGGGCGCAGCGGGTGATGCGGTGGGTGTCGTGCAACTGGGCGATGTTGTCCGCCAGGGTTTGCGGGTTGCACGAGATGTACAGGATGTTGTCGAAGCGTCGGGTCAGTTCGCAGGTGTCCGGGTCCATGCCCGCACGCGGCGGGTCGACGAACACGCTGCCGAATTCGTAGCTTTTCAGGTCCACGCCCTGCAAGCGGCGGAACGGGCGCACTTCGTTCAGGGCTTCGGTCAACTCTTCGGCAGACAGACGCACCAGGGTGACGTTATCCACCGCGTTTTCGCTGAGGTTGCTCAATGCCGCATTCACCGAGGTCTTGCTGATTTCCGTGGCCAGCACTTTGCGTACCCGGGTGGCCAGGGGCAGGGTGAAGTTGCCGTTGCCGCAGTACAGTTCCAACAGGTCGTCCGGGCGCTCGCCCAGGGCGTCGTAGGCCCAGTTGAGCATCTTCTGGTTCACGGTGCCGTTGGGCTGGGTGAAGGCGCCTTCGGGTTGGCGGTAGCTGAAGGTGCGGCCGCCGACGTCGAGCTGCTCCACCACGTAATCGCGGCCGATCACTTCACGCTTGCCCTTGGAGCGGCCGATCACGCTGACCTGCAACTCGGCCGCGAGCCTGCTCGCCGCCGCGTGCCAGTGCTCGTCCAGCGGACGGTGATAGCACAGGGTAATCATCGCGTCGCCGGCCAGGGTAGTGAGGAACTCCACCTGGAACAGCTTGTGGCTCAGGGCGGCGCTGGCCTTCCAGGCCGCCTTGAGCTGCGGCATCAACTGATTGATGCGCAGGCTGGCGATGGGGAACTCTTCGATCAGGATCGGCGTGCGTTTGTCTTCCTGGGAAAACATCGCGTAGTGCCGCTCACCGGCTTCGCGCCACAGGCGGAACTCGGCGCGCAGGCGGAAGTTCTGCAGCGGCGAGTCGAAAACCTGCGGCTCGGGCGCATCGAAGGGGGCCAGCAGGTCACGCAGGCGCGTGACCTTGTCTTGCAGTTGTACGGCGTAAGAGGCGGCGTCAAAAGTCATGCGGGGTAGCCCAGCTTGATCACAAACAGAATCGACAGGATCACCAGGGCCGGGTTCAGCTCACGGGCGCGGCCCGACAGCAGCTTGATCACGGTCCAGGAAATAAAGCCGAAGGCGATGCCGTTGGCGATGGAGTAGGTGAACGGCATCGCCAGGGCGGTGACCACCACTGGCGCGGCGACGGTGATGTCGTCCCAGTCGATTTCGGCCAGGCCCGACGTCATCAGCACCGCCACGAACAGCAGCGCCGGAGCGGTGGCGAAAGGCGGCACGCTGGCGGCCAGTGGCGAGAAAAACAGCGCCAGCAGGAACAGGATCGCCACCACGATGGCGGTCAAGCCGGTGCGGCCGCCGGCACTGACGCCGGCAGCGGACTCGATGTAGCTGGTGGTGGTCGAGGTGCCCAGCAGCGAGCCGGCCATGGCCGCTGTGCTGTCGGCAATCAGCGCACGGCCCATTTTCGGCATGTGGCCGTCCTTGCCCATCAGCCCGGCGCGCTTGGCGACGCCGATCAGGGTCCCGGAGTTGTCGAACAGGTCGACGAACAGGAAGGCGAAAATCACGCTGATCAGGCCGATGTCCAGCGCGCCCTTGATGTCCAGCTGCAGGAAGGTCGGGGCCAGGGATGGCGGCATGGACGTCACGCCACCGAACGCGGTGACGCCCAGCAGAATCGAAACGATGGTCACCACCAAAATGCCGATCAGCACCGCACCGCGCACTTTCAGGGCCTCCAGGGCCACGATCAGGGCGAAGCCCAGGGACGCGAGGATCGGCGCCGGTTTTGTCAGGTCGCCCAGGCCCACCAGGGTCGACGAGTTGCCGACCACGATCTCGGCGTTATGCAGGGCGATCAACGCCAGGAACAGGCCGATACCGGCCGCAATTGCCGAACGCAGCGGCAGCGGGATGCTGTTGATGATCCATTCGCGGATACGAAAGATCGACAGGATGAAGAACAGCACCGCCGAGATGAACACCGCCCCCAGCGCCACTTGCCAGGTGTGGCCCATGTGCAGGACCACGGTGTAGGTAAAGAAGGCGTTCAGGCCCATGCCCGGTGCCAGGGCGATCGGGTAGTTGGCGATCAGGCCCATGATGGTGGAGCCGATGGCCGCCGCCAGGCAGGTGGCAACGAAGATCGCACCCTTGTCCATGCCGGTCTCGCCGAGAATGCTCGGGTTGACGAACAGGATGTAGGCCATGGCCAGGAAGGTGGTGATGCCCGCCAGGATCTCGGTGCGTACGTTGGTGTTGTGTGCCTTGAGTTGAAACAGCCTTTCCAGCATGTCTGCTCCCCGTGGCGCGCCGGGCGCCGTGAATGTATCGACCTAAACAGCAAAGCACAGACCGCCGGAGGCGCCTGAGGAATTTCAGTGGGTCGGAAAAAGCCGCGCATCATACCAGCAGCGTGGGCTAATGGCTGCGATCGTCGGCGATGTTTTGCCTGCCGGGCGAGTGGGGCATACTGCGCCGACGTTTCGGGGGGGATTTATGCACAGCACGATAAAAGCGATGGCCCTGGGCCTGGTGGCAGCGGCCTTTGGTCTGGGGGCCACAGCGGCCATGGCCCGTTCCGCGCCGCCGTTGAGCCAGTTGGAGATCCTCAAGGTCGAGTCGCCGGCCTGTGGTTTCGAGGATGTGTCCGATGGTCGCAGCCAGACCCGTTGTGATCACAGTGGCCCCAACATCAAGGTCTATGTCCTGGAAATCGGCTACGGCCGCCAACCCCATGTGACCCTCGACGGCTTTGAAGTGAACGGCACCCGCTCGGCGGTCTGCGAAAACGGCTCGAGCCTGGTGCCCTGCGGCAATTCCGGGATCACCGTCGGCTATATCTACATCTTCGACCTGGCCGGCAAGCAGGAAGGCACCTTCAGTTTCAGCAATTCCTCGCTCAATGCGCCCGGCAACACCATGAGTACGCAGATCTACATCAAGTAGGCGATCAAGGCCGACTACGCTCTAAAGACCCATCTGTGGACGTGCGCCATGACCTTTAGAGCCCTGATCACCGTCGCTGAAGGCATCGACGACCTGCAAAGCGTGACCCTGATCGATGTCCTGCGCCGCGCCGAGGTCGAAGTGCTGGTGGCCAGCATCGAGTCGCGGCGCATGCTGACCTGCGCCCGCGGCACCCGCCTGACTGCCGACGGCATGCTGGTGGATGTGCTGGCACAAGACTTCGACCTTATCGTCCTGCCGGGGGGCGCGGTCGGCGCGCAACACCTCGGCGCCCATCAACCGTTGCTGCAACGGGTCAAGGACCAGGCGGCCGCCGGGCGCCTGTTTGCCGCTATCGCCGAGGCTCCGGCCCTGGCCCTGCAAGCCTTTGGCGTGCTGCGCCAGCGGCGCATGACCTGCCTGCCCAGCGTCAGCCAGCAACTCTCGGGGTGTAACTTTATCGACCAGCCGGTGGTGGTCGACGGCAACTGCATCACTGCCCAGGGCTCGGGCGCGGCCCTGCTGTTTGCACTGACCCTGGTGGAGCAAATGTGCGGCAAGGCGCGGCGGGCTGCGGTGGCGGCGCAGTTGCTGGTTTAAAGCCGATCAACGGCCCCGGTACGCCCATCAATTGCCCTGAACGCTCATCCCGCAGCGAAGTCGTACCCCTAAGACGGCGGTTTATCAAAACGCCGCGCATGCACGACAACCGTGAGGTGTTTATGAGCGCGACCACTACCGGCGCTGCGGCGCAGACCTTTGCCCGCCACCCGATACGCCTGACCTTGAACCAGCAACCTCGGCAACTCGACGTGCTGCCCTGGACCACCCTGCTGGACCTGCTGCGCGAGCAACTGGACCTGACCGGCAGTAAAAAAGGCTGCGACCACGGCCAGTGCGGTGCCTGCACGGTGTTGCTCAATGGCAAGCGGGTGAACGCCTGCCTGACCCTGGCGGTAATGTGCGACGGCGCCGAGCTGACCACCATTGAAGGGTTGGCCAGTGGCGATCAATTGCATCCTCTGCAGCAGGCCTTTATCAAGCACGACGCCTTTCAATGCGGCTACTGCACGCCGGGGCAGATCTGCTCGGCCCAGGGCCTGGTCAACGAGGGACGGGCCCAGACCCGCGAGCAGATCCAGGAACTGATGAGCGGCAATCTGTGCCGCTGCGGTGCCTACAGCAATATCCGCGATGCCATCGAAGAGGCGTTGCCCGCCTGCCGCCGGCAGGGGGAAAACCCATGAACCCGTTCCATTACAGCAAGCCGCTCGATGTGCAGGAGGCCGTGCACCTCGCGGGGCCGAACACGCGCTTCATCGCCGGCGGCACCAACCTGCTGGACTTGATGAAAGAGAACATCACTCGCCCCGAACGCTTGATCGATATCACCGGCTTGCCCCTGCGGGACGTTCGGGAAACCGCCGCTGGCGGCCTGATGATCGGCGCCCTGGTCAGCAATGCCGACCTGGCCTGGCACCCCCTGGTGGAAGCGCGCTACCCGTTGCTGTCCCAGGCGATCCTGGCCGGTGCCTCGCCACAGTTGCGCAACATGGCCAGTACCGGAGGCAACCTGCTGCAACGAACCCGTTGTTATTACTTCTACGACGCCAGCGTGCCCTGCAACAAACGCCAGCCAGGCAGCGGTTGCCCGGCCCGCGAAGGCTTGAACCGGATCCACGCGATCCTCGGTGCCAGTCAAGAGTGCGTGGCCACGCACCCCTCCGACATGTGCGTGGCCCTGGCGGCCCTGGAGGCGGTGGTCCATGTGCAGGGCGGTGGCGGCAAGCGCCTTATCGAGTTCGCCGACTTTCATCGCTTGCCGGGCGAACATCCGGAGCGGGACAACCTGCTGGCCGATGACGAACTGATCACCGCCATTGAGCTGCCGGCGGCGGGTTTTGCCCGGCACAGCCACTACCTCAAGATCCGTGACCGCGCGTCCTATGCCTTTGCCCTGGTCTCGGTGGCGGTGGGGCTGGAAATGGTCGGGCCGGTGATCCGCGAGGCGCGCCTGGCGCTGGGCGGTGTGGCCCACAAACCCTGGCGCGACAAGGCAGTGGAGCGGCTGCTGGTGGGCAAGCCGGTGAGCCGCGAGCTGTTTGCACTGGCCGCCGACACGCTGCTCGAAGACGCCGAACCGTTGGCGCACAACGCTTTCAAACTCAAGCTGGCACGCCGCGCGATGATTCGTGCCCTGGGCGATGCCGCACTGGAGGGGGCTGCCCGATGAATTCCTTTGCCAAACCCATGGGGCAACCGGTGGACCGGGTCGACGGCATGCTCAAGGTCACTGGCCAGGCGCGCTATGCCGGCGAGTTTCCCGAGGCGGGCTTGCTTCACGGCAGCGTGGTGTCCAGCAGCATTGCCCGTGGCCGGATTGTCAGCATCGACGCTTCGGCGGCCCTCAGCCTGCCTGGGGTGGTGATGGTGCTTGAGCACTTGAATCGCCCGCGCCTGGCCAGTTACGACGAAAGCTACGCGGACGATGACGCGGCCAAAGGGTCGCCTTTTCGTCCGTTGTATAACGAGCGGATTCTCTACAGCGGGCAGCCGGTGGCCCTGGTGGTCGCCGAAAGCCTGGAGCTGGCGCGCCATGCCGGTTCATTGCTGGTGATCGAGTATCAGGCCGAGCCCCACGCCACTGACCTGCTGAGCGCGCAATTCGAGGGCCATCCGGCGCCCGCCGAGGTGCCCGGGCCCCGTGGCAATTTCCAGGCGGAGCTGGCGGGCGCGGCCTTGCAACTGGACCTGCACTACAGCACCCCGATCGAGCACCACAACCCGATGGAGCCCCACGCCAGCACGGTGCTGTATCAGGCCGACGGCAGCCTGCACATTCACGACAAGACCCAGGGGCCGCAAAACTGCCAGCGGTATGTGCAGAAGGTTTTCGGCTTGGGGCGCGAGCAGGTGCGGATCTTCGCCGGCTATGTCGGTGGTGCGTTCGGTTCCGGCCTGCGTCCGCAATATCAGCTGCCGCTGGCGGTGATGGCGGCGCTGGCCCTCAAACGCTCGGTGCGGATCAGCCTGACCCGCCAGCAGATGTTCACCTTTGGTTATCGGCCTCGGACCTTGCAGCGCCTGCAACTGGGCGCCGCGGCCAATGGCCGGCTGCTGGCGCTGGGGCACGCGGCGATCGGCCAGACTTCGCGTTTCGAAGACTTCACCGAGCACGTGGTGGAGTGGAGCGGCATGCTTTATCACTGTGACAACGTGCAACTGGACTACCAGTTGGTGCCGCTGGATGTGTTCACGCCCCTGGACATGCGCGCTCCCGGTGCCGCCCTGGGCCTGATCGGGCTGGAGTGCGCCATGGACGAATTGGCCTGCGCCCTGGCCATCGATCCGGTGCAGTTGCGGCTGATCAATTATTCCGAGCGCAACCAGAACCAGGACAAGGCCTATTCGAGCAAGGAACTGCGTGCCTGTTATGCCCAGGGCGCCGAGCGCTTTGGCTGGGCGCGACGCAACCCCGAGCCCCGCAGCATGCGCGAAGGCCGTGAACTGATTGGCTGGGGCATGGCCGGTGGGGTCTGGGAAGCCTTGCAGCAGAAGGCCAGCGCCAAGGCCCGTCTTGACCACGAGGGGCGCCTGACCGTCAGTAGCGCCACCACCGATATCGGCACCGGCACCTACACCGTAATGACGCAGATCGCCGCCCAAGCCTGCGGTGTGGCCCTTGAGGATGTGGTTTTTGTACTGGGGGATTCCTCCTTGCCCGCTGCGCCCTTGCAGGGTGGTTCGTTCACCGTGTCTTCAGTGGGTACGGCGGTGCAGCAGGCCTGCTCGGCCCTGCGCGAAAAACTGCTGGAGCGCGCCGCCGCTCAAGCGCCGGCCTTCCAGGGTGCAACGCCTGCCCAGGTGCGCTTTGCCGATGGGCAGATGTGGTACGGCGAACACGGCCTGGCCCTGGCCGAGCTGCTGCGCGATACCGAGGAGCAGGCGCTGGAGGTTCAAGTGGATGCCGAGCCGGATAAAAAGCGCGATGCCTACGCCACGGCCACCCATTCGGCGGTATTTGTCGAGGTGCGGGTGGACGAGGACCTGGGGGTGGTCAAGGTCAGCCGGGTGGTCAGTGCGATTGCCGCCGGACGCGTGGTCAATCCGAAAATGGCCCGCAGCCAGATTCTGGGTGGCGTGGTCTGGGGCATCGGCATGGCCCTGCACGAGGAAACCCAGACCGACCACAACCTGGGACGCCACATGAACCACAGCCTGGCCGAGTACCACATCCCGGTGAATGCCGATATCGGTCAGATCGATGTGCTGTTCGTCGAGGAACACGACGAGATCGTCAACGCCCTGGGCTCCAAGGGTGTGGGAGAAATCGGCATCGTCGGCGTGGCGGCGGCGGTGGCCAATGCGATTTATCACGCCACCGGCAAGCGGGTGCGGGACTTCCCGATCACCCTGGACAAGCTGCTTTAGACCTTGGCTTCTTCCACCGGGACATGCATCCGGTCGCGGTTGGCCAGGGTCGGGAACAGTTTGATCCAGACCCCGGTCACGACCAGCGTGCCGACTCCGCCCATGACCACCGCCGGCACGGTGCCGAACCAGTGGGCGGTGAGCCCGGATTCGAACTCGCCGAGCTGGTTCGAGGCGCCGATAAACAGGCCATTGACCGCGCTGACCCGGCCGCGCATTTCGTCCGGGGTTTCCAACTGCACGAAGGAGGCGCGGATCACCATGCTGATCATGTCCGCCGCGCCCAGCACCACCAGTACCGCCAGGGAAAACCAGAACGAGGTCGAGAGGCCGAAGGCGATGGTGGCCACGCCGAACACACCGACGGCGGTGAACATCACCCGACCGACCTTGCGGTCGACGCTGAAGCGCGCCAGCCACAGGGACATGCCCAGGGCGCCGACCGCCGGTGCCGAGCGCAACAGGCCCAGGCCCCAGGGGCCGGTGAGCAGGATGTCTTTGGCGAACACCGGCAGCAGTGCGGTGGCGCCGCCCAGCAGTACGGCGAACAGGTCCAGGGAAATGGCGCCGAGGATGTCCGGCCGGCTGCGGATAAAGCGAATCCCGGCCAGCAGCGAATCCAGGGTGGCCTTGCCTTTGTTGAGCGGGGTCTGCCGTGCCGGCAGGTTGAGCATCAGCAGGCAGGCGATGACGTACAGGATCACCGTCGGGCCATACACCCAGACGCTGCCAAACGCATAGAGCAGGCCGCCCAGGGCCGGGGCGACGATGGTTGCCGATTGTTGCGCCGACTGTGCGGCAGCCACGGCGCGGGGGAACAGCGCGCTGGGGACGATGCTCGGCAGCAGGGCCTGGGTGGTCGGCATTTCGAATGAACGGGCGGCGCCGAGGAGGAAGGCGAGGATAAAGATCATCTCCCGGGTGACGCTGTCGGTGGCGCTGCCAATGGCCAGCGACAGGGCGATCAACGCCTGCAACGACTGGCAGATCGCCGCGACCCGGCGTCGGTCATAGCGGTCGGCCACATGCCCGGTGTGCAGCATGAACAGGACCCGCGGCGCGAATTCGACCAGGCCCACCAGGCCCAGATCCAGCACGTTGCCGGTCAGTTGGTAGAGGTTCCAGCCAATGGCCACGGTGAGCATCTGAAAGCCGCTGGCGGTGAAGATCCGGGCCAGCCAAAACGCGATGAAAGGGCGGTGATGACGGAGCAGAAGCGGGTCTGGGCTGGGCATCTGAGGGCATATCTGAGCGGGGGGTAGGGCGAGGTTATCACCAACATGTAACCAATAGTTGCCGCGACCCGAAAAATCGTTAGCCCCGCATCTATCTCGTCGCCGCTGCCTGCGCTGTCCCTGATGGGCGCCGAAGATATCCCTGGCTGATCCCGGTGTTCTGGAGGGCCAGCGCAGCCTCGCGTGGCTACTCAGGCTGGTGAGGCAAGCTGTCACGCGACAAAAGACCACACAAACCAATGGCGGATTTAGGACTACTCTTTCAACGTTGATTGATCCAGATCAAAACCTTTTCCAAAGGTCGATCTGGCGGCCAGATGGCCAGAAATCCCTACGTTGCGATGGTTTAAAAAGAACGAATCCGAATTCGCCACACTCCATATCCGTGGGGGCAGTGGGTGCAGGCCGCAAGCCTTCAGCCGGTATTACCTGACAGAGGAAAGCTTATGTTCGGTTTGGAGGCACTTGATCTCGCCCGAATCCAATTCGCGTTCACCATCTCGTTCCACATTCTGTTCCCGGCCATCACCATCGGCCTGGCGAGTTACCTGGCGGTACTCGAAGGCTTGTGGCTCAAGACCCGCGACGACACCTACCGCGACCTGTACCACTTCTGGTCCAAGATCTTTGCCGTCAACTTCGGCATGGGTGTGGTCTCCGGCCTGGTCATGGCCTACCAGTTCGGTACCAACTGGAGCCGCTTCTCGGATTTTGCCGGCGCTGTCACCGGCCCGTTGCTGACCTATGAAGTACTCACGGCGTTCTTCCTTGAGGCCGGTTTCCTTGGGGTCATGCTGTTCGGCTGGAACAAGGTCGGGCGCAACCTGCACTTCTTCTCCACGGTGATGGTGGCCATCGGCACGCTGATCTCGACCTTCTGGATCCTCTCGTCCAACAGCTGGATGCAAACTCCTCAGGGCTTTGAAATCATCGACGGCCGGGTGATTCCGGTGGACTGGTTCGCCGTGGTCTTCAACCCTTCGTTCCCCTACCGCCTGGCGCACATGGCCACGGCCGCGTTTGTCGCCACGGCGTTCTTCGTCGGCTCCTCGGCTGCCTGGCACCTGCTGCGCGGGCGGGATAACCCGGCGATCCGGCGCATGCTGTCGATGGCGATGTGGATGGCCCTGATCGTGGCGCCAGTACAGGCGGTGATCGGTGACTTCCATGGCCTCAACACCCTCAAGCACCAGCCGGCGAAAATTGCCGCCATCGAAGGCCACTGGGAAAACATCGGCAACGAGCCGACCCCGCTGATCCTCTTCGGCTGGCCGGACATGAAGGCTGAAAAAACCAAGTACGCCGTAGAAATCCCTTACCTGGGCAGCCTGATTCTCACCCACTCGCTGGACAAGCAAGTGCCGGCGCTCAAGGACTTTCCACCTGAGGACCGGCCGAATTCGACCATCGTCTTCTGGTCGTTCCGGGTCATGGTCGGCCTCGGCTTCCTGATGATCTTCACCGGCCTGTGGAGCCTGTGGCTGCGTCGCCGCGAGCGGATCTACCACAACCGGTTGTTCCTGCACCTGGCGCTGTGGATGGGGCCGTCGGGTCTGATCGCGATTCTCGCCGGCTGGTTCACCACCGAAATCGGCCGTCAGCCGTGGGTGGTCTACGGGCTGATGCGCACGGCAGATGCATCGTCCAACCACAGCTTTATGCAGATGAGCATCACCTTGGTGTTGTTTGTCGTGGTCTATTTCGCGCTGTTCGGTGCCGGCCTGGGCTACATGATGCGCCTGGTGCGCAAAGGCCCTGTGATCAATGAAGGGGCCGAAGTCAGCCACGGGGGACCTGGGCAGAAACGCACGCCGGCCCGGCCGCTTTCCGCTGCCGACGATGACGCCGAAGCTGACCACAGCGACCGCCTGAACAAGGGGAATTGACTCATGGGTATCGATCTTCCGCTGATCTGGGCCGTGATCATCATCTTCGGCATCATGATGTACGTGGTCATGGACGGCTTCGACCTGGGGATCGGGATTCTCTTCCCGTTTATCCCGGGCAAGACCGACCGTGACGTAATGATGAACACCGTCGCCCCGGTCTGGGACGGCAATGAAACCTGGCTGGTGCTGGGGGGCGCGGCACTGTTCGGCGCCTTCCCGCTGGCTTACTCGGTGGTGCTCTCGGCGTTGTACCTGCCGCTGATCCTGATGTTGATCGGCCTGATCTTTCGCGGCGTGGCGTTCGAGTTCCGCTTCAAGGCCAAGGATGACAAGCGTCATCTATGGGACAAGGCGTTTATTGGCGGATCAATCACCGCCACCTTCTTCCAGGGCGTGGCGCTGGGGGCCTTTATCGATGGCTTGCCGGTGGTCAATCGCCAGTTCGCCGGCGGTTCGCTGGACTGGCTGACCCCTTTCACCCTGTTCTGCGGCGCGGCGCTGGTGGTGGCCTATGCCCTGCTGGGCTGCACCTGGCTGATCATGAAGACCGAAGGCAAGCTCCAGGAGCAAATGCACAACTTGGCGCGGCCCCTGGCCTTTGTGGTGCTGGCGGTGATCGGCATCGTCAGTATCTGGACCCCGCTGGCGCACCCGGAAATCGCCACGCGCTGGTTCACCTTGCCGAACCTGTTCTGGTTCCTGCCGGTGCCGATCCTGGTGTTGGTGACCATGTATGGCCTGGTTCGCGCCGTGGCGCGCAACGCCCATTACACGCCGTTCTTGCTGACCCTGGTGCTGATCTTCCTCGGCTACAGCGGCCTGGGCATCAGCCTGTGGCCGAACATCGTGCCGCCGTCGATCTCGATCTGGGACGCCGCCGCGCCGCCGCAAAGCCAGGGCTTCATGCTGGTGGGCACGCTGTTCATCATCCCGTTCATCCTCGGGTACACCTTCTGGAGCTACTACGTGTTCCGCGGCAAGGTCACCCACGAAGACGGTTACCACTAGGGCGCCGCCGGGCGCGCGGTGTGCCGGGCACACCGCAGCCTGCGGGTTATCAGGAGTTCAAGCGATGAGCAACAAACACTCTTTGCAGGAAATCGAAGCCGCCGAGAAAAAGCCCCTGTGGCAACGCCTCGGCTGGCTGGCCGGAATCTGGGTCGGCAGCGTGCTGGCCCTGTTTATCGTCGCCAGCCTGATGCGCATGTTCATGAATGCCGCAGGCCTGACGACCCACTGATCATCCCATCCCGTTGCCTTGCGGCACGGTTTTACAGCCCTCTCATGGAGGGCTTTTTTTGGTCTGCAACCTGCTAGTGCGGGATTATTTGCGGGCCTTGAGGATCACGAACTTGGGTGTCGCCGCCACCTGTTCGACGCCCCGGAACAGGCGCGCCAGCTTGCTGTGATAACCCAGGTGGCGGTTGCCGACGATGTACAGCGCGCCGCCCACCACCAGCGCTTCGCGGGCCTGCTGGAACATGCGCCAGGCCAGAAAGTCGCCAACCACCTGTTGCTGGTGGAACGGCGGGTTGCACAGCACCACGTCCAGCGACTGCGGCTCCTGCCCGGCCAGGCCGTCGTCGGCGCGCACGGTCACTTCGCGTTCGCCGAGAGCCGCATGCCAGTTCTCCCGGGCCGATTGCACAGCCATGAAGGATTCATCCACCAGGGTGTAGTGGGCGTCCGGATTGCGCAGGGCGCTGGCGATGGCCAGTACCCCGTTGCCGCAGCCCAGATCGGCCACCCGGGCCTGGCCCAGGTTGTGGGGCAGGTGCGGGAGGAAGGCACGGGTGCCGATGTCCAGCCCTTCGCGGCAGAACACGTTGGCATGGTTGAGCAGCTCGATGGCCGGCTCATCCAGTTGATAGCGGCTGGGGTACGGCGACACGGCCGGGGTCCTGGCTTCAGGCGTGGCCATCAGCAACCGCGCCTTTTTCACCGCCAGGGACGCCTGCACCGGGCCGATGTAGCGCTCCAGCAAGTCCCCGGCCGCCCGCGGCAAGTGTTTGACCATGGCCGCCGCCACCACCTGGGCGCCTGGAGCCAGTTGGCCCTGCAGACGGATCAACTGTTCTTCCAGCAGGGCCAGGGTCTTGGGCACGCGAATCAGCACCCGGTCGAACGGGCCGTGCAACGGCTCGCTGGCCGGCACCACCGACACCGCGTCAAAGGCGCGACCGTTACGCACCAGGTTCTTTTCCAAGGCCTGGGCGCCTAGAAACGAGTCGCCACTGCTGGTCAACTGCACCCGACCCGCCAGGCTCGCGGCCAGGGCGCCGAAACTGTCATTGAGGATCAGCACCCGGGTCTGCGCATCCGGCTGCTGCTCAGCCAGGTGGTTGAGCAAGTACTCGTCCGCCGCGTCGAAGGCCTGCAATGGCTCGTTCGGTTGTTCGGGCTGGCGGATCAGGTCGAGCTGGGCGAAGGGGCTTTCGAGCAGGGGCATGGGGCGGACTCTGGATAATCGACGAATGTCCTGCCGATGGACGGGGCGTCTGCGGGCAGGAGCGTTCGGGCAGGTGGCACGCAGGCCGCGTGGCGTCTGCTCGAAGAGGGGGCAAATGGTACGTTTTTTTGCCGCTGATTGCCCGCGATCTATGCCATTACAAACCACCGGTGTTTCTGCCCCGTGCTTTGCGGGACACTAGCGGCATTCGCCCAATGGAGCCTGCCATGACTGCCAGTGCAGAAAAGTACACGCGCCAGACCTTGCTTGAGGTCCATCCCCTGACCCCGAGCCTGTTCACCCTGCGCGCCACCCGCGATGTCGGTTTTCGCTTTCGCGCCGGGCAGTTTGCCCGCCTGGGCGTGACCCGGGCCGATGGCAGCACGGTGTGGCGGGCCTACTCCATGGTGTCGTCGCCGTTTGACGAATTTCTCGAGTTTTTCTCCATTGTGGTCCCCGGCGGCGAGTTCACCAGTGAACTGAGTCGCCTCGAAGTGGGCGACAGCTTGCTGGTGGAACGCCAGGCCTTTGGCTACCTGACCCTGGACCGCTTCGTCGATGGCCGTGACCTGTGGCTGCTGGCCACCGGCACCGGGATCGCGCCGTTCCTGTCGATCCTCCAGGACTTTGAAGTCTGGGAAAAATTCGAGCGCATCATCCTGGTCTACAGCGTGCGTGAAGCCAAGGAACTGGCCTATCAGCAGTTGATCCGCGAGCTGGTGCAGCGCGACTACTTGGCGGAAGTCGCCCACAAGTTGCAGTTCATCAGCACCGTGACCCGCGAACAGCATCCGGGCAGCCTCAACGGGCGCATTACCCACCTGATCGAAAACGGCGAGCTGGAGCGCGCCGCCGGCGTGCCACTGACCCCGGAGCATTCGCGGGTGATGCTGTGCGGCAACCCGCAGATGGTCGATGACACCCGGGCCCTGCTCAAGCAACGCGATATGCAACTGAGCCTGAGCCGACGCCCCGGGCAGGTGGCGGTAGAAACCTACTGGTAAAAAAAACGGCGCCTCAGGGGCGCCGTTTTTCCAGGGGTGTGGCGACTTCAGGGTTTGTTGTTCTGCGCTTTGAGCAGATCGCGGATCTCGCCCAGCAGTTCTTCTTCCTTGGTCGGTACCGGTGGCAGGGTAGGGGCCACGGCTTCTTCGCGCTTCAGGCGGTTGATGGCTTTCACGCCCATGAAGATGGCAAAGGCGACGATGACGAAGTCGATCATGCTCTGGATGAATTTACCGTAGGCCAGCACCACGGCCGGTGCATCGCCCACAGCGGCCTTGAGGGTAATGGCCAGGTCACTGAAGTCGACGCCGCCGATCAGCAGGCCGATAGGTGGCATTACCACATCACCGACAAAGGACGAGACGATCTTGCCGAACGCCGCACCGATGATGATACCGACGGCCATATCGACCACATTACCTTTGACCGCGAAGGCCTTGAACTCACTTAGCACGCCCATAGGTTATTCCTTGTTACAGATGAGGTTGGTGAACGCAGTGTAAATCAGCCATTGCGCTCCTGCTTGATACAACTGCTTACAGTGTTCGCTGTTATCGACCGACTTGGCGGCAAATAGTTTACAAAGTGCCAGCAATCGCGCGCGTAATACCCGCACTTGAGCCTATCGCCCAGAACATTCTTTCAATCAGTCGCTTGCGACCTTTCAATTTAGTTTCCAACTCGTTGCTCACTAGCCTCTAACAGGCGCACTCGACTGCGCTGGATTAACCAGAGGAATAAAACAATGAGTACCACCCTTGGCCTTGGGACTCTTTCCCAGCGACGCCTGCTGGGCGTCATGACCGCCAGCCTGCTGTCCCTTTCCGTACAGGCTGCCACCTTGACCCGCGATAACGGCGCCGCAGTGGGCGACAACCAGAATTCGCAAACCGCCGGCGCGACCGGCCCCGTGCTGTTGCAAGATGTGCAACTGATCCAGAAGCTCCAGCGTTTCGACCGCGAGCGCATTCCGGAGCGGGTGGTGCATGCCCGTGGCACCGGTGCCCACGGCACGTTCACGGTGACCGACAGCCTCAGCGACCTGAGCAAAGCCAAAGTCTTTGCCGCAGGCGAAGTGACGCCGGTATTCGTGCGTTTCTCGGCGGTGGTCCATGGCAATCACTCGCCTGAAACCCTGCGTGACCCTCGGGGTTTTGCCACCAAGTTCTATACCGCCGACGGTAACTGGGACTTGGTAGGCAATAATTTCCCGACCTTTTTTATTCGTGATGCCATCAAGTTCCCGGACATGGTGCATGCATTCAAACCCGACCCGCGCACCAACCTGGATGATGATTCGCGGCGTTTTGATTTTTTCTCCCATGTTCCGGAAGCCACCCGCACCTTGACCGAGTTGTATTCCAACTCCGGTACTCCGGCCAGTTACCGGGAAATGGACGGCAATGGCGTGCACGCCTACAAGTTGGTCAACGCCAAGGGCGAAGTGCACTACGTGAAGTTCCACTGGAAGAGCCTGCAGGGCATCAACAATCTGGACCCGCAACAGGTGGTCCAGGTGCAGGGCCGTGACTACAGCCACATGACCCATGACCTGGTGAGCCATATCAACCAGGGCGACTTCCCGAAATGGGACCTGTATGTCCAGGTGCTCAAGCCCCAGGACCTGGCCGGCTTCGATTTTGATCCGCTGGATGCGACCAAGATCTGGCCCGGGGTGCCGGAGCGCAAGGTCGGGCAGATGGTGCTCAACCGCAACCCGGGCAATGTGTTCCAGGAAACCGAGCAGGTGGCCATGGCCCCGGCCAACCTGGTACCGGGCATCGAGCCGTCGGAGGACCGCTTGCTGCAAGGCCGAGTGTTCTCCTACGCCGATACCCAGATGTATCGCCTGGGGGCCAATGCCCTGCAGTTGCCGATCAATGCGCCGAAAGTCGCGGTCAACAACGGTAACCAGGACGGCGCGATGAACAGCGCCAGCAGCTCCACCGGGGTCAATTACCAACCGAGTCGCCTGTTGCCCCGCGAAGAACCGCAAGCTGCCCGCTACAGCCAACAGCCGCTGAGCGGCAGCACCCAGCAGGCAAAGATCCAGCGCGAGCAGAACTTCAAGCAGGCCGGCGAGCTGTACCGTTCGCTGAGCAAGCAGGAGCGCCAGGACCTGATCAACAACTTCGGCGGCTCCCTGGCCACCACGGATGACGAGAGCAAGCACATCATGCTTTCGTTTCTCTACAAGGCCGATCCCGAGTACGGCAGCGGCGTGACCCAGGTGGCCAAGGGCGACCTGGCGCGGGTCAAGGCCCTGGCCGCCAAGCTGACGGATTGACGGCGTGCGCGCGACGCCCGCTCAGGGTGTCGCGTGCTCCTGCTTTGTGTAGACCTGAGGGAGGTGCTCCATGCCTATCTATATCGCGGCACTTTTAATCTGCTGTTCATTCACCGCGCTCGCCGCTCCCGGGCAACCGCCCGCCACGGAGCCGGCAGCGATCAAGGCCCAGTTGCAGGACTACTATTTCGATGCCGCTCGGCGCGGTGATGTTGAGATGCTCGATACCTTTATCGAGGCCGGCTATGCCCTCGATACCCAGGACGAAAAGGGCTACAGCGCGCTGATCCTCGCCGCCTATCACGGCCAGGCTCCGGCGGTTGAACGCCTGCTGGCCGCGGGTGCCGACGCCTGCGTGCAAGATAAGCGGGGCAATACCGCGTTGATGGGCGCGATCTTCAAGGGCGAACTGGGGATTGCCCGGCGCCTGCTGGCCGCCGATTGCAGCCCGGACCAGCGCAATGCCGCCGGTCAGACCGCTGCCATGTACGCCGGCCTGTTCAAGCGCGTGGAGTTGCTGGATGCGCTGGCGGCCAAGGGCGCCGACCTGAATGCCGAGGATCCGCTGGGCAATAGCGCCGCACGTCTGGCCAGCGGTGAAATCCGTACCGCCGCGCCGCACTGATCACCCTCCAGCTGAGCTATCATCGCGGTTTTTGCCGGGGGTTCAGATGGCCAAGGCCAAACGCATGTACGGCTGCACCGAGTGCGGCTCAACCTTTCCCAAGTGGGCCGGGCAGTGCGGTGAGTGCGGGGCCTGGAACACCCTGACCGAAACCATGGTCGAGAGCGGCGGCGCGGCGGCCCCCAGCGGGCGCACCGGCTGGGCCGGGCAGCAGGCGCAGATCAAGACCCTGGCTGAAGTCAGCGTCGAGGAAATCCCGCGTTTCTCCACCGCTTCCGGCGAACTCGACCGCGTGCTCGGTGGCGGCCTGGTGGACGGCTCGGTGGTGCTGATCGGCGGCGACCCGGGTATCGGCAAGTCGACCATTCTGTTGCAAACCTTGTGCAACCTCGCCACGCGCATGCCAGCCCTCTATGTGACCGGCGAAGAGTCGCAGCAACAGGTGGCCATGCGTGCCCGCCGCCTGGGCCTGCCCCAGGACAAGCTGCGGGTCATGACCGAAACCTGCATCGAAACCATCATCGCCACCGCCCGTCAGGAAAAACCCAAGGTCATGGTGATCGACTCGATCCAGACCATCTTCACCGAGCAGCTGCAATCGGCGCCGGGCGGCGTGTCCCAGGTGCGCGAGAGCGCGGCCTTGCTGGTGCGCTATGCCAAGCAGAGCGGCACGGCGATCTTCCTGGTCGGCCACGTGACCAAGGAAGGCGCCCTGGCCGGGCCGCGGGTGCTGGAGCACATGGTCGACACCGTGCTCTATTTCGAAGGCGAATCCGACGGGCGCCTGCGCTTGCTGCGAGCGGTGAAAAACCGTTTCGGCGCGGTCAATGAACTCGGCGTGTTCGGCATGACGGACAAGGGGCTGAAAGAAGTCTCCAACCCTTCGGCGATTTTCCTCACCCGTGCCCAGGAAGAAGTACCGGGCAGCGTGGTGATGGCCACCTGGGAAGGCACGCGGCCAATGCTGGTGGAAGTCCAGGCGCTGGTGGATGACAGCCACCTGGCCAACCCGCGCCGGGTCACCCTGGGCCTGGATCAGAACCGCCTGGCCATGCTGCTGGCGGTGTTGCACCGCCACGGCGGCATTCCGACCCACGACCAGGATGTGTTCCTCAACGTGGTGGGCGGGGTCAAGGTACTGGAAACCGCTTCCGACCTGGCGCTGATGGCGGCGGTCATGTCCAGCCTGCGCAATCGCCCGTTGCCCCACGATTTGCTGGTGTTCGGCGAAGTGGGGCTGTCCGGCGAAGTGCGTCCGGTGCCCAGCGGCCAGGAGCGCCTGAAAGAGGCCGCCAAGCACGGCTTCAAGCGGGCCATTGTGCCCAAGGGCAACGCACCGAAAGAGTCGCCACCGGGGCTCAAGATCATTGCTGTCACCCGCCTGGAACAGGCATTGGACGCACTTTTCGAATAACCGCCACGTGGGCCTTATGAAAGGAAGCAGATGATGGTCAATAAAAGCGGCTGGACCCGGACCCTCGGTTTGGCGCTGATGTTCAGCGCCGCCAGTGCCCATGCCGAACAGGGCGAAGTGCCGGAAGGCTATCGGGTGGCGCAGCAGGTGCTGGTCGGCGACGGCTCGGTGCTGGAGGTGCTGGAGGACCTGCGCATCACTCCGCAGATGCACGCCGACAGTTGGGGCAGCGCGCTGGATGCGGACTCGTTCGATGCGTCGGCGGATCTCGAAAACCATCCCTTGCTGGAGGCGCAGGCCCGGTTGATTGCCGATTCCGGAGAGGTGCTGGCGCAAAAGGACCTTGGCTACCCGCTGGCGACAGTGGAGAAGGCCCCGATCAACGGCCTGCCAGCGCCGGCGTTCTTCCTGACCATCGACATGACGGCGCCCATGGGCAGCTACAGCGGTCCGGCCACCGAGGTCCTGGTGCCGGCACAAAATCAGCTCGACCCGTTGCGTTACCTGGCGGAAACCGGTGAAAAACGTCCGTTGGTGCTGGCCGAGACCGGCAAGGCGGCCTGGAAAGTGGTGCCGGCGAACGATAGCGCCACCGAATCCATCCAGCAGGTGTCATCAGCGCCCGCGCCCCAGGGTGAGGACTTTGTGACCACCTACCGGACCTATCGTTATGTCGATGGGCAGTGGCAAGTAGCGTCCCGCCAGCAGCCGGGTTACTGGGAAAACGAGAGCGAGTTTCCCCAGCCGTCGGCGTTTCCCTGAGGTTCGGGTTTGGGGCGCTGATCAGATTTCGATCAACGCCCCAAGCTCACGCTCCAGCTCCTCGGGGTCGCCCAGGTTCAGCTCCACCAGCCGCCGTAGATGCTCGATCGACTCCAGGCCGATATGCAGGCAGACGAACCCGAGCTGGCCATGGTCATCGTGGGCCAGTTGCACGTCCATCTTCACCTCGGCATCGGCACTCAAATGAATGTCGGCTTCAAAGGGCTGGCTGGCATCGCCCAGCCAGGGCTCTGGGCGCTGGATCAGCATGCCCTTGAGCGACAGGTCGAGCAGTTGGACGGGCCAGCGTCGGGATCCCTGGCTGAGTTCGGTCCTGGCATCAAAAGCAATGCGCTTGAAACGTCGGCGATCGGAATGTTGCTCGCTCATGGCCTGGCCCTCTGCGTGGTGCACTGACTATAGACCCCTGTTCTGCGCTACAGCCAGCGGCGGACCTTGCGGCAATAGTCACGGTAGGTGTCGCCGAACAGGCTTTGCAGCTGCACTTCGTCCGGGTGGATGACATTGCGGTTCATCAGATACAGCAAGGGCGCCAGCAACAGCCACGGCCAGAGACTGCCGAGCAGCAGGGCGATGGCGCAATAGCCGCAGGTGTCGCCGAGGTTGATCGGGTTGCGGGACACGGCGAACGGGCCGTCGCGCAGCAGTTGCCGGGGCTGGTTGAAGTTGCTGTTGGTGGTGTGCTGCTTGCGGAAACGCCACATTGCCCAGAACGACAGGCCCTGGCCAACCACGATCAGCAGCACGGCCAGGGCCTGGGTCCAGCCATTGGCCGGGACGGGCAGGGGCAGCCAGTCGGCAAGAAACAGTGCCAACGTGATGAACAGCAGATACAACAACGGCGGCGGTAGCAGTGGTGGTTCAGCGGGCCTGGCCATGGGGTCTCCTGACAGGGGGCTTGTAGTTGCGACTGTTTTTTCGCCACGGTGGTTCAGCGTGTTTTCGAGCGGGCGGGCAGAAGCGGCGAGCGGCCGTCCCCACAGGGCTGGATTTTCTTAAAAGAAGGCTCTAGACCAACGTGGGGGGTGGTCTTTGAAGCCAGTAGCGCTAAACTCGGTTTGGCTGTCTTTCTGTCCACCCTGGCTGGAATAAAAAAATGAAAAATAATAATAGCCTGCTACGCCATGTACCCTGGCTGCTGCTGGCAATCGTAGGAGCGTGCGCCCTCGGCGTAGTGGCATTGCGTCGCGGCGAGGCAATCAACGCCTTGTGGATTGTGGTCGCGGCAGTGGCCATTTATCTGGTTGCGTACCGTTACTACAGCCTGTTCATCGCCAACAACGTGATGCAACTCGATGCACGCCGGGCAACCCCCGCTGTGCTCAACAACGACGGTCTGGACTACGTCCCCACCAACAAACACATTCTCTTCGGTCACCACTTCGCGGCTATTGCCGGTGCAGGCCCTCTGGTCGGTCCGGTGCTGGCAGCGCAAATGGGCTATCTGCCCGGCACACTCTGGCTGATTGCCGGTGTGGTACTGGCGGGTGCGGTCCAGGACTTCATGGTGCTGTTCCTGTCGACTCGCCGTAACGGCCGTTCCCTGGGCGATATGGTGCGCGAGGAAATGGGCCGGATCCCCGGGACCATCGCGCTGTTTGGCTGCTTCCTGATCATGATCATCATCCTCGCGGTGCTGGCGCTGATCGTGGTCAAGGCCCTGGCCGAAAGCCCGTGGGGCATTTTCACGGTGATGGCGACCATCCCGATCGCGATGTTCATGGGCATTTACATGCGCTACATCCGCCCGGGCCGCATCGGTGAAATCTCGGTCATTGGCGTATTGCTGTTGCTGGGTTCGATCTGGCTGGGCGGGCAGATTGCCGCTGATCCGGTTTGGGCCAAAGCCTTCAGTTTCACCGGGATCCAGATCACCTGGATGCTCATCGGCTACGGCTTCGTCGCGGCGGTGCTGCCGGTCTGGCTGATTCTGGCTCCCCGGGACTACCTGTCCACCTTCCTCAAGATCGGCACCATCATCGCCCTGGCGATCGGCATCCTGGTCACCATGCCCGAGCTGAAAATGCCGGCCCTGACCCAGTTTATCGACGGCACCGGACCGGTGTGGAAAGGCGGCCTGTTCCCGTTCCTGTTCATCACCATCGCCTGTGGCGCGGTATCGGGCTTCCATGCGCTGATCTCCTCGGGCACTACGCCCAAGCTGCTGGATAACGAAACCAACGCCCGCTACATCGGTTACGGCGGCATGTTGATGGAGTCCTTCGTGGCCATCATGGCGATGGTTGCCGCATCGGTGATCGAGCCTGGCGTGTACTTCGCGATGAACAGCCCGGCGGCCGTGGTCGGCGGCGATGTGATGGCCGTGGCGCAAACCGTCAGCAGCTGGGGTTTTGCAATTACCCCGGAAGCCCTGCAAGCGGTGGCCCATGACATCGGCGAGACCACCATCCTGGCTCGCGCCGGTGGTGCGCCGACCCTGGCCGTCGGTATTGCGCAGATTCTGCACAGTGTTCTGCCGGGTGAAAACACCATGGCGTTCTGGTACCACTTCGCGATCCTGTTCGAAGCCCTGTTCATCCTGACCGCAGTCGATGCCGGTACCCGTGCCGGACGCTTCATGCTGCAGGACCTGCTCGGATCCTTCGTGCCGGCGCTCAAGCGTACCGAGTCCTGGACCGCCAACCTGATCGCCACTGCCGGCTGCGTGGCGATGTGGGGTTACCTGCTGTACCAGGGGGTGATCGATCCGCTGGGAGGCATCAACACCTTGTGGCCACTGTTCGGTATCTCCAACCAGATGCTGGCGGGTATCGCGCTGATGCTGGCGACCGTGGTCCTGATCAAAATGAAACGCCAACGCTACATCTGGGTGACCATGCTGCCGGCTGTCTGGCTGCTGATCTGCACCACCACGGCGGGCTTCATCAAGCTGTTCGACGCCAACCCGGCGATCGGCTTCCTGTCCCTGGCCAAGAAGTACAGCGATGCCCTGGCAGGCGGTCAGATCCTGGCTCCGGCCAAGAGCATCGAGCAGATGCAGCACGTGATCTTCAACGCCTACACCAACGCAACGCTGACCGCGCTGTTCCTGCTGGTGGTGTTCAGCATCCTGTTCTATGCGCTCAAGGTCGGCATCGCCGCCTGGGGCACCAAGGAACGTACGGATAAAGAATCGCCCTTCCAGGCCCTGCCGGACGCGTAACCCGAGGATTGCAAACATGTTCAATGACCTGAGTCGCCTCGGTAAATACCTCGGTCAGGCCGCGCGCCTGATGGTCGGCATGCCCGACTACGACAACTACGTCGAGCATATGCAAACCAAACACCCGGACAAGCCGGTGATGAGCTACGAGATGTTCTTTCGCGAACGTCAGGAAGCACGTTACGGCGGCAAGGGTGGTCCGAAGTGCTGTTGAAGCACAGAGACTAGGCAACATCCCACTGTAGGAGCCGGTCGGTCGGCGAGGTCTGAATTGACCTCGCCGGCGGGCTGGGCTCCTACAGTTTTTTCAGCCCAAGGGAGATCTTCGTTTTGTCAGCACCCATCCCCGTCACCGTCCTCAGCGGCTTTCTTGGCGCGGGCAAGACCACGCTGCTGAGGCACCTGCTCAAAGCCGAGCACGGCCTGAAAATCGCCGTGATCGAGAACGAATTCAGCGACGCCGGTATCGACACCCAACTGTTGGGGGCCGAGCCGGTGCAAGTCATGACCCTGTCCAACGGCTGCGTCTGCTGCACCATCCACACCGACCTGACCAAGGCGCTGTACCTGCTGCTGGAGCGACTGGACAGCGGTGAAATCGCCTTCGACCGCCTGGTGATCGAGTGCACCGGGCTGGCCGATCCGGCGCCCGTGGCCCAGACCTTTTTTATCGATGAAGAGCTGCGCGAGCGCTACATCCTCGACGGCATCATCACCCTGGTGGACGCCGCGCATGCCGAGCACCACCTGACCCAGACCGTCGCCCAGGCCCAGATCGGCTTTGCCGACCGGCTGCTGGTGAGCAAGCGCGATCTGGTGGATGAAGCAACCTTCAACGCCCTCAGCGAACGCCTGACCCGGATCAACCGCCGGGCGCCGATTCGCGTGGTGGAGCACGGCCAGATCGACCTGGCCGAGCTGCTGGATGTGCGCGGGTTCAACCTCAATGCCGACCTGGGCGGCGGCGTCAGCTTGCGTCCGGTGAGCAAGGCGCCTTCCATCGATCGTATCTCCAGCCTGGTGCTGCGCACCGACCAGCCGCTGGATATCGAAAAACTCAGCGAGTTCATGAACGAGCTGCTGGAAGATCACGGCAAGCAATTGCTGCGCTACAAAGGCGTGCTCAATATCGCCGGCGAACCGCGGCGCATGGTGTTCCAGGGCGTGCTCAAACTCTACGGCTTCGATTGGGACACCGAATGGGCCGAAGGCGAAGCCCGGGAAAGCGTGATTGTGTTTATCGCCGACGACCTGCCGGAAGAAAAGATTCGTGCAGGATTTGCACGAGTGGCTGCGAGCTAAGGCCCACCCCTCTGTGGACAGGCCCGGCCACCGCACAGGCGTGCGGCAGCCGGCCGGCCCGAGCCGGGCTTAACGTGCGCCCAGCAGCCTGGTTTCCAGATGGTCCAGGTGCTGGTTCATCAAAACCTCCGCTGCCTGGGCATCCCCGGTTTCCAAGGCATCGACAATCGCCGAGTGTTCCTGCCAGGCGCAGTAGTTGCAGGCCCGGGATTCATGGTGGGCGATGGCCAGGGACGTCAGCGGCACCAGGCTGGCCAGAAAATGCGCCAGCGGCCCGTTGCCCGCCACCTCGGCCAATTGCAGGTGGAACTCGCCGGACAGGCGAATGGCCGGCCCGCGCTGATCCCGTTCGATGGCCTCGCGTTCGCGGGCAATCAGTTGGCGCAGGGGCAGCAAGTGCCGGGGTCGTGGTTGCTGGCAGGCCAGGCGCACCAGGGTGATTTCGGTCAGGCGTCGGGCATGCAGGATCTGCCGGGTCTGCTCGATGTCCGGCGCCGCCACCTGTGGCCGGTGGTTGGGGCGCAGGATGATCACCTGTTGATGGGACAGGCGGGCCAATACCTGGCGAATGATGCTGCGGCTCACCCCAAAGGCCAGACCGAGGCTTTCTTCGGTGACGCGGCTGCCGGGGGTGATGCGCTGTTCGAGAATGGCTTCAAAAATCTGTGGATAGACATCGTCGACCAGCAGCTTTCTCTGGCCCCGGCCCAGGCGGGGCAGGGCGCCGCTGGGGATGAATGCATGATTGTTCAAGGCGCAGCTGGCCATGGCCTGTCTCCAGTCCGGTTGCCGATATGAAGTGGTCTACATCGGGTCAGTGACCCAGGTTGTCATCCGGGATGTTCAGTTCGATGCCCATGCGCTGGCCTTCCTGGAGGATATGCTTGCGCATCTCGGCGCTGGCCAGCGCGCTGTTCTTGTTGCGGATGGCCCGCACCACCGCTTCGTTTTCCTGCAGGCGCTCGGCCAGGTGTTCCGGCGAGTTGCGCAGGATGTCCGCGCTCTGTTTCAGCGCGTTGCTGGTCTGTTGCACCACGTTCTGGAAGATCGGGTTGGAGGTCAGGGCGAACAGCTCTTCATGGAAGGCGATGTAGGCGTTCATCCCGGCTTCGCTGTCATTGGCGTCGAGGGCTTCGCGCATGTCCATCAGGGTCAGGCGCAATTGCCCGACTTCCTTGCTGCTGATGGACTGGGCCACCAGGCCGACGATAAAGGGCTCAAGGGTGTAGCGCAGTTGCAGCACGTCTTCCAGGCTGGCACCGGCGACGCTGCTGGTGCTGATCGATGATTCGCCGAGGGTGGCTTCGAGCACCAGCACGCCCTTGCCGGGCAGGGAGCGCACCAGCCCCAGGGTTTCCAGGACGATCACCGCTTCGCGCAGGCTTGGACGACTGATGCCCAGTTGTTCGGCCAACTCGCGTTGCCCGGGCAGCATGTCGCCGCAGCGCCATTGGCCACGGGCCAAGGCTGCCCGCAGTTTTTCCACCACTGAATTTACCACCGTCGACGAGCTGATCACTGTGCACTCCATGGGTATCGGTAACGCCGCCATCGGCGGGCGCTGATTGTTGTGCCTGCCGTCGGCAGGCACAAGTGTTGCCTAGAACTCCTGCTGATGGGCGGACGCTGCCGGTTTACGCGGCTGGAAGCCGTAACCCTGCTGGCCGCTCAAGACCTTGTTGGCGCGCTGCAGGTCGATGTCTTTTTCCCAGCGGGCGATGGCCACGGTGGCCACGCAGTTGCCGATCAGGTTGGTCAGGGCGCGACCGATGCCCATGAACCAGTCCACCGCCAACACCAGGACCAGGCCGACCACCGGAATCGCCGGGATCGCAGTCAGGGTCGCGGCCAGAATCACCAGCGCCGAGCCGGGTATGCCGTGGGCACCTTTGGAGGTAATCAGGGACACCAGGAGAATGGTCAGCAAGTCCGACATCGACAGCGGCGTACCCGTGGCGTTGGCGATAAACACGATGGCCAGGGTCAGGTAGATGGAAAACCCATCGAGGTTGAACGAGTAGCCGGTGGGGATCACCAGGCCCACCGTGGAGCTGCCGATCCCCAGGTGTTCGAGCTTGCGCATGATCTGCGGCAGCACGGCGTCGGATGAGGCGGTGCCGAGCACGATCAGCAGTTCTTCACGCAGGTACTTGAGGAACGGCAGCATGCGCAGGCCCGACAGGCGCATCACCAGGCCCAGGATCACTGCGACGAACGCGAAACAGGTCAGGTAGAACAGCCCCACCAGGCTGCCCAGGTGCTGCAGCGAATCCACGCCGTACTTGCTGGTGGTGAAGGCGATGGCGCCAAACACGCCGATCGGCGCCAGGCGCACGATCATGCCCATGATGCGGAAGATCACGTGGCTGAGTTCGTTGATCAGCCGCGAGATGCCGGAGGCGGCTTCACCCACCAGGTTCAGGGCGCTGCCGAAGAGCACGGAAAACAGCAGGACCTGGAGGATGTTGTTGTCAGCGAAGGCACCGATCACCGAGGTCGGGATCAGGTTCATCAGGAACTGCGCGGTGCCCTGCATGTGCTGGCCGCGTTGGGCGATGTCACCCATGTCGGCGCTGGACAGCTGATCCAGATGGATGTTGGCGCCGCTGCCAATGCCGGTGCTGAAGGCCATGACCAGGCCGATCACCAGGGCAATGGTGGTGAGGATTTCGAAGTAGATGACTGATTTGAGGCCGATACGCCCGACCTTTTTCAGGTCGCCGGCACCGGAAATGCCGCTGACCACCACGCAGAACACGATCAGGCCGATCAGCATCTTGATCAGCTTGATAAAGCCATCGCCCAGCGGTTTGAGTTGTGAGGAGAATTCGGGAAGGGTGAGTCCGCAAACGACGCCGAGCATCAGTCCGAGAACAACCTGGAGGAAAATTGAACGCGAGCACCATCTGAGCATGAGGAGGATCCTGATCGGTGTCCTGTCTGCCGTGCGCGTGAGCGCTTGCGGATCCAGGACTTAATTATTGTGGTCTTACCGGTATGTCCAGTGCAGGCGCAGTCTACGCTCGGATTTTATGGGTTTACAAGGGGGATGTCGGAAATTGGCATGACCGGTCTGACCAGTGGTGTTACTCAGACAGTCGGGGGTTTTAAGGGGGACGGTGTGCCTGGGGTGTTTGTGGGGAGGAGGGCCTGCGCTGGTTTTATCTGGCACACAAAACCCCCACGCACAAAAAAGCCCGGCACCAGGGCCGGGCTTTTCTACTGCGTTATGCGGGCTATTAAGCGCCGTATACCGGCAGCTTCTTGCAGATGGCCTTGACCTTCTCGCGAACGGCGTCGATCACCGCTTCGTTATTCAGATCAGCCAGGATGTCGCAGATCCAGCCAGCCAGTTCCTTGCACTCGGCTTCCTTGAAGCCGCGAGTGGTCACGGCTGGAGTGCCGAAGCGCAGGCCGGAAGTGACGAACGGGGAACGTGGGTCGTTCGGTACCGAGTTCTTGTTCACGGTGATGAAGGCTTTGCCCAGAGCGGCGTCAGCGTCCTTACCGGAGATTTCCTGCTTGATCAGCGACAGCAGGAACAGGTGGTTTTCAGTACCGCCGGAAACCACGTCGAAACCGCGCTCGATGAACACGCCGGCCATGGCCTTGGCGTTCTTGATCACTTGTTCCTGGTAGGTCTTGAACTCAGGCTGCAGGGCTTCCTTGAAGCAGATGGCCTTTGCGGCGATCACGTGTTCCAGCGGGCCGCCCTGGGCGCCCGGGAATACGGCGGAGTTCAGCTTCTTCTCGATGTCGGCGTTGGCGCGAGCCAGGATCAGACCGCCACGTGGACCGCGCAGGGTCTTGTGGGTCGTGGTGGTGACCACATCGGCGAATGGCACCGGGTTCGGGTAGACGCCAGCGGCGACCAGACCGGCTACGTGAGCCATGTCCACGAACAGGTACGCACCGACCTTGTCGGCGATTTCGCGGAAGCGCGGGAAGTCCAGGATCTGCGAGTAGGCAGAGAAACCGGCCACGATCATTTTCGGCTTGTGCTCGACCGCCAGGCGCTCGACTTCGTCGTAGTCGATCAGGCCGTTGGCGTCGATGCCGTATTGAATGGCGTTGTACAGCTTGCCGGAGGAGGAAACGCTGGCGCCGTGGGTCAGGTGACCGCCGTGGGCCAGGCTCATGCCCAGGATGGTATCGCCAGCCGACAGCAGGGCCAGGTATACCGCGCTGTTGGCTTGGGAGCCGGCGTGGGGCTGGACGTTGGCGTAATCGGCGCCGAACAGCTCTTTGGCGCGGTCGATGGCCAGTTGCTCAACCACGTCGACGTATTCGCAGCCGCCGTAGTAACGCTTGCCTGGGTAGCCTTCGGCGTATTTGTTGGTCAATACCGAGCCTTGAGCTTCCATCACCGCTGGGCTGGTGTAGTTTTCCGAAGCGATCAGCTCAATGTGCTCTTCCTGGCGCTGAGCTTCTTGCTCCATGGCGGCAAAGAGATCGGCGTCGTACTTGGCAATAGTCAAATCACGGCTGAACATGGCGGTCCTCAAGGATCGGGGGCAGAAAAGGGAGGCATTCTAACCCAATGGGTTTTAGATGGCATATGAAAGGACATCATGTCGCACAGAAGCAGCGTTCAAGTGACGAGCTGCAAGCGGCAAACGGGTCGTTTTTCTCTTGCAGCTTGTCGCTTGAAGCTTGCCGCGGCTTCTAGTCGAACATGAAGAGTGCGTCGTTGCTGAACTGGGCTTCGAAGCGATTGGCCGGCATCGGGCGGCCGAACAGATAGCCCTGGACCTCGTCGCAACCGTGTTCACGCAGGAAATCCAGCTGTTCGTGGGTTTCCACACCCTCGGCGATCACCGCCAGGTTCAGGCTGTGGGCCATGGCAATGATGGCGCGGGCGATTTGCGCGTCCTGCTCGCCGGACGGCAGGCCATCGACGAAGGTTCGGTCGATTTTCAGCACGTCGATCGGGAACTGCTTGAGGTAGTTCAGCGATGAGTAGCCGGTGCCGAAGTCATCGACGGCGATGCTCAGCCCCAGGTTTTTCAGGCCGGCGAGAATCTGCATGGCCTCGCTGACTTCGCGCATCAGGATACTTTCGGTCAGTTCCAGCTCCAGGCACGCCGGCGGCAGGCCGGTTTCCTTGAGGATGGTGGCGATCCGCGTGCCCAGCTGGCCGTCGGAGAACTGCCGCGCCGAGATGTTCACCGAGACTTTCGGCACCCGGACCTTGGCCTGGTGCCAGGATTTGAGCTGGCGACAGGCCTCGCTGATCACCCAGTCACCGACATCTACCACCAATCCGAGTTCTTCGAGTACCGGGATGAAGTCCCCCGGCGGCACCAGCCCGCGCCGCGGAT
Organism: Pseudomonas sp. MF09150; assembly: GCF_059862355.1. Lineage (NCBI taxonomy): Bacteria > Pseudomonadati > Pseudomonadota > Gammaproteobacteria > Pseudomonadales > Pseudomonadaceae > Pseudomonas > Pseudomonas sp. MF09150. Next base: position 95,417 of record NZ_JCBCUS010000010.1, on the reverse strand, counting down.
GCCGCCAGCGCAGCAGGGCCTCGGCCCCGGTCAGGCGCTTGCCGTCACCGCTGAATTGCGGCTGGTAGTAAAGGACGAATTCTTCCTGCTCCAGGGCGTGGCGCAGGTCGCTTTCCAGCTCCAGGCGCTCCAGGGCGCTGGCGTTCATGTCCGCCTGGTAGAACTGGAAGTTGTTCTTGCCGCGTTCCTTGGCGTGGTACATCGCGGTGTCGGCGTTCTTCATCAACTGGCTCAGTTCATTACCGTCCTGCGGGCTCAGGGCGATGCCGATACTGGCGGTGACAAAGAACTCGCGGCCCTCGAGCACAAAGGGTTTGACCAGGCTGGCGAGAATCTGCTCGGCGACGTGGATCGCCCGGTTCAGCGCCATTTCACGGCTGGCGCGAGGCTGCAGGAGCAGGGTGAACTCATCGCCGCCCATGCGCGCCACGGTGTCGTCATCGTCGACGCAGCCCAGCAGGCGCGTGGCCATTTCCTTGAGCATGCGATCGCCTGCGGCATGACCCAGGGAGTCGTTGATCGGCTTGAAGCGGTCGAGGTCGAGGAACATCAGCACCACCCAGGACTTCTGCCGTTCCGCCGATTGCAGAGCGGTGTGCAGGCGGTCCTGGAACAGGGTGCGGTTGGGCAAGTGGGTCAGGGCGTCGTAGTAGGCCAGGCGGTGGATCCGCTGCTCGCTGGCCTTGCGCTCGCTGATGTCACTGAAGAAGCACACGTAGCTGGCCAGGTCGCCTTCGTCATCCAGCACCGCGGTAATCCCGACCCAGGCCGGATAATGCTCGCCATTGCGCCGCTTGAGCCAGACTTCGCCTTCCCAGGTACTGTGCTGGTGCAGTTGCTTGAGCACATAGCGCAGGTGGGCTTCCTGCTGTTCGTCGACGGTCAGCATGTTCGGCAGCTGGTCGAGTACCTGGGACACCGCGTAACCGCTGACCCGGCTGAAGGCCTCGTTGGCCTGCACGATATAGCCGGCCGGGTCGGTGATCAGGATCGCCGAGGTCGAGTGTTCGAAAACCGTGGCAGCCATGCGCAGGTCTTTTTCCGCACGGCGTTGCTGGCTGATGTCGCGGCCGACGCCGAGCACGCCTTCGAACGCCCCGTGCTCGTCCCACACCAGCACCAGGCGCAGCTCGATGGGAATCTTGCGGCCGTCGGCGCGCAGGCAATCGAACAGGAACAACTGGGTCTGCACCTGGCTGCGCAACTGCGCCAGTTGCTCGGGTTTGTCCAGGGCCTTGCTGACCCGGTCCATCAGGGCATAGATGCCGGTCAGTTGCTGCGGGTTGGCGATGGTCGATTGCCAGCCGTTCTGGAAGATCCAGTCCACTCCATAACCCAGCACCGCCAGCACCGACGGGCTCACGTAGTTCAACGACAGCTTGCTGTCGGTGGAGAAAATCACGTCGCTGATGCTTTCGGCGAGCATCCGGTAGCGTTGCTCGCTGTCGCGCAGGGATTCGCTGGCCTCGATCTGGTCGGTGATGTCCTTGGCCACGCCGATGATCCGCGTGACCTGGTCGTGCCGATCCCGGGCCAGCGCCTGTTCGCGGATCTCGAAACGCCGCCATTGGTCGCTGCGGTGGCGAAAGCGCAGTTGGCATTGCAACAGCTGGGCATAACCCGAATGCCGCTGCTCCTGGCGCAGGCGGTGGTAGAGGTCGGCGTCTTCCGGGTGCAGCAGGATCTCCCAGAAGTACTCGCCCATCTGGTGCAGTTCGGTCTTGTTGTAGCCCAGGGTCTGCCCCAGGTGATGGTTGCTGAAAATCATGCGCTGGCTGATCACGTCCTGCACATACAGGTGATCGGGCACGGTGCGCACCACGTCCGACCAGAAACCTTCACGCTCCAGCAGCGACAGTTCGATCAGCTTGCGGCTGGTGATGTCACTGATGCTGAGGATCACCGCGCGGTAATCGCTCGGGTCTTCCGGCAGGCGCAGCACCAGCCACAGATGCTGGTCCTTGCCCTGGGCATCGCTGAGCTTGATTTCCAGCTCCAGCTGCTTTTGGCGGGTGAGCACGGCATCCAGCAGTTGAATGCCGATGGCGTTGCCGTTGAGCGGGCAGCCGTCGATCAGCAGTTTCCAGGCGCTTTCGCAGGCGTCGACATTCAGCAGGCGCAGGGCGACCTGGTTGACTTCGGTAATGCGCAGTTCCTGCAACAGTTGCAGGCGCTGCTCGGAGCTCTGTTGCAGCCAGTGCCTGAGCTGCTCGCTGGTGCGCAGTTGCAGCTTGTCGAGCAGAATCGGGAGGCCGGAGATATCCAGCACGCACAAGGCCACGCCGGTGCCTTCGAAAATATCCTGGTAGCGGCGCCGACCTTCGTGCAATTGGCGCTGGCGCCGGCGCATGTTCAGCAGGGCGATCACCGGAATCAACGAGAAAGCCAGGCCCAGCAGGCATTTGCCGATAAAGGCCGGCAACAGTTGCTCGATGACCGCGCGCTCATCGAACAGGCCGCGCAATTGCCAATCGCTATTGCCCAGGGGCGTGACCAGCACGGTGTTGGCCATTTCATCGGGCGAAAGCTGGCCGGGTGTGGCGCTGCTGCTTTCATCGCGGCTGATGACTTGCTGGGTCAGGCGGTTTTGCACCACCCACACCGGGCGGAAGCTTTCATCGCTGTGCCGGGTCAGGGTCTGGAAGAAGCTCGGGGCCACCCGCAATACCCAGTAGCCCTTAACCGCGCCGCTGGGCTGGTGCAGTAACAGATACACCACCGAACCCTCCGGGCCGTTGCCGAAGAAGTAGCGCTGGGCGTGGCTGCGCTCGACCAGTTTCGCCAGCCAGGCCGCATCCTGGCTGTCGGTGGCGCTGTCACTCAGCACTTGGCCCTGGGCATCGAGCAGGGCGACGCTGCGAACATCCGGCAGGGACAACTGGAGTCTTTTCAGCAGTTGCTGCTGTTGCTCGGTGTCGTGGGGCTGTTCGACGATCGGTAGCAGGTTGAGGGCAATCTGCGCGTTCAGCGCCAGGTTCAGGCTGAGGTGATCAGCCAGATCGGCGCTGTAGTCGATGGCATGTTGGTGCTGGTCTTTACGGGTTTGCTGCAGTTGGTCGAGCAACTGCCAAAACAGCAGGGCGAGCAGAAGCAGTACCAGCGTTGCCAATCCCCCCTTCAGGGTGCCGCGCAGGGGAGAGCCGGGCGCAGAGGCGATTGCGCGCACGGAAGATGGCGGAATGACATTGGACAAGCTGTGATCCTGCGGTTTGGCTGGACTGGCGCGACGTGCACTATAAGCCGGACGCCCGAAGGGCGGCTAGCATGCCTTGAGTTGTGGCAAAGTGCCAGCCCCGCCTGGCTGGACCTTAGTCATCCGTTGAGGTAGCTTTGCCGGTTACGCGGGAGCGTTCCAGCTCCAGACAATCAGGCATTTACCGCTCGCGGGTATTGATCACGATCAACGCCCGTGCCGCGCATGGCCTGGCCCGGGCTCTGCCCGATCTATTCATCAGTCACTGACGCTAGGTTCACCATGGCTCAATACGTCTTCACCATGCATCGGCTGGGAAAAGTTGTTCCGCCGAAGCGGGAAATCCTCAAAAACATTTCGCTGTCATTCTTCCCCGGCGCCAAGATCGGCGTACTGGGCCTCAACGGTTCGGGTAAATCCACCCTGTTGAAAATCATGGCCGGCGTTGACACCGAGTTCGACGGTGAAGCACGCCCGATGCCAGACCTGAACATCGGCTACCTGCCGCAAGAGCCACAGCTGGACCCGACCAAGACCGTGCGTGAAGTGGTCGAGGAAGCGGTCAGCGTGATCAAGGACGCCCAGGCGCGCCTTGACGAGGTGTATGCCGCCTACGCCGACCCGGATGCCGACTTCGACAAGCTGGCCGCCGAACAGGCCAAGCTCGAAGCCATCCTCCAAGCCAGCGATGGTCATAACCTGGAGCGCCAGCTGGAAGTCGCCGCCGATGCGCTGCGCCTGCCGGCCTGGGACGCCAAGGTCGAACACCTGTCAGGTGGCGAGAAGCGTCGTGTGGCCCTGTGCCGCCTGCTGCTGTCGGCCCCGGACATGCTGCTGCTCGACGAACCGACCAACCACTTGGACGCCGATTCCGTCGCCTGGCTGGAACACTTCCTCCACGACTTCCCGGGCACTGTGGTCGCGATTACGCACGACCGTTACTTCTTGGACAACGTTGCTGGCTGGATTCTGGAGCTCGACCGTGGCGCCGGCATTCCTTATGAAGGCAACTACTCGGGTTGGCTCGAAGCCAAGTCCGACCGTCTGGCTGCCGAATCCAAGCAGCAGTCGGCTCACGAAAAAGCCATGAAGGAAGAACTGGAGTGGGTGCGCAAAGGCGCCAAGGCCCGCCAGTCCAAATCCAAGGCTCGTCTGCAACGCTTCGAGGAAATGCAGTCCCAGGAATTCCAGAAGCGCAGCGAGACCAACGAGATCTACATCCCGGCCGGTCCGCGCCTGGGTGACAAGGTCATCGAATTCAAGAACGTCACCAAGGGCTATGGCGATCGCGTCCTGATCGACAACCTGTCGTTCAGCATGCCTAAAGGTGCCATCGTCGGCGTGATCGGCGGTAACGGTGCAGGTAAATCCACCCTGTTCCGCATGCTGATGGGCAAGGAACAACCGGATTCGGGCAGCATCGAAGTCGGCGAAACCGTGCAGCTGGCTTGCGTGGATCAGAGCCGCGACGACCTGGATGGCAGCAAGACTGTTTTCCAGCAGATCTCCGACGGTTCCGACCAGATCCGCATCGGCAACTACGAGATTCCGTCCCGTACCTACGTCGGTCGTTTCAACTTCAAGGGCGGCGATCAGCAGAAGTTCGTCAAGGACCTGTCCGGTGGTGAGCGCGGTCGCTTGCACCTGGCCCTGACCCTGAAGGAGGGCGGCAACGTCCTGCTGCTCGACGAACCGTCCAACGACCTCGACGTTGAAACCCTGCGTTCCCTGGAAGAAGCCCTGCTGGACTTCCCGGGCGCCGCCATTGTGATCTCTCACGATCGGTGGTTCCTTGACCGCGTCGCGACCCACATCCTGGCGTACGAAGACGACTCGCAAGCGGTGTTCTTCGAAGGCAACTACACCGAGTACGAAGCCGATCGCAAGAAGCGCCTTGGCGAAGCGGCTGCCCAGCCGCATCGCGTACGGCACAAAAAACTGGCCTGATCGGGTCGGTTGGAACAAAAGCGGAGCCTTCGGGCTCCGTTTTTTTTGCCTGGCGATTGTTGCCAGAGGGGAAGTTGAACAAGGGGAACTGCTCAATCGGCGAGCGGTTTCAGAGGTGACCGGAATCGGGCGATCGGGTTAATGTTGATCCTCGTTTCGGTGCACAAAAATCGGCTTTTCAGGGGCTGATTTATATCTAATGCACCATTTAAATTCATAACTGCGACATTTTGCGCTGTCGCGGTGCGAATCGAATTGCTAAAGTCCCGGGCAAATCTCCGTTAACGACAATAAATTTGCCGAGACTTTTCCATGATCGAATCCGTCGAAGACTTCCTTGCCCGCCTGAAAAAACGCGATCCAGACCAGCCTGAATTCCACCAGGCGGTGGAAGAGGTACTACGCAGCCTGTGGCCTTTTCTGGAAGCCAATCCCCATTACCTGACCTCGGGTATTCTCGAACGCATCTGCGAGCCGGAGCGTGCGGTGGTGTTCCGTGTGTCGTGGGTCGACGATCAGGGCAAGGTCCGGGTCAACCGCGGTTTCCGCATCCAGATGAACAGCGCCATCGGTCCCTACAAGGGCGGTTTGCGCTTCCACCCTTCGGTCAATCTGGGGGTGCTTAAATTCCTCGCCTTCGAACAGACCTTCAAGAATTCCCTGACCTCACTGCCCATGGGCGGCGGCAAAGGCGGTTCGGACTTCAACCCCAAGGGCAAGAGCGACGCTGAAGTCATGCGCTTCTGCCAAGCGTTCATGAGCGAGCTGTATCGTCATATCGGTGCAGATGTGGACGTGCCCGCGGGCGATATCGGCGTCGGCGCCCGGGAAATCGGCTTCCTGTTCGGGCAGTACAAGCGCCTGAGCAACCAGTTCACCTCGGTCCTGACCGGCAAGGGCATGAGCTACGGCGGCAGCCTGATTCGTCCCGAGGCCACCGGTTTCGGCTGCGTGTACTTTGCCGAAGAGATGCTCAAGCGCCGTGGCGACCGGGTCGAAGGCAAGCGCGTGGCGATATCCGGTTCGGGCAACGTGGCGCAGTACGCGGCGCGCAAAGTCATGGACCTGGGGGGCAAGGTGATTTCCCTGTCCGACTCCGAGGGCACGCTGTATTGCGAGTCCGGCCTCAGCGAAGAGCAATGGCTGGCGGTGCTGGAGCTGAAAAACGTCAAGCGCGGGCGCATCAGCGAGCTGGCCGAGCAGTTTGGCCTGGAGTTCCGCGCTGGCCAGAGCCCTTGGTCCCTGGCGTGCGATATCGCATTGCCCTGCGCGACCCAGAACGAACTGGACGCCGACGCTGCTCGCACCCTGCTGCGTCAGGGCTGCATCTGCGTGGCCGAAGGCGCGAACATGCCGACCACCCTGGAGGCTGTGGATATCTTTATCGACGCCAATATCCTGTTCGCCCCGGGCAAGGCGTCGAACGCCGGCGGCGTGGCGGTGAGCGGGCTGGAGATGTCGCAGAACGCCATGCGTCTGCTGTGGACTGCTGGCGAAGTGGACAGCAAGCTGCACAACATCATGCAATCGATCCACCATGCCTGCGTGCATTACGGCGAAGAGAACGGTCGGATCAACTACGTCAAGGGCGCGAACATCGCCGGCTTCGTCAAGGTTGCCGATGCCATGTTGGCCCAGGGCGTGGTCTGAGGCGCTTCAGGCCGGTTCGATGCGGATGATCTCGATCGTCTGATCGCCTGCCGGCCGATGCCACAGCACCTCATCCCCCGGTTGCGCGCCCAGTAGCGCGCGACCCAGGGGCGAGCCCCAGTTGACCAGGCCATGGGCGGCATCGGCCTGGTCTTCCCCCACCAGTTGCACCTGCTGCTCGCTGCCCTGTTCATCGGCGAAGGTCACGCGGCTGCCTATCTGCACCTTGGTGGTGGAAGTGGCCTGGGTCACCACCTGGGCGCTTTGCAGGCGTTGCTGGAAATACCGCAGGTCACGTTCGATATCAGCTTGACGCTGTGGGTCCGCCTGGTCGCCCAGGCTCGCTTGTTCGCTGTGCTGGCTGTGCAGCTGCGCGACTTTGGCCTGCAACTGGGCCAGGCCGGTCGGGGTGACGTAGTTGGGTTGGGCGCTGACGAGGCGTTCGACCGGCTGGTCGGCCTGTGCGGCGGCCTGATCTTCATTGACGAAGGCACGGCTCATGGCATTTCTCCCTTGATGGAGGTTGGGCCATGGTCGCAGCCTTTTAGTTTCGGGCAATGTCCGAAAGCGACCTATTGCGAACGATAGGCCCGCGCCGCGCCTTGATCCTTCTCTTGCTGCCAGGCGCGCTCGCGCTCATCCCAATGGCGATCCCGGTAATCGGTGCGGTCCTGGTTTTCGAGCATGGCCTGGCATTGGCGGAAGCCATCGCTCCAGCCTTCGGCGTATTGCGGGTCCTTGAGATAGCGCGGGACGTTTTTGCGGAACTCGCCACTGATCGACCCGGCGGCCTGGCGACCGCTGATGCACCCGTCATCGAAACCGTCGGCGAAGGCCGGCGGGTAACCCAGGGCCAGCAAATGCTCGTGGGTCGACTCGCACCCACTGATCAGCAACAACAAGACGGCTGCCCAACCAAAACGCTTCATCTGCGACTCCTGGACGCTTGATGAGTGAAGTTTAGAAGCGCTTTCGTCGCGGCCTTGTGAAAAACAGGTGAGCGGTTTGTTTGGGGTTGCCGTGGGTAGGTGCTGTGGAGTGTCAGGGAGGTTATCGGCGTGATTGATGCCAGCGCAGCTTGGCGGCAGCGGTTACAGGAGGAGCTGTAGCCGCTGCCGCCAGGCTGCGCTGGGTCTTCCAGGCGCCGTGTTGGTGCAGGCGGATTGGGAGCTTCTTAGTAGTGATACCACTTGAGTTCCAGCATCACTTCGTTGACCGGTGTGGCCAGCTGGCTGAATTCGCGCTGGGCACTCAGGCGCAGGCCGAGGTTGCGTGACAGTTCCCATTGCTGGTTGAGGCTCAAGCTGCGGCGCACTTCGCCGTTGGTGAAGTAGTCGCCCTTGGCCTCGACGCTGAAGTTGCCCAGCGGGTTTTTCCACAGGAGCCCGGAGTTGAACCCGGCCGCGGGGGCGATAAAGCCAGCGAAGTCGTTGTTGTGTTCGATGCGAACGGTGCCCAGGGCAAAGCCCAGGGTGTTTTCGCCCAGTTGCCAGGTGCCGCCGGCACCGCCATTGACGTGGCTGACCAGGGTTTCATCGTCATGCTTGCCGGGCACTCGCTCCAGGCCGCCGGTGACCTGCCACGACCAGGGTTGCAGCAACTCGTTGCGCGGGGTCAGGGAGCGGATGGTCGCAAGATCCAGTTGCTGCAGTTGCCAGTGATTGCCTTCGTACTGGCGCAGCTTCATCTGCAGGATTTCGATCTGTGCGCCCAGGGGGAAGCCTTCGGCGTTGTCATTCAGATCGTGGTAGGCCATGCGCAGGCCATACTCGCCAAACGCCTGGTCGCCCCGGGTGCCGATGCCGGCCTGCCAGGTGCGCGACTCGTGGCCATCTTCCGGCAGCCCCGGCCGCTCGATCTCAAGCTCCGGCGCCGGGTTCTGATTGATCGCCCGCAACAGCTCGAAGCTGCGTTGTGAACGCTGTGGGTCGCGCTCCTGGCCGTTGGCGCGGTAGCGCTCCAGGCGGTAGGCCGCGTCGATGATCAGGGCCTGGCGGTCCCGTGGTTGGGCCTTGAAGGCTGGGTCCTGCAGTTGCTTCTGATTGGCACTGACCTTGAGCACCCAATCCTGCTCGGCACCCGACAGCGGTTGCGCGCGGCTCAGCAACTCACGCTCGCGGGACGGGCGATAGTCGATCTTCTCCACCAGCCCGGCTTCTTTCACCGCCTTGACCGTATCGGTAGGGATCGCGGTCAGGGGGAACTGCTCGGTCAGTTTCAGGCCGGGGCGCGCCACCTGCAGCAATTCCAGCAGGCGATAGGAGCAGTTTTCGTCGAAGAAAAAGTAATCGAACTGGATCTGCTTCAGCTCCCAGACATGCTCGACCATGCGCTCGGTCTCGACCTGGGTCAGGTTCAGCCGGTATTCCCATAGGTCGCGGTTTTCCAGGCTGCGGTATTCCGAGAGTTTCTCCTGGTAGGGGACCAGGGCGAACAGGCCTGGATAGCCGCCCATCAGGCCTTTCCAGGCGTAGAGGATGCTGTTGTCCGAGCCTTCGATATAGGCCCCGAAGTTGATCGCGTAGCTGAGCAGGGCCGTGTTGTTGCTTTGCACGTCGGCCTGGTCGATGCGCAGCAGGGTGTGGCCGAACATCGAGGATGGGCTATTGAGGTAGGCCGCCGGGAAGATCATCACCGCGCTGTGGGGCGCGACATCCTTGAACCACTGCTTGAACTCGCTGCAGTCCACCGCCGGCAGATCGTCCAGCTTGAGCTGCGCCTTGAGCCAGCGGGTGCGGGCCGGATAAACGCATTGGGCGTGTTTCTCGCCGGCGCTCGCGGGGGCGTAGATCGCCTCGAGGGTGGCCTTGAGTTCTGCATCGGGATGGTGCGCGCCATCGGCGGCGAGAAAGAACTTCTGGTCGCTGACATAGCTGCGCCAGCCGCCGAGCTTGCCACTCTCGTAGTGCCCCAGGGAGATCCAGAACGGATCATTGGCCAGTTGCTGCAAACGTTGATTGTCGATATGAGGCGCGGCGTACAGCGGGGCGCAGGCACACAGCGCCAGATAGGCAAGGCGTTTGAGCATGGTGGGCAACTTAAGTCGAAAAAAACAAAGACCCAAAGGGGGTTAGGTCGAAAAAATAAAAAGCCCGCCCCCAGAGGGAGCGGGCGTTGCGAGCTTAAGCCGGGGTAGCGTATTTAGCCAGGCGCGTGTCGCTTTTCAGCACGGCCAGGGTATTGGTGTGCACATCGTCCGCCGTCACGTCAGCTTTGCTGAAGATCTGCTGGAAGTGCTCGTGGGTGACTGCGGCGAAGTGCGCGCGATCTTCCGGAGCGACACCCAGTACCACAGCGTAAGTGGTCAGGGCTTCGCCTTGGCCTTTTGCCATGTCTTCGGACAGTTCGTTCATCATGCCATTCATGGCAATCCAGGATTTACCGCCATACGTCAGCGCGGCGTTGGTCGAGCAACCGTTGGTACCGGACGTCATACCGAACGTGGCGTTACCGGAAGTGCCGTTGGTGGTGGATGCCAGGAAGTGTGCTGGGGTCCCACGCTGACCTTCGAACAGCATGTTGCCCCAGCCGCAATCCGGACCGCCTGGCGCCTGAGCCATGGCATTGATGGAAACAGCGGTGAAGAGAGTACCGAGAAGAATCCGTTTCATAGCTTTGTTCTCTTTGTGTGCAAACCAATGGACAAGGGGGTCTGGCCCATTTCTGCGCCAGTGGGCCGGTTATTAGTCCAGCCGCGCAGTTTGGAGTTTAGGCAGGTTCCAAGGGTTCCGTTACTTTTTACAAAACATTCATGCATATGAAGGTTTTTTTCCCGTTCACCCAGGCTTTTACGTTTGTCTATGCTTTCGCCTGAGGCGCGCCTTGCCAGCCGGGTATACCCGGCGCCAGAATGCCGCCATCTGCCCCGCCTGATGTAAGGAAGCCCGATGCCTGATCCTGTTGCTGCCAGCTTGCGTCTAGCGCCCGAAGCGCTGACCCGTCCGTTTTCCGCTGAACAGTTCAGCTTCTCGACCACCAATGATCTGGAGCCCTTTCGCGGTGTGCTTGGCCAGGAACGTGCTGTTGAAGCGCTGCAATTTGGTGTGGCCATGCCACGCCCCGGTTACAACGTGTTTGTCATGGGTGAGCCCGGCACTGGCCGGTTTTCTTTCGTCAAACGCTACCTGAAGGCTGAAGGCAAGCGCCTGCAGACCCCGGCGGACTGGGTCTACGTCAATAATTTCGATGAGCCGCGCGAGCCCCGCGCCCTGGAATTGCCGTCGGGCACTGCCGGTGCGTTCATCGGCGACATCAACGGTTTGATCGACAACCTGCTGTCGACCTTTCCGGCAGTGTTCGAACACCCGTCCTACCAACAGAAGAAAAGCGCCATCGACCGTGCGTTCAACCAACGCTACGACCGCGCTCTGGATGTGATCGAACGCCTGGCCCTGGAAAAGGAAGTCGCGCTGTACCGCGACAGCAGCAACATCGCCTTTACCCCGATGAGCGAGGGCAAGGCGTTGGACGAAGCGGAATTCGCCCAGTTGCCCGAGGCTGAGCGCGAGCGTTTCCACGAGGACATTTCAGCGCTGGAAGAACGCCTCAACGAAGAGTTGGCGAGCCTGCCGCAATGGAAGCGCGAGTCGAGCAACCAGTTGCGCCAGCTCAACGAAGAAACCATCACCCTGGCCCTGCAACCTTTGCTGGCGCCACTGTCGGAAAAGTACGCGGAAAACGCAGCGGTCTGCGGGTACCTGCAAGCCATGCAGGTTTACCTGCTGAAAACCGTGGTCGAGCAACTGGTCGACGACAGCAAGACCGACGCCGTGGCCCGCAAGCTCCTGGAAGAACAGTACTGCCCGAGCCTGGTGGTCGGTCACCCGGCCAGCGGTGGCGCACCGGTGGTGTTCGAGCCGCATCCGACCTATGACAACCTGTTTGGCCGGATCGAGTACAGCACCGACCAGGGCGCGCTTTACACCACTTACCGTCAACTGCGGCCGGGCGCCTTGCACCGGGCTAACGGTGGTTTCCTGATTCTTGAAGCCGAGAAGATGCTCAGCGAGCCCTTCGTCTGGGATGCCCTCAAGCGTGCCCTGCAATCGCGCAAGCTGAAGATGGAGTCGCCATTGGGCGAGCTCGGGCGCCTGGCCACGGTGACCCTGACACCACAAGTGATCCCGCTGCAGGTCAAGGTCATCATCATCGGTGCGCGGCAGCTGTACTACACGCTGCAGGACCTGGATCCGGACTTCCAGGAGATGTTCCGGGTGCTGGTGGACTTCGACGAAGACATCCCGATGGTCGACGAGAGCCTTGAGCAGTTCGCCCAGTTGCTCAAGACCCGTACCTCGGAAGAAGGCATGGCGCCGCTGACTGCCGATGCGGTGGCGCGCCTGGCGACTTACAGCGCACGCCTGGCCGAGCACCAGGGGCGTTTGTCGGCGCGCATTGGCGATCTGTTCCAGCTGGTCAGCGAGGCCGACTTCATTCGCCACCTGGCCGCCGATGAAATGACCGATGCCGGGCATATCGAACGCGCCCTCAAGGCCAAGGCCACTCGCACCGGCCGAGTGTCGGCGCGGATTCTCGATGACATGCTGGCCGGGATCATCCTGATCGATACCGACGGTGCCGCTGTCGGCAAGTGCAACGGGCTGACGGTGCTGGAAGTGGGCGATTCGGCGTTCGGGGTTCCCGCGCGGATTTCGGCGACGGTCTATCCGGGCGGCAGCGGTATCGTCGACATCGAGCGCGAGGTTAACCTCGGGCAGCCGATCCACTCCAAGGGGGTGATGATCCTCACCGGTTACCTGGGCAGTCGTTATGCCCAGGAATTCCCCCTGGCGATCTCCGCCAGTATTGCCCTGGAGCAGTCCTACGGTTACGTCGATGGCGACAGCGCGTCCCTGGGCGAGGCTTGCACGCTGATCTCGGCGCTGTCCAAGACGCCGCTCAAGCAATGCTTCGCCATTACCGGCTCGATCAACCAGTTTGGCGAAGTGCAGGCGGTGGGCGGGGTCAACGAGAAGATCGAAGGCTTCTTCCGTCTCTGCGAGGCGCGCGGCTTGACCGGGGAGCAGGGCGCCATTATTCCTCAGGCCAACGTCGCGACCCTGATGCTGGATGAGAAAGTGCTGCAAGCGGTGCGTGCCGGGCAGTTTCATGTGTATGCGGTGCGCCAGGCCGACGAGGCGTTGAGCCTGTTGGTCGGCGAGCCTGCCGGCGAGCCGGATGCAGATGGGCAGTTCCCGGAAGGCAGCGTCAACGCGCGGGTGGTGGAGCGCTTGCGGGTGATCGCGGAAATGATCAGCGAAGAAGACCTCAAGGAAGCCGAAAAAGAGCTGGCGCAACAGGCGCTGGCTGAAGCCAAACCGGTCTGACCCAGACCTGCGTCGCGGGCTTTGTCCCGCGTCGCAGCGTCAGTCGGCTGGCGTCAACTTTCGCCAACAGACCATTCGGCGCCTGTTTATCCGGTCAACTTTGCTTATCGGGCTTTTCCTCTATTCTCAGGGCAAGGAGAACGACAGTCGTCACTGGATCGCAACAGTCTTCCGACGAAGACTGAACACCGGATCTAACGAGGGTCGCCGCCATGTCGCGCAACCTCTGCCTTACCCGCCAATGCCTGGGCCTGGTCACCCGTATCGAATGCAGCGTTCGTCCGCTGGCCGGCGATACCGGAATGTGGACCTTGCTGTTCGCCGCCGGAATGGCCGGTGAACAACCTTCTGCCATCAAATCCCAGGGGCCTTTCTGCGGTCCGGTGGTGGCTGAATCCATACTCGACTCGATTGTCGAGAGCCTCACCACCCACGGTTACCAACTGGCCGATGACCCGCAGATCTGGTGCCTGCACCTGCAAGCCCAACTGCGCCAGATCAACGGTGATCGCGGGCGCAACTCCGGCGACTTCCAGTTCCACCCCGAGCACTGAACCCTACTGATCGGCCCGAGGCGGTTCGACTTTGTCGAGCTTGACCTCAAAGCCATACTCGACGGGGTTGAGCTCGGTGCGTTGGTAGGTCTCCAGTTCTGTTGGCTGACCATAGAAATAGTGCACGTCGAACAGCGCCGGGCCGGTGGCCGATGCGCCGTGGCTGACGGCAAAAATTTCCTTCAGGTATTGCCCCGTGTCGTCTTTGGCGTAAAAGCGCCAGGCGTCGGCGGGAAACTGCGCCTGGTCGACGATCAGCGCATTGCCTTTGAGCTCCAGGCCCTTGGGCAATTGCTGGGTCTTGAGGGTGTTTTTCTCGATGCTGGCCAGGAACAGCGGTATAGAACCGACGGCGTAGGCCGGGGTCTCCGGGAACAGGTTGAGGTCGTAGGTGATGGTGCCGCGCAACGGGTCGATCTCGAGGGCTTCGGTGGGCAGTTCGATGGGTTCGCCGCGCTTGCCCTGGGCGCCCTGGGTGAAAAATGTCACTGGGGTATCGCCGGTATTGAAGGACGAACCCAGCAGTTCGTCATTGAACGTACGCGGGTGATCGAATTCGATGCGCGCGGCACTGGCATCCTCCACCGACTGGCTGATGCTGACACTTTTCTTCAGGGTGTCTTCGTCGAGGTCCGCGGCTTTCAGGTAGGTCGCGGCCTGGTCGTCATAGACCACGACCGGCATCGGCAGCGGCCGGATGTTCTTGTCGGTGCTCATGTGGTCGAAGCGCTGAACCGGCAGGTCGAGATCCTTGCGGGTAATGCTGGCCTGGGAAAAGTCGAAAACGCTGACCTCCAGCTTGTCGATCACTCCGTTGAAATAGACCTTGGCGTAATGGCTGGTCTGCTGTTCGTCGAACGCTTTTTGCTCGGTTTCGAGCTGCCGTTCGAAATCGTCGCTCCAGGCTTTCTGTTTCTTCATTTGCGCCAGTTGTTGCTCATAAAAGGCCACTTGCTGGGCGCTTTCGTTGAGTGAGCCGGCGCGCGCCAGAAACTGCCCGCTGGTGTCTCGGGCCTGGACCAGCAACGGATTCGGCGAGGTATCGCTGATCTGCTCGGGCAGCGCGGTGCTGTTGCGCATTTCGATCTCGGCCCAGTTCTTGTCCAGTTTGAGCAGGGTGACCTGAATATTGTCCTCGGTGCGGGTCTTGCCCAGGTCGGCCTTGCTCAGCTCGAAAGTCTGTACCCGGCGCGGCGCTATGACTTCGACCTTGCCCTGCAGGCTGACCGGTTGAGGCTGATTTTTGTTGGCGACTTCCAGGCCCTCGATGAACGGGTAGGTCACCGTCAGATCGTCGGGGTTGGTGAGGTTGGAACTCGACGGGCTGAGCTGAATGCCGGGGTCGGTTTCCGACCACTCAGGCTGGAAAGGGATGACTTTTTTGTTGCTCAAGGTAACGGACTGCCATTCCAGGCCATGGGGAAAGGGGAATTCGGCGGGCATGGTAAAGCTGAAGGGGAACACCGGTTGCAGGTCGGTCAGGTAGTCGGAACTGGTGGGTTTGCGCAGCACGAACAGGCCATTGATGTAGGTGTCGACCAGGGCTTGCGGGCTGGGATAGTGCTTGAGCAGCGCCAGGGCGTCGTCGGCGTACTCGGTATCGATGGGTTTGCTTTGCAGTCGTAGCTGGGCGCGCTCCAACAGCAGCAGAGAGCCGCCCAGGTCGGCAATGGCGCCTTTGAGTTTCGGGTCCTGGATAGCGTCCAGGGACTTCTCGAATTGCGCGGTTTTCTCTTCGAGGCTGACCTGGCGCTTCTCTTCACTGGGTGAGCAACCGCTGCCGAGCAACAGCGCCATGCACATTCCGATACTCGCCAGAGGCAATCGCAAATCCATTTTCCAGTCTTCCTGTCCGATGTCAGTGAGCGGCGTGAATGGTTTCGACACTAGCAGAAAAAACACGGCGACAGACCCGCAGGTTGCGGATTTGTCGGTGGTTTATGGGCTCGGGGACGGCTGATATACTCGCCGCCGTTTTCAAACTTCGTGTGAGATCCAATGGAACGTTTTATCGAAAATGCAATGTATGCCTCACGCTGGCTACTGGCGCCGATCTACTTCGGGCTGTCGCTGGGCTTGTTGGCGCTGGCATTGAAGTTCTTCCAGGAAGTCTTCCACGTTATCCCTAACGTGTTCTCCATGGCCGAGTCGGACCTGATCCTGGTGCTGCTGTCGTTGATCGACATGGCACTGGTGGGCGGCCTGCTGGTGATGGTGATGATTTCCGGTTACGAGAACTTCGTTTCCCAACTGGACATCGATGAGAGCAAGGAAAAGCTCAACTGGCTGGGCACCATGGACTCGTCGTCGCTGAAGATGAAAGTGGCGGCGTCGATCGTGGCGATTTCCTCGATTCACCTGCTGCGCATCTTCATGGACGCCAAGAACGTCGATCCCGAGCATCTGAAGTGGTACGTGATCATCCACATGACCTTCGTGATCTCGGCGTTCGCCATGGGTTACCTGGACAAGCTGACCAAGCACTGATCGCTCAAGCGCCGCAGTAACCGAACCGCCCGGATGTTGCAAACGTCCGGGCGGTTTTGTTTATGGGGCTGGCGAGTTTCAGGCAGTGGGGATCAGGGGACTTCCGGAGCGTGCAGCTTGACCTCGAAGTCATACTCAAAGGGCGTGACGTCTACCAGTTGATAGGCTTCGACGGTGGTGGGTTGCCCGTAGTAGTACTGCACCTGGAACAGCTCCTCGCTCTGCTTGCCTTGATGCTGGACCTGGTGGAATTTCTTCAGGTAGCGGCCACTGCTGTCCTTGGCGAAGAAGCGCCAGGCAACCTGCGGGAACGGCGTGCTCTGGATGATCAGGGCGTTGTCCCGCACGCTCAGACCCTGGGGCAGGGCGCTGGCTTCGAATAGGCTTTTTTCAACCTTGGGGTGAAGCAGGGTCATGGTGCCGGTGGCATAGGCTGGTTGCCGAGGCAGCTCAGAGGGGCTGTAAGTAATGCTGCCGCGGAAAGGGTCGAAATCGAAGGTGCGCAAGCCCATATCCAGCAGTTCGCCACGGGTGTTGAGTGCGCCCTGGGTATAGAACTCCAATGAGCGCTGAAAGTCGTACCCAGCCGCCGACCAGGCGAAGGGCGCGTCGGAGTGAAAGAGGATTCGGGCGTATTGGGCGCTGACCGCTTCTGAGCTGACACGAACGCTCTGGCGCATCTGTTCCTGGCTTATGGCATAGCGACGGGTCTGCTCGGCGATGCTGTCGTCATGCACCACGGCGTGACCCGGCATGGGCTGCAAGGCGTTGCCAGTGATCCATTCCTTGAACGAATAGACCGGGGTTTTCAATGCCTGGCGTTGCACCTGTACGGTGGAGAAGTCTAGGGCGGTGACCTTGAGGTTTTCCAGTTCTCCGTAGAAGGACACCTTCTTGTAGTGACTGCCCCGGGCCTGGCGCCAGGCGTCCAATTGCTGCTGTTGTTGGTTGATAAAGGCCGGGTCGTATTTTTTCTGTTGCAACAGTGCCAGCAGTTGCTCGTCCTCGAAGTCCAACTGTGCCTGGGGCTTGGTGGTCGCGTGGGAGGCTTTCAAGTAGTTGCCGTCCCGGTCTTGAGCCTGGATCAGCAGCGGGTCCAGCTGCATGTCTGCGAGCTCGGCACTCAGCGGGGCACTGTTGACCAGCTCGAACTCGGCAAAGTTTGGCTCGGCCTTGAGCAGCTTCACACTCAGATTGCCCTGGCTCTGGGTACTGCCGACGTCACCACGGGTGAAGCTGAACACCTTGACCTGGCCGGGAACCACCGTTTGCGCAGTACCGTTCAAGGCCACGACTTCGGGGGTGTTCTCGGTCCGCTCTTTATCCGGGTAGATGAGTTGATAGTGTCCGGGCTTGTGCTGTTCCAGGCGCCGGGACTGAGGGCCTCCTGCGGGCTCCTTGTCGGCTTGCAGGGCGATCACCGATCCGTCCTTCAAACTGGCCGACTGCCAGTCGAGCTCGGTCGGGAACAACGGTTCGAGTGGGTCTTTGTTGAACGGCGAACTGAGATCCATGTCGATTCTGCGGAAGACGGTAGCGTCATAACTCTTGAAGAACAGGCTGGCCAGCCAGTGCCCGGCCGCATCGGCGGGAACCGGGTATTGCTCGATGAGGTCATTGGCGTCGAGGCTGTGTTCGACCTTCCAGGCTGAGTTCATCCTCAGCAAACCGCGCCGCTCGTCGTACCAGGCCTGCAACTGAGTGATGGCCAGGTTTTCGAGTGTCGAGTTGGGCAACTCCCTGGCCTGGGCGATGCGTTGATCGAAGGTTTGTTCCAGGCGTTTTTCGGGGCTGAGCTCGACGCTCAGGTACAGCGCCAGGACGCCTGCTGCGAGGAGGCCGATGCCGGTGGCGACGCAGGTCATGAGTTTCATGGGCGGGCGCACTTTTTTAGGGCGCGTGGCAGGTCAACATCCATTTGCAGAGATCCATTGGCGTAGAAAGGGCTGGAAAGCGGCGGCGACACTAACAGAAAACCCGGGTCTTTTCCTTTTGCCGATGCCTGCTCCAAGTGCTGCGCCGTTGGTCCAGATCGAGAGACCGGCTCTTGTGCTTTTATCGCGCCAGGCATATGCCTGTAGCGTCACGGGCCTGAATTGCACGAGGTGGGTTTATGAACCTGCAAGAAATGAATGCCTACGCCATCGCCGGCAAGGTCGATGAGTTGAACCTGATTTCTCTGGAAGGCGGCATCTATCTGCTGGAGGCGCGCATGCATGGGGCGGCCTACCCCCTCAGCGACGGCCATGGGCAGATGTTCCACCTGCGTTCGGTGGAACATGCGCGTCAGGTGTTGCAGGCGTTTCCGACATTGCCGTTCAACCTTGTGCACACCTCGGTGCATGACGAAATGTGCGGCCTGTCTGCCAGCGCCGAGGAAAGCCTGAAGGTGCCACTGGCGTTGCGCTCGGCCTGATAGCGCCATACGCCCCCCTGATCTTCGCCCGGGCTTCTGTGCTAGTCTGCTCGCCCTTTTGGTTCCGGGCGCCCCGGGATGCGCTGTGCACGCACGGCAAGTTCCCGAGCCGTCCGCACAGCGGAGCAGTTCCATGTCCGAAGTAAATCTGTCCACCGACGAAACCCGCGTCAGCTACGGCATCGGCCGTCAGTTGGGCGACCAGCTGCGCGACAACCCGCCGCCGGGCGTGAGCCTGGACGCGATCCTGGCCGGCCTGACCGACGCTTTCGCCGGCAAGCCAAGCCGTGTAGGCCAGGACGAGCTGTCCGCCAGCTTCAAGGTCATTCGTGAAATCATGCAGGCCGAAGCGGCCGCCAAGGCTGAAGCAGCTGCAGGCGAAGGCCTGGCTTTCCTGGCTGAAAACGCCAAGCGCGATGGCATCACTACCCTGGCTTCCGGCCTGCAATTCGAAGTGCTGACTGCGGGCGAGGGCGCCAAGCCATCCCGTGAAGACAGCGTGCGTACTCATTACCACGGCACCCTGATCGACGGCACTGTGTTCGACAGCTCCTACGAGCGCGGCCAGCCTGCAGAGTTTCCGGTGGGTGGCGTGATCGCCGGCTGGACCGAAGCCCTGCAACTGATGAACGCCGGTAGCAAATGGCGTCTGTACGTGCCGAGCGAACTGGCTTACGGCGCGCAAGGCGTAGGCAGCATCCCGCCGCACAGCGTCCTGGTGTTTGACGTCGAGCTGCTCGACGTACTCTAAGTCGTAGCGAATGCGGGAGCCGGTTCGCCGGCGATGCAGGCGGCGGGGTTCAGCCTTGAACCCGTGCGCATACCATCGCTGGCAAGCCAGCCCCCGCAGGTTTTGCAGTGACGCTCATACCTGAAACTTGCTGCTGAGTTCTGACGCCGGGCGCAAGGCTCTGGCGTAACAGAACAAAAACAGGTTGCGCACCAGTTCCTTGAGCACCATTGGCTCGCTGGAACTCAAGCCGTTGAAATCCAGGTCACCCTGGTCCTGCAGCTCGTTCAGAGCCTCTTCTTCCAGCACCGCACAGACCTCCCCGGTTTCCCGATGAAGGATTCTCAGGTAAGGGTGTGGGCGATCCAGCCACGCGTCGATCAAATAAGTCATGGTTCTCATCTCCTTGATGGGTTCAATGAGAATAATTCTTATTCAATGAATAGCAAGTACCTATTGGCGGTTTCTGCTTTTTTCTAGGCAGAAATTGCTGTCGATCAACTCGACTGGCCTTTTGCTATTGGGAGGGGATTAGTGGGGGATGAGGCGGGGAGATGGCGCCATCCCGCGTAGTACGCGGGATGGGCAGGGGGATCAGACTTTGCGCACGAACTCTGACTTGAGTTTCATCGGGCCGATGCCGTCGATTTTGCAGTCGATGTCATGGTCGCCATCGCACAGGCGGATATTCTTGACCTTGGTGCCGACCTTGACCACCAGGGACGTGCCCTTGACCTTGAGGTCCTTGATCACGGTGATGGTGTCGCCATCTTGCAGGACGTTACCCACCGAGTCTTTTTTCACGCTTTCATCGGACGCTACTTCGGCTTCGCCGCTGGCGGACCACTCGTGGGCGCATTCCGGGCAGATCAGCTGTGCGCCGTCTTCATAGGTGTATTCGGAATTGCATTTTGGGCAGGGTGGCAACGTGCTCACTAAAGCTCCTTGAGTTTCAGGATGGCTAAAAAGCGCACATTGTATAGGGTTTTAGCCGGGAGAGGGGCGGGATGCCCGTTGGAGCCGGCTGGCCGGCTCCAGTGCATGCGGGGGATCAGTGCGTGCGGGCGACCGCGAACTCGCTCAGCTCCACCAGCGCATCGCGGTATTCGCTTGGCGGCAGGGCTTCGAGGCAGCTGATGGCGCGGGCTACGTAGTCGCGGGCCAGTTGTGCGGTGTAATCCAGGGAACCCGAGGCTTCCACGGCAGCGCGGATGCTTTCCAGGTCTTCGATGCCGCCTTTCTGGATCGCCTGGCGAACCAGCGCGGCCTGTTCGGCGGTGCCTTCGCGCATGGTGTAGATCAGCGGCAGGGTCGGCTTGCCCTCGGCCAGATCGTCACCGACGTTCTTGCCCAGGGTCTCGGCGTCGCCACGGTAGTCCAGCAGGTCGTCGACCAGTTGGAAGGCCACCCCCAGGTGATCGCCAAAGGTGCGCAGCGCTTCGCTTTGCTCCGGCGTGGCGCCGGCCAGGGCTGCAGCACTGTGGGTCGACGCTTCGAAGAGCATCGCGGTCTTGCCGCGGATGACCTCCATATAGGTTTCTTCGGTGGTGCTGGCGTCACGGACTTTCGACAGCTGCAGCACTTCGCCTTCGGCGATGATGCGGGTGGCTTGGGAAAGAATCTTCATGACCGGCATCGAGCCCAGCTCGACCATCATTTCGAACGAGCGCGAGTACAGGAAGTCGCCCACCAGTACGCTCGGTGCATTGCCCCACATGGCGTTGGCCGTGGAGCGGCCACGGCGCATGCCGGACATGTCGACCACGTCGTCATGCAGCAGGGTGGCGGTGTGCAGGAATTCGATGGTAGCGGCCAGCAGGCGCATGTCGTCGCCTTCGCGACCCAGGGCCTTGCCACACAACAGCACCAATAAAGGACGCAGGCGTTTGCCCCCGGCCGAGGTGATGTAGTCGCCGATTTTCGATACCAGCGGCACTCGGGAAGTCAGCTGCTTCTTGATGATGCCGTCGACGGCGCTAAAATCGTCCGCCACCGCGCGGTAGAAAGCTTGGGGTTGCATCAGCGAGAGTCGCTCCAGAAGGGTTGCGCGGCATGCTAGGACCCGCGTCCGGGCCTGTCAAGGCGCTATGGACAGGCACTTGCATCGGCTTTGCTCCTTGCGTACAATCGCGCACCCTGAACTTCCTGGGCAGCACCTGCCTTACGCAATTGCACTTGGGCCGTTCCAGCCCCATGCAGCCATGCCAGCCAATACCTCTTCTTATAAAGAGCTGGGTGAGCAGGATTATCGGAGAAATACCATGTCGTACGCAGTAATCGTTACTGGTGGCAAGCAATACAAAGTCGCCCCAGGTGAATACCTGAAGATTGAAAAACTGGAAATCGCTACCGGCGAATCCGTAACTTTTGATCGCGTTCTGTTGGTCGCCAATGGCGATGACGTGAATATCGGTGCTCCAGTTGTTGCTGGCGCTACCGTTGTGGCTGAAGTGATCTCCCAAGGTCGTCACGATAAAATCCGCATCATCAAGTTCCGTCGTCGTAAGCACCACATGAAGCGTATGGGCCACCGCCAGTGGTACACCGAGATCAAAATCACCGGTATTCAGGCTTAATTTCAGCCTAATTCCTCACTAGGAGAATTGAACTCATGGCACACAAAAAAGCTGGTGGTAGTACCCGTAACGGTCGCGACTCAGAAGCCAAACGCCTTGGCGTGAAGATGTATGGCGGCCAGGTCATCATTCCGGGCAACATCATCGTGCGTCAGCGCGGCACCCAATTCCACGCTGGCTACGGCGTTGGCATGGGCAAAGATCACACTCTGTTCGCTAAAATCGACGGCGTGATCAAGTTCGAAGTAAAAGGCGCTTTCAACCGCCGTTACGTGAGCATTGTCCCGAAGACTGAAGTCGTCGCGGCATAATTGCGTAGTTGCTGGAAAAGCCCTGTCTCGCGACGGGGCTTTTTCGTTTGTGGGGTGAGTCTCTTGCAAAGCTGTTTGTGATGGGCGAAAGCAGCTGGATTTGCGGTCGTTGCTTGAGGTCGCTGCGCTCATTTTTGCAAGAGTCTTATGTCTTGATTTTTCGGCTCGTCCGTATGGCGAGAGGCGTTCTGTTATGAAGTTTGTTGATGAAGTATCGATTCGAGTAAAGGCCGGCGACGGCGGCAACGGTTGCATGAGCTTCCGTCGCGAAAAATTCATTGAAAACGGCGGCCCGAACGGCGGCGACGGTGGTGATGGCGGCTCGGTCTATATGGTTGCCGACGAAAACCTCAACACCCTGGTGGACTACCGTTACACCCGGCACTTCGATGCCGAGCGTGGCTCCAACGGCGGCAGCACCGATTGCACCGGTAAAAAGGGTGAAGAGCTGGTGCTGCGCGTGCCGGTTGGCACCACGGTCATAGATTCCGCTACCCAGGAAGTGATTGGTGACCTGACCAAGGCCGGTCAGAAACTGCTGGTGGCCCACGGCGGCTGGCACGGTCTGGGTAACACCCGATTCAAGTCCAGCACCAACCGTGCGCCGCGCCAGACCACTCCGGGCAAGCCGGGTGAGGCGCGTGACCTCAAGCTGGAAATGAAGGTCTTGGCGGACGTGGGGCTGCTGGGTTTGCCGAACGCCGGTAAAAGTACCTTTATCCGTTCGGTTTCGGCCGCTAAGCCGAAAGTGGCCGACTACCCGTTCACCACTCTGGTGCCAAACCTGGGTGTGGTCAGTGTCGATCGCTGGAAAAGCTTCGTGGTTGCGGATATTCCGGGCCTGATTGAGGGCGCTTCCGATGGCGCTGGTCTGGGGATTCGTTTCCTCAAACATTTGTCCCGTACACGCCTGCTGCTGCACCTCGTGGATATGGCGCCGCTGGATGACTCCAGTGCGCCGGATGCTGCAGAAGTGATTGTCAGCGAGCTGACCAAGTTCAGCCCGTCGCTGGCTGAGCGTGATCGCTGGCTGGTGCTGAACAAGTGCGACCAGATCCTTGAAGAAGAGCACGATGCTCGGGTCAAGGAAATCGTTGATCGTCTGGAGTGGACCGGTCCGGTCTACGTGATCTCGGCCATCTCCAAGCTGGGTACCGAGCGTCTGTGTCACGACATCATGCGTTACATGGAAGATCGTGCCGATCGCCTGGCCAATGACCCGGCCTACAAGGAAGAGCTGGCCGAGCTCGATCAGCGCATCGAAGACGAAGCCCGTGCTCAGTTGCAGGCCCTGGATGACCAGCGTGCCCTGCGCCGTAGCGGCGTGAAGTCGGTCCATGACATCGGTGACGATGACTGGGACGAAGAAGATGTGGATGACGAAGATGGTCCGGAAATCATTTACGTGCGTGACTGATTCCTTGCAGTAAACTTAAGCGCCGCTCAATCGAGCGGCGTTTTAGTATCCGGAAATCGATAGTCACGAATAACGTTACGGGCAGTGCTGGGTCGTACTGTCCTCAAGCTAAGGTTGAAGAAGATGCGGAGCAAGGTGACGGGTGCGCAGCGCTGGGTCGTGAAGATCGGCAGTGCACTGCTGACGGCGGATGGCAAGGGCCTGGATCGTGCGGCAATGGGTGTGTGGGTCGAGCAGATGGTGGCCTTGCACGAGGCTGGCGTCGAGTTGGTGCTGGTTTCTTCGGGGGCGGTAGCGGCTGGCATGAGCCGTCTGGGCTGGACCTCGCGACCCAGTGCGATGCACGAGTTGCAGGCGGCCGCTGCCATTGGCCAGATGGGCCTGGTGCAGGCCTGGGAGTCGAGCTTTGCCGAGCATGGCCGGCACACTGCGCAGATCCTCCTGACCCATGACGACCTCTCCGATCGCAAGCGCTACCTCAACGCTCGCAGTACCTTGCGTGCCCTGGTCGAGCTCAAGGTGATCCCGGTGATCAACGAGAATGACACCGTGGTGACCGACGAAATCCGTTTTGGCGACAACGACACCCTGGCGGCGCTGGTAGCGAACCTGGTCGAGGCTGATCTGCTGGTGATCCTCACCGACCGTGATGGCATGTTCGATGCTGATCCACGCAATAACCCGGACGCCCAGCTGATTTACGAAGCGCGGGCCGATGATCCGGCGCTGGATGCGGTGGCGGGCGGCACCGGCGGTGCGCTGGGGCGTGGCGGCATGCAGACCAAGCTGCGCGCGGCGCGTCTGGCGGCGCGCTCCGGGGCGCACACCATTATTGTCGGCGGGCGTCTGGAGCGAGTCCTGGATCGTCTGAAGGCGGGTGAGCGCATCGGTACCTTGCTCTCGCCGGAGCGCGGCATGCTGGCGGCGCGCAAGCAGTGGCTGGCAGGGCACTTGCAGACTCGCGGCACTCTGGTGCTGGATGCGGGAGCGGTCTCGGCGCTGTCCCAGGGCAACAAGAGTTTGTTGCCGGTGGGTGTGAAGCAGGTCCAGGGCGGTTTCCGTCGGGGCGAGATGGTGGTCTGCGTGGCGCCGGACGGGCGGGAGATCGCTCGCGGCCTGGCCAACTACAGTGCGCTTGAGGCGCAGAAGATCATTGGTCAGTCGTCTGATGCAATTGTCGGTCTGCTGGGCTACATGGCTGAGCCGGAGCTGGTGCATCGCGATAACCTGATCCTGGTTTAAGCAGTGATTCGAGTCATTTAGGGAAAAAACCAATGCGCGTAGCAAAAGGGTTGTTGGGTGTGCTGTTGGCGATGCCGCTCCTGGCGTCCGCTGAGGAAATTGGCCAGGTGTCCACGGTGTTCAAATTTGTCGGGCCGAACGATCGCATTGTGGTCGAGGCGTTCGATGATCCTCGGGTCGAGGGTGTGACTTGCTACCTGTCGCGAGCCAAGACGGGTGGGGTGAAGGGTGGTCTGGGTCTGGCCGAGGATCGTGCCGAGGCGTCGATTGCCTGCCGTCAGGTCGGGCCTATCAGCTTCAAGGGCGAGCTCAAGGATGGCGAGGAGGTATTCAAGGAGCGTACTTCGCTGGTGTTCAAGACCATGCAGGTGGTGCGCTTCCTCGACAAGAAGCGCAATACGCTGGTGTACCTGGTCTACAGCGATCGCTTGATCGAGGGCAGCCCGCAGAATGCGGTGACGGCGATTCCGATCCTGCCGTGGGTTCAGCCACAGTAACTGCTTTTGTCGACCGGCTCGCCCTCTGCAAGGGGTGAGCGGGTTGGTGGTGCTACTGCTGAATCGCAGGCAATAAAAAACCGACCCTAGGGTCGGTTTTTTAACAAGCGTGTCGCTTAGGCTGCAGCAGCAAGGTTCAACGCCTTGATGTGGCCATTCAGACGACCTTTATGGCGAGCAGCTTTGTTCTTGTGGATGATGCCTTTATCGGCCATACGGTCGATAACTGGCACGGCCAGAACATAAGCAGCTTGCGCTTTTTCAGCGTCTTTTGCGTCGATGGCTTTAACTACATTCTTGATGTAGGTACGAACCATGGAACGCAGGCTGGCGTTGTGGCTGCGACGCTTCTCAGCCTGTTTTGCACGTTTTTTGGCGGAAGGTGTGTTGGCCACCGTCGAGCTCCTCGAAAGACTTTTTGGGAAATAGCAAACAAAATAGGCCGCGAATCATGCCGATGAGTTGAAGTCTTGTCAAGGGCGGGTGATGCGTTCCGCTGAGTGGTCGATCTGAAGAGGCGGGATATTTATTTCCGGCGCTTGACCTGTAAACTCGCGAGCTTTGGCTCTGTGCTGTTGCGGCGCGGAGTATCGCATAAGTGGGCGCATTGTTCGCCTGCTGTTTATCTACAGGCAAAAAACCTTTCAATGAACCTGCTCAAATCGTTGGCCGCTGTCAGCTCTATCACCATGATTTCCCGGGTGTTGGGGTTTGTTCGTGACACCATCATCGCGCGTGCCTTCGGTGCCGGCATGGCTACCGATGCCTTCTTTATTGCCTTCAAGTTGCCCAATCTGCTGCGCCGGATCTTTGCCGAGGGGGCTTTCTCCCAAGCGTTCGTGCCGATCCTGGCGGAATATAAAAGCCAGCAGGGCGAGGAGGCGACTCGGACCTTCATCGCTTATGTGTCAGGTCTGTTGACCCTGGTGCTGGCGCTGGTCACGGCCCTGGGGATGATTTTCGCGCCTTGGGTGATCTGGGCGACGGCGCCGGGTTTTGCCGATACGCCGGAAAAATTCGCCCTGACCTCTGACCTGCTGCGGGTGACCTTCCCTTATATATTGCTGATTTCCCTGTCCTCGCTGGCGGGGGCGATCCTCAATACCTGGAACCGTTTCTCGGTGCCGGCCTTTGTGCCGACCCTGCTCAATGTGAGCATGATCATCTTTGCCCTGTTTCTGACGCCTTACTTCGACCCGCCGGTGATGGCCCTGGGCTGGGCAGTATTGGCCGGTGGCCTGGCGCAGTTGCTGTACCAGCTGCCGCACCTGCGCAAGATCGGCATGCTGGTGCTGCCACGGCTGAACCTGCATGACACTGGGGTCTGGCGGGTGATGAAGCAGATGCTGCCGGCGATTCTCGGGGTCTCGGTGAGTCAGATTTCACTGATCATCAACACTATTTTTGCCTCGTTCCTGGTCGCAGGCTCCGTGTCCTGGATGTACTACGCCGACCGCCTGATGGAGTTGCCGTCCGGTGTGCTGGGGGTGGCATTGGGCACTATTCTGTTGCCGACCCTGGCCAAGACCTACGCCAGCCAGGATCGCCACGAGTATTCGCGAATTCTCGATTGGGGCTTGCGCCTGTGTTTTGTACTGGTGCTGCCTTGTGCCCTGGCCCTGGGAATTCTTGCCGAGCCGCTGACGGTTTCGCTGTTCCAGTACGGTGAATTCAGCGCGCTGGATGCCGCCATGACTCAGCGGGCGCTGGTTGCCTACTCTATTGGCCTGCTCGGGATTATTGTGATCAAGGTCCTGGCGCCGGGCTTCTATGCCCAGCAAAACATTCGGACGCCGGTCAAAATCGCGATTTTTACCCTGATCGTCACGCAGTTGCTCAACCTGGTATTTATCGGTCCCTTGAAGCATGCAGGGCTGGCCCTGGCGATCAGCGGTGGTGCCTGCATCAACGCCGGCTTGCTGTTCTATCAGTTGCGCAAGCAGAAGATGTTCCAGCCGCAGCCGGGCTGGGGGCTGTTCGCCCTCAAGCTGGTGATCGCGGTGCTGGTGATGTCGGCGGTACTGCTGGGGTTGATGTACGTGATGCCGGCCTGGGACCAGGGGCATATGCTGCAACGCTTTCTGCGCCTTGGGGCGTTGGTGCTGGCCGGGGTGGTGACGTATTTCGGCATGCTGGCGCTGCTGGGCTTTCGCCTGCGGGACTTCAATCGCAAGGGCTTGAACTGACGCCTGCCTGGCGTTGAGCCGTGATCGGACCCTGGTTTTATCGGTTCGATCACTTTGGGTGGTGGTGTTGCCTGTCGCCGACCGCCGGGTGTGGTTATAATCGACCACTTTATGAGCAAGAAGCGCGTTATGCAGCTGGTTCGAGGTCTCCACAACCTGCGCCCCCAGCATCGGGGCTGTGTCGCCACTATTGGCAACTTTGACGGTGTTCACCGTGGCCACCAGGCTATCCTGGGCCGGCTGCGTGAGCGCGCGCTCGAGTTGGGCGTGCCCAGCTGCGTGGTGATTTTCGAGCCGCAGCCCCGCGAGTTCTTTGCGCCGGACACCGCTCCAGCCCGCCTGGCACGCCTGCGTGACAAGTTGCAGCTGCTGGCTGACGAGGGCGTCGACCGCGTGTTGTGCCTGGCATTCAATCAGCGCCTCAGCAAGCTCAGCGCCAGTGAATTCGTCGATACCATTCTGGTGGATGGCCTGGGAGTGCAGCATCTGGAAGTCGGCGACGACTTCCGTTTTGGCTGCGACCGGGTAGGGGATTTCGATTTCCTGCAACAGGCCGGGAGCGCCCGGGGGTTTACCGTCGAAGCGGCGCAGACCGTGGAACTGGACGGTTTACGTGTCAGCAGCACCCAGGTCCGTAACGCCCTGGCCGCGGCTGACTTTGAGTTGGCCGAACGTTTGCTGGGTCGCCCGTTCCGTATTGCCGGACGGGTTCTGCACGGTCAGAAGCTGGCGCGCCAATTGGGTACGCCTACCGCCAATGTGCAGCTCAAGCGCCGTCGCGTGCCGCTTTCCGGGGTGTACCTGGTGAGTGTCGAAATCGACGGCCAGCCTTGGCCCGGCGTCGCCAATATCGGCGTTCGGCCTACGGTTGCAGGTGATGGCAAGGCCCACCTGGAAGTCCATCTTTTAGATTTTGCCGGCGATTTGTATGACCGGCGTTTGACGGTGGTTTTCCACCACAAGCTGCGTGAAGAGCAGCGTTTCGCCTCTCTGGAGGCGTTGAAGACGGCGATCAATGCGGATGTTGCCGCCGCCCGTGCCCAAGTTGCACGTATCCATAGCGCCAATCGCTAATGAAGAGCCTTAAATGACCGACTATAAAGCCACGCTAAACCTTCCGGACACCGCCTTCCCAATGAAGGCCGGCCTGCCTCAGCGCGAACCGCAGATTCTGCAGCGCTGGGACAGCATTGGCCTGTACGGTAAGTTGCGCGAGATTGGCAAGGATCGTCCGAAGTTCGTTCTGCACGACGGTCCTCCGTATGCCAACGGCACGATTCACATCGGTCATGCGCTGAACAAGATTCTGAAAGACATGATCATCCGCTCGAAGACCCTGGCGGGTTTCGACGCACCTTATGTTCCAGGTTGGGACTGCCACGGCCTGCCGATCGAACACAAGGTCGAAGTGACTCACGGCAAGAACCTGGGCGCGGATAAAACCCGCGAACTGTGCCGTGCCTACGCCACCGAGCAGATCGAAGGCCAGAAGTCCGAATTCATCCGTCTGGGCGTGCTGGGCGATTTCGCCAACCCCTACAAGACCATGAACTTCAAGAACGAGGCCGGTGAAATCCGTGCCTTGGCCGAAATCGTCAAGGGCGGTTTCGTGTTCAAGGGCCTCAAGCCCGTGAACTGGTGCTTCGACTGTGGTTCGGCCCTGGCTGAAGCGGAAGTCGAGTACGAAGACAAAAAGTCCTCGACCATCGACGTCGCCTTCCCGATCGCCGACGCCGACAAGCTGGCCGAAGCCTTTGGCCTGGCGACCCTGGCCAAACCGGCCTCGATCGTGATCTGGACCACGACCCCCTGGACCATCCCGGCCAACCAGGCGCTCAACGTGCACCCGGAATTCACCTACGCCCTGGTGGACGTCGGTGACAAGCTGCTGGTGCTGGCTGAAGAGTTGGTCGAGTCGTGTCTGGCACGTTACAACCTGCAAGGCTCGGTGATTGCCACCACTACCGGCTCGGCACTGGAACTGATCAACTTCCGCCACCCGTTCTACGACCGCCTGTCGCCGGTGTACCTGGCCGAGTACGTCGAACTGGGCGCCGGCACCGGCGTGGTTCACTCCGCGCCTGCCTACGGCGTGGACGACTTCGTGACCTGCAAAGCCTACGGCATGGTCAACGACGACATCCTCAACCCGGTGCAGAGCAACGGCGTCTACGTGCCGTCCCTGGAGTTCTTCGGTGGCCAGTTCATCTGGAAAGCCAACCCGGCGATCGTCGAGAAACTCTCGGAAGTCGGCGCGCTGATGCACACCGAAACCATCGTCCACAGCTACATGCACTGCTGGCGCCACAAGACCCCGCTGATCTACCGCGCCACCGCGCAATGGTTTATCGGCATGGACAAGGAACCGACCAGCGGCGAAACCCTGCGCAAGCGTGCCCTTGAGGCCATCGAAGAGACGCAGTTCGTGCCGGCCTGGGGCCAGGCGCGCCTGCATTCGATGATCGCCAACCGTCCGGACTGGTGCATCTCCCGCCAGCGCAACTGGGGCGTGCCGATCCCGTTCTTCCTGAACAAGGAAAGCGGTGAGCTGCACCCACGTACCGTCGAGCTGATGGAAGTCGTGGCCCAGCGCGTTGAAGAAGAGGGCATCGAAGCCTGGTTCAAGCTGGACGCCGCCGAGCTGCTGGGCGACGAAGCGCCGCTGTACGACAAGATCAGCGACACCCTCGACGTCTGGTTCGACTCGGGCACCACCCATTGGCACGTACTGCGCGGCTCGCACCCGATGGGCCACGACACCGGCCCGCGTGCCGACCTGTACCTGGAAGGCTCGGACCAACACCGTGGCTGGTTCCACTCGTCGTTGCTGACCGGTTGCGCCATCGACGGCCACGCGCCGTATCGCGAGCTGCTGACCCACGGTTTCACCGTGGATGAAAGCGGTCGCAAGATGTCCAAGTCCCTGGGCAACGTGATCGCGCCGCAGAAAGTCAACGACACCCTGGGCGCCGACATCATGCGCCTGTGGGTGGCCTCCACCGACTACTCCGGCGAGATCGCGGTTTCCGAGCAGATCCTGCAGCGCAGTGCCGACGCCTACCGGCGGATCCGCAACACCGCGCGCTTCATGCTGTCGAACCTGACCGGCTTCAACCCGGCCACCGACATCCTGCCGGCCGAGGACATGCTTGCCCTGGACCGTTGGGCCGTGGACCGCACCCTGTTGCTGCAGCGCGAGCTGGAGCTGCATTACGGCGAATACCGCTTCTGGAACGTGTACTCGAAGATCCACAACTTCTGCGTGCAGGAGCTGGGCGGTTTCTACCTCGATATCATCAAGGACCGCCAGTACACCACCGGCGCCAACAGCAAGGCACGCCGCTCGGCGCAGACCGCGCTGTATCACATCTCCGAAGCGCTGGTGCGCTGGATCGCACCGATCCTGGCCTTCACCGCCGACGAACTGTGGGAGTACCTGCCGGGCGAGCGCAACGAATCGGTCATGCTCAACACTTGGTACGAAGGCCTGAGCGAATTGCCAGCCGACTTCGAACTGGGCCGCGAGTACTGGGAAGGCGTGATGGCCGTCAAGGTCGCCGTGAACAAGGAACTGGAGAATCAGCGTGCGGCCAAGGCCGTCGGTGGCAACCTGCAGGCCGAAGTCACCCTGTATGCCGAGGACGGCCTGACCGCTGACCTGGGCAAACTGAGCAACGAACTGCGCTTCGTGTTGATCACCTCGACCGCCAGCCTGGCCCCTTTCGCCCAGGCTCCGGCTGATGCGGTGGCCACCGAAGTACCTGGCCTGAAACTCAAGGTGGTCAAGTCGGCCTTCGCCAAGTGCGCCCGTTGCTGGCACTGCCGTGAAGACGTCGGCGTGAACCCTGAGCACCCGGAAATCTGCGGTCGCTGCGTCGACAACATCAGCGGTGCGGGCGAGGTTCGTCACTATGCCTAACGCCGCGGGCCGTTTCGGCCGTCTGGGCTGGCTGTGGTTGAGCCTGCTGGTCCTGGTCATTGACCAGGCCAGCAAGTTCCACTTCGAAAGCTCGTTGTCGATGTACCAGCAGATCGTGGTGATCCCGGATTACTTCAGCTGGACCCTGGCCTACAACACCGGTGCGGCCTTCAGCTTCCTGGCTGACAGCTCCGGCTGGCAGCGCTGGCTGTTCGCCCTGATCGCGGTAGTGGTCAGTGCGGTGCTGGTGGTCTGGCTCAAGCGTCTGGGGCGCAATGAAACCTGGCTGGCCGTGGCCCTCGCGCTGGTACTCGGCGGCGCCCTGGGTAACCTCTACGACCGCATTGCCCTGGGCCATGTGATCGATTTCATCCTGGTGCATTGGCAGAACCGCTGGTATTTCCCAGCGTTCAACTTTGCCGACAGCGCCATCAGCGTCGGTGCAGTGATGCTTGCGCTGGATATGTTCAAAGGCAAGAAGACCGGAGAAGCCGTTCATGACTGAGCAGGTATTGGCTGAACAACGCATTGGCCAGAACACGGAAGTCACTTTGCATTTCGCATTGCGCCTGGAGAATGGCGATACGGTAGACAGCACCTTCGACAAGGCCCCGGCGACCTTCAAGGTCGGCGACGGCAACCTGCTGCCAGGTTTCGAAGCGGCGTTGTTCGGTTTCAAGGCGGGCGACAAGCGGACTCTGGCGATCGAGCCGGAAAACGCTTTCGGTCAGCCGAACCCGCAGAATGTGCAGATCATCCCGCGCTCGCAGTTCCAGGATATGGAGCTGTCTGAAGGGCTGCTGGTGATTTTCAACGATGCGGCGAATACCGAGCTGCCCGGCGTGGTCAAAGCTTTCGATGACACTGAGGTGACCATCGACTTCAACCACCCGCTGGCGGGCAAGACCTTGACCTTTGATGTCGAGATCATCGACGTCAAGGCGCTTTAAACGTAATCCCCGGCAAGCGGGCGCCTATGCTTTAGGCGCCCGCTTGCCGGGGATTCATCGCTACAGTGGCAACGATCTAACTTCTTGCGCGCAAGACACGAGGCACAGCATGCAAATCAAACTCGCCAACCCCCGTGGCTTCTGCGCCGGCGTGGACCGCGCGATCGAAATCGTCAATCGTGCCCTGGAGGTCTTCGGACCGCCGATCTACGTTCGTCATGAAGTGGTGCACAACAAATTTGTCGTCGAAGACCTGCGTGCTCGCGGCGCGATCTTTGTCGAAGAGCTGGAACAGGTTCCGGACGACGTCATTGTGATCTTCAGTGCCCACGGTGTTTCCCAGGCCGTGCGCACCGAAGCCGCCGGCCGTGGCCTCAAGGTGTTCGATGCCACGTGTCCGTTGGTGACCAAGGTGCATATCGAGGTCGCGCGCTACAGCCGCGACGGCCGTGAGTGCATCTTGATCGGCCACGCCGGGCACCCGGAAGTCGAGGGCACCATGGGCCAGTACGATGCCAGCAATGGCGGCGCGATCTACCTGGTCGAAGACGAGAAGGACGTCGCCGCCCTGCAGGTGCGCAACCCCGAGAAACTGGCCTTCGTGACCCAGACTACCCTGTCCATGGACGACACCAGTCGGGTGATCGACGCGCTGCGTACGCGTTTCCCGGCTATTGGTGGCCCGCGCAAGGACGACATCTGCTACGCCACGCAAAACCGCCAGGATGCGGTCAAGCAACTGGCGAACGAGTGCGATGTGGTGTTGGTGGTGGGCAGCCCCAACAGTTCCAACTCCAACCGCCTGCGTGAGCTGGCTGAGCGCATGGCCACCCCGGCCTACCTGATCGACGGTGCCGAAGACATGCAGCGCAGCTGGTTCGACGGTGTCGAGCGGATCGGCATCACCGCCGGTGCATCGGCCCCGGAAGTGCTGGTACGGGGCGTGATCCAGCAGTTACAGGCCTGGGGCGCCACCGGTGCCGATGAATTGGCCGGCCGCGAGGAGAACATCACGTTCTCCATGCCCAAGGAACTGCGGGTTCGCTCGCTGCTCTGATCAGTCGCTGCCTGCGCACACGGCCTTTCCGGCCTGTTCGCTGCGCAGGCTGACTCGCCCGGTTCGGGCCAGCACCACCTGATACTCGCTGGTCGATTGCTCGCTGGCACAGATATGCAGAGTGCCGGCCTGGAAGGCTCCGCTGGGTAACAGTGGCTGGCCCAGGCTGCTGAAACGCACGAAACTCTTCACCGGGCGATTGCCCACCACCACGACCTTTCCTCCCGCCAGGTGCTCCACCAGCACCGGGTTGTCGCTGTCCTGCGGCCCTCGGCCAGTGACATCCAGAATGATCCGCCAGCCCCGACCCCAGTCGTCGTCCTGTGCCTGAATCACCGTCGTGGTATGACGCAGGATGGCCTCACTGCGGGCTTGGCGCAGGCCGCTGGCGAGCCCTTGAGCCATCTCCTGTTGGCGGTTCGAGATCAACAACTGGCCCAATGACGCGGCGCCAAACTGCAGCAGCATGCCGAGCAGGGCCAGCGCCGCCAGCAGCTCCATCAAACTGAAACCTCTTTGATCCATGGGTTTTCCCTCCTTGGAAAGGTGAATGCCAACGCCATCCGTGCGCGAGCATTGAGCAAAACGGCAAACAGCCGGTCTATGAGTGTTCGAGGTTGTAGCCCGTTATAGCCGAAGGCGTTTGCAGGACAGGCAATGAATTTGCGTACAAAGGGTTTCTCCCTGATCGAGATGTTGGTGACCCTGGCCATTGGTGGGCTGTTGTTGACCTTGATCCTTCCGGCATTCAGCCAATCGTTGCAGCGCAGCCAGGCCGACAGCGAGCTCAATGAATTGCTGCGAGCCCTCAATTACGCGCGTTTCGAGGCCATTGAGCGCGGTATTACCACCCACCTCCGGCCCATGGATGATTCGCGGCAATGGGCGGCTGCCCTCGGCGTGTATGACGGCGCAGCGCCCCAGGCGAATGTATTGCGGGTTGTTCCCGCGCTCTCTCGGGGTGCGATTCTGGCGCTACCCTCAGGCATCGATGCTGTGGCTTTCAGTCCGCTTGGGGGGCTGGCTGGGGCGGATCGACCGTTGCTGATCCGCTATGAACGCGGGGCGCTGCAGCGCTCGATCAGCGTCTGCCTCAATGGACGGATTATTTTTGCAGGGAGCTGCCAATGACTGACAGGCGCGGGCAACGCGGTATGAGCCTGATCGAAGTGCTGGTTGCGCTGTTGATTCTGGGCATGGGGCTGCTGGGAGCGGCAGCGGTCCAACTCAAGGCGCTGAAGTACACCGACAGTGCACGGATGGCCAGCCAGGCCAGCTTTGTGGCTTACGACATGCTGGACCGGATTCGCGCCAACGCCGGTGCCGACTACAGCGTGCCGACACCGGCCGCGGGTAACCTGGAGCAGGCCCGGGATCAGGACCTCTATGACTTCGCGAGCAATATCGCCAGTTTTGGCGGGCCGACGGCCACTGGCAGCATCAGCGTAAACCAGCGGCTGTACACCATCACCGTGACCTGGGATGACACCCGCGCGGGCGGTGCTGACGAGGCGCAACGCAGCTTCGTCCTGAGCAGCCGAGTCGCGGCCGACGAGCCTGGTCAGCCATGAAGGGGCCGATGCGCGGCTTCGGCCTGATCGAAATGATGCTGGCCCTGGCCTTGAGCCTGGTGGTGGTGCTGGGTGTGACACGGATTTTCATTTCGGCCAAGAACACCTACCTCAGCCAGAACGCCGCGGCGACCCTGCAGGAGGATGGGCGTTTTGTCCTGAGCAAGCTGATGCAGGAGGTGCGTATGGTCGGGATGTTCGGATGCCTGGCAACGGTGGTTGATGCCAGTGCGGCTGGGGACTTTACCGCCAATGCGGCGACTCCGGTGCGCTGGGACAATGCCAGTCGGCGCCTGACTTTAGTCACCGCAGACGTCGGCCTGGATGGCGGGGTGCCGACCTGGACGGTGCTGTCCGACTGCCGTGACACCTCCACCGCGTACAGCGGGGCCCGGGTCGCGGGAGTGGGGCAGCAGGCGTTTGCGATCCGTCGACTGTCCTACCGCCTGGACAACCGCCAACTGGTGATGGGCACCGGTACCGGCAACGATCAGGCGGTACTGGTGAGCGATGTCGAGGCGTTCGAGGTCAGCTTTGGCATGGCCCGTTCGGCGTCGGAGACGGGCGCTTCCCGCTACAGCCCCAACCCCGAAGACCCGCAGTTGATTCGCAGTGTGCGCCTGAGCCTGACCCTGGCTGATCCTTTGCAGCGGGTTGCTAGCCAGACGTTCACCGTGGTGGCTGCCTTGCGCAACCGGCTGCGGTGATGGCGATGCGCAGAGAGCCACCACGGCTTGGGCGTGGCCGTCAGCAGGGCATGGCATTGCTGGTCAGCCTGGTGTTCCTGTTATTGCTCACCTTGATCGGGGTGTCGTCCCTGCGTAACGCGACGCTGCAGGAAAAAATGGCCGCCAGCCTGAGTTTGCGCAATCAGTCGTTCCAGGCCGCGGAGTCGGCCCTGCGGGCGGGTGAGGGGGCGGTCCAGCAAGGGCATTACACGCTGCCTGCCTGTGCACGTTGCCCACCCCCTGCGGAGTCTTCCGGCGTGACCGCCGCTGGTGCCAACAGCCATTCCGGCGTGACTTGGGTTGCCACCGACCAGGGGTTTTACGGGGTGCAGAACCTGGGGGCAACCCTTGATGCAGTCAACCTGCCGCCCCATACCGCAGCCACCCTGTATCGGGTCACGGCGGTGGGTGTGGCCGGGCATTCGCGCACGGTGCTGGAGAGTATTTATGCCAAATATTGAGCCTCATGTGCGGAGCTGGCGAAAGGCGCGCTGGCGGGCCATGGCAGGTTGCTGCCTGGTGCTTGCGCTGCCTGTTCAGGCGCGCGGCGCTGCTGCGCCTTGCGTGCAGCCTCTGGACCCGGTGCCGAGTGGCTGGTCGGTACCGATGCCCTATGAGCGCGGGCAGCATCGCCGTCTGCCTGATCCCCTTGACCCCTGTTCGACTAATGATCGCGGGAAACTGCTGGAGCTCGGCCCGTTCGGCGGTAAGATGCTCGACCACGCAGTTCGCGACCCGGACCGGCTCTCTGATGAGGTGGTGTTTGTGGGTGAGGTTCCAGGCCCGGATGGCAGTGCCCCGGGCACGTCTGGCGAGCCCCTGAACCGCGCCGATGACCCTTTGGCCTCGCAGCCGCAACCGCCGGGAAGTGCCGGCCGCCGCATCATGTGGCGACAAATACAGTAAGCGAGATTCACCCATGCGCAGATCCAACCAAGGTTTTACCCTGATCGAAATCATGATCGTGATTGCGATCATCGGGCTAGTCCTCACCTTGAGCCTTCCGGCCATTACCGAATACACCAAGAAGCCGCACCGCACTGAGATCGCCGGCCTGCTCTCCGACCAGGCGCAGTTGCTTGAGCGTTTCTATTCGAAAAACGGCGTCTATACCGGTGCCGCTGACCTGAGTAGCGGTAACGATGACTACAGCATCACCGCGACCCTGGCCGACAAAACCTTCCTGCTGACCGCGACGCCCAAGGCCGAGAGCAAAATGGCCCGGGATAAATGCGG
Organism: Pseudomonas sp. MF09150; assembly: GCF_059862355.1. NCBI lineage: Bacteria > Pseudomonadati > Pseudomonadota > Gammaproteobacteria > Pseudomonadales > Pseudomonadaceae > Pseudomonas > Pseudomonas sp. MF09150. The sequence goes on along the minus strand of NZ_JCBCUS010000010.1, from coordinate 58,424 downwards.
CAGCTTCAGCATCAGCGAAACCGGCGCCACCACCATCAGCAATCAGGCCGAGGGTGTAACGGCCAAGGATTGCTGGGGTCGTTGAGCCTTTGGGTGGGCGTGCTGCGCCCGGCGTCTTTTTAATGACTGGATCGGCTATGGCTAAGCAACAGCAAGTGGTGGTGGTTGGGGGCGGGGTGATCGGCCTGCTGACAGCGTTCAATCTGGCTTCGGCCGGGCGGCGAGTGGTGCTGTTGGACCGTTCGAACCTGGGGCAGGAGTCGTCATGGGCGGGTGGCGGCATCGTCTCGCCGCTTTACCCCTGGCGCTACAGCCCTGCCGTCACCGCGCTGGCCCACTGGTCCCAGGATTTTTATCCACAGCTGGCCGAGCGTCTGTTCGCCAGTACTGGCGTTGATCCGCAAGTTCACACCACCGGGCTCTACTGGCTGGACCTGGATGATGAAAGCGCTGCGCTGGAGTGGGCGCGGCGTGAAAATCGGCCGTTGAGCGTGGTGGACATCGACGCGACCCATACTGCGGTGCCGGTGCTGGGCCCCGGTTTTTCGCGGGCGATCTATATGGCCAACGTGGCCAATGTGCGCAACCCGCGCCTGCTGAAGTCGCTCCGGGCGGCGTTGCTGGCGCTGCCCGACGTCACCGTGCATGAACAGTGCGCGGTCAGTGGTTTTATTCGTGATGGGCAGCGGATTGTCGGCGTGCATACCGCCAACGGCGATGTTCATGGCGACCAGGTGGTGCTGGCCGCCGGTGCCTGGAGCGGCGAGTTGCTGGGCAGCCTGGGCCTGACGCTGCCGGTGGAGCCGGTTAAGGGGCAGATGATCCTCTATAAGTGCTCTGAGGACTTCCTGTCGTGCATGGTCTTGGCCAAGGGTCGTTATGCGATCCCGCGGCGGGACGGGCATATCCTGATCGGCAGCACCCTGGAGCATGAAGGCTTCGACAAGACCCCGACTGAGTCAGCGCTGGAGAGCCTCAAGGCGTCTGCTGTCGAGCTGATTCCCGCCCTGGCCGGGGCTGAGGTGGTGGGGCATTGGGCGGGCCTGCGGCCAGGGTCGCCGGAAGGTATTCCCTACATCGGGCCGGTGCCGGGGTTCAGTGGCTTGTGGCTCAATTGCGGGCATTACCGCAATGGCCTGGTGCTGGCACCGGCTTCCTGCCAGCTGTTCACCGACCTGATGCTGGGTCGCGAGCCGATCATCGATCCTGCGCCGTACGCGCCAAGCGGACGGCTTTAATCCAGACCGAGTTTCTGCATCCGGTAGCGCATCGAACGAAACGACAGGCCCAGGCGCTGGGCCGCTGCCGTGCGGTTCCAGCGAGTGTCTTCCAGGGCCAGGAGGATCAGCTCGCGCTCAACCTGTTGCAGGTGCTGGTCAAGGTGGGTCACCTGGGCCAGGTCAGTTCTGGCGCCGGCTGGCCGGTGGTCATCCAGTCCCAGGTCCCGTGGCTCGATCAGCCGGTTGTCGCACAGGGTGTAGGCGCGCTCCAGCAGGTTTTCCAGTTCTCGCACGTTGCCGGGAAAGTGATAGTCCTTGAGCGCTGCCAGCGCATTGGCGTGCAGCTGCGTCGGTAGCGCGCCGTGCTCGGCGGCCAGTCTTTGCAGAACGCGCCTGGCCAGGGGCTCGATGTCGTCTTTGCGTTCCCGCAGGGGCGGGACCCGCAATTCGATCACATTCAATCGGTAATAGAGGTCCTGGCGAAAGCGCCCAGCGCTGACCTCGGCCTGCAGGTTCTTGTGGGTGGCGCAGAGAATCCGCACATCGACCGCCACCTCCTGTTGGCTGCCGACCCGACGCACGGCCTTCTCCTGAAGTGCCCGGAGCAGCTTGACCTGCATGGACAGCGGCAGGTCGGCCACCTCATCCAGCAGCAGCGTGCCGCCATGGGCCGCCTGGAACAATCCGGGCTGGTCGCTGACAGCGCCGCTGAAGCTGCCCTTGCGGTGGCCGAAAAACTCGCTCTCCATCAGCTCCGTCGGGATCGCGCCACAGTTCACCGGCACCCACGGCTGCTCGGCCCGCGGACCCTGGGCGTGGATCAGCCGGGCCACCAGCTCTTTGCCACTGCCGGATTCGCCGCTGATATAAACCGGAGCCTGGCTCTGGGCCAGTTTGCCGATGTGTCGGCGCAGCGTGCGCATGGGCTCCGAATCGCCAAGCAATGGGCTGTCGCCACTGTCACCGGCTCGGTGCAGGGTGCGATTGATCAGGGCGCGCAGGTGTGTGAGGTCCAGCGGGGTAGGCAAGCTATCGTTGTTGGAACCTTTGACCCCCTCGATGACAGTGGCCGGGGTGCCGCAGGCGCTGATCATTGCGGTCTGGACTTGGGGGTGATGCTGTTGAATGTGTTGCAACAACTCCAGGCCGGTGCCATCCGGCAGCTGGCTGGCGCTCAGGCACAGGTCGAAGGGGCCTGCGGCCAGCCACCGACGAGCTTCGCCGAGGCTGCGGGCGCTCTGAGTGTGAAGGTTCATGCGGCCCAGATTGATTTCCAGGAGCGCGCGAACCTCCGCTTGATCATCGACCACCAGTACTTTGTGCCGTGGGCTCATGTTTGCTTGAAACTTCATCCGTGAACGCAGTTAGGGCATGGGCGCTCGCCATCCTGGCGAGAGTTGAAGTCTAGGAGCTGCTTGCGGGGTTCGCCGGGGGGCGAGGCCCTGTAAACGCTCGGGAGGCGGGGGCAGAGGCGGCTTTTGTGTAGCCAATTGTTCGATGGCCAGAGGGGGCTGACAGCGCGTTGCCGCTGACTCGTCAGGCCAATGCTCTGGGGCTCGTCAGGTAATGGGTAAGAAGGCGTGGGAAAGTTATCGATCACCCGATTCATGCGCTGATTAAGGCCTTGAATAATCAGCGTCAGACGCCCATTCGGGTGCTTTGTTCCTCAAATGGGGCGGGGTGGGACCAGTGGCTGCGCAGGCATTGTGCCAGCGAACCGGCACTGTCCCTGGCGCAGAGGCCTCAGCGGTGGCCGGGTCCAGGCCCTTGTTCCAGATGAGTCTGGCTGCAGTACCACTGTTGCTGTTGGCTCAGCGCTCGGTCACGGGGCAGATGCAGGCCGCACTGGGCGCAGCGGACCATGGGGGTGGCGCTTTGCTCAGGGGGTGGGCTGCCAGCGGATGCCTGGCGCTTGAATTTGCGCCAGAACCATACCGCAGCGGCAATCAGGGCGATCCAGAACAGTAGACGAACCATGGCAACCAGCTTTATGAGGAAAGATGGCGCAGTTTAGCCAAGGACCCTGCGGGCGCACAGAACAATAAAACACGGGCATGAAAAAGGGAGACTCGAAAGTCTCCCTTTTCTTGACGGCGTCGGTGCTATCAGTCGAACACACCGAAGGTCATGTAGCTGAACCACGAACGATCGTCGTTGTTGCCTTCGGCTTCATGCTGCTCTTCTTCGATCACGTCGCCGTTGGCATCTTTAGGCTTGAGGTCGGAAGGGATCGCGTCCTTGGCGTCCTGGAACTGCTTGACCACGTCCTGGTTGGCGCGGGTTTCGCCCGGCGGCAGCGGCGGACGTGACTCGATCAGACCCAGGGTGGCCTTGCTCAGCCACGAACGGTTGTCGGCTTCGGCCACTTGCGGCACGAACTGGCCATCAACCAGGCTCGGGTGGTTCGGGTAGTTGAGCTTCAGGGTTTCCAGGCTGGTGGCGGCCAGTTCGTCCAGGTGCAGACGCTGGTAAGCCTCAGTCATCACCGCCAGGCCGTCACCGACCGAAGGGGTTTCCTGGAAGTTCTCCACCACATAGCGGCCACGGTTGGCAGCCGCTACATAGGCCTGACGGGTCAGGTAGTAGTCAGCCACGTGGATCTCGTAGGCGGCCAGCAGGTTGCGCAGATAAATCATGCGCTGCTTGGCGTCTGGAGCGTAACGGCTGTTCGGGAAGCGGCTGGTGAGCTGGGCGAACTCGTTGTAGGAGTCGCGGGCAGCACCCGGGTCACGCTTGGTCATGTCCAGGGGCAGGAAGCGAGCCAGCAGGCCGACGTCCTGGTCAAAGGAGGTCAGACCCTTGAGGTAATAGGCGTAATCCACGTTCGGATGCTGTGGATGCAGGCGAATGAAACGCTCGGCGGCGGACTTGGCGGCTTCCGGCTCGGCGTTCTTGTAGTTGGCGTAGATCAGCTCGAGCTGTGCCTGGTCGGCATAGCGACCAAACGGATAACGCGACTCCAGGGCCTTCAACTTGGCGGTAGCGCTGGTATAGCTGTGGTTGTCCAGGTCGGCCTGTGCCTGCTGGTACAGCTCGACTTCGCTCAAGTTTTCGTCAACGACTTCCTTCGATGAGCAAGCAGCGGTCAGTGCGAGGATGGCGATCAGCAGCAGGTGTTTCACTTGCATGGCGGCTTGCGTCCCTATGACGGCCGCTGTCTTGGGCGGGGCCGTCCTGTTATGATGAGCGCCCCGTTGAAAGCCTCGGGGCAAAAGACGCCGTATTTAACCACAAGCGCGCAGCCGAAACCAAAGGCTGTGCCGACGCCTAGTCTGAGCATGTCCGATAAAATTGAACTTCGCGCAGAGGTGCCGTCCGAACTGGGCGGCCAACGCCTCGATCAAGTCGCCGCCCAATTATTCGCTGAGCATTCACGCTCGCGCCTTTCCGCCTGGATCAAAGACGGCCGCCTGACTGTGGACGGAGCCGTTATTCGGCCGCGTGACATTGTGCATGGCGGTGCGATTCTTGAGCTGACCGCCGAGCAGGAAGCTCAGGGAGAATGGGTCGCTCAGGACATCGAGCTGGATATTGTCTATGAAGACGACGATATCCTGGTCATCAACAAACCCGCGGGCCTGGTGGTACACCCTGCTGCCGGGCACGCTGATGGCACCTTGCTCAATGCCTTGCTGCACCATGTCCCGGACATCATCAATGTGCCGCGCGCCGGCATCGTCCACCGCCTGGACAAGGACACCACCGGTTTGATGGTGGTGGCCAAGACCATTCAGGCCCAGACCCAATTGGTGACCCAGCTGCAAAGCCGCAGCGTCAGCCGGATCTACGAGTGCATCGTGATTGGCGTAGTGACGGCGGGTGGCAAGATCAACGCGCCCATCGGTCGTCACGGCCAGCAGCGCCAGCGCATGGCAGTGATGGAAGGCGGCAAGCAGGCGGTCAGTCATTACCGCGTGCTCGAGCGTTTCCGCTCCCACACCCACGTGCGGGTCAAGCTGGAAACCGGTCGTACCCACCAGATTCGGGTGCACATGGCTCACATCAACTTCCCGTTGGTCGGGGATCCGGCCTACGGCGGTCGTTTCCGCATTCCGCCTGCGGCCAGTGTGACCATGGTCGAGTCGTTGAAGGCGTTCCCGCGTCAGGCGCTGCATGCGCGGTTCCTGGAGCTGGATCATCCGACCACCGGCGTGCGTATGAGCTGGGAGTCGCCACTGCCGGACGACTTCGTCTGGTTGCTGACCCTGCTCAAGCAAGACCGCGAGGCGTTCATCGGATGAGTGAATGGCTGATTCCTGACTGGCCTGCGCCGGCCGGGGTGAAAGCCTGTGTCACCACCCGTGCGGGCGGCGTCAGCCTGGCGCCGTTCGACAGCCTCAACCTGGGCGACCACGTCGATGACAGCCCCGAAGCTGTTGCCGAGAATCGTCGTCGCCTGACGGATCACTTCTCTATAAGGCCCGCCTGGCTGCGACAGGTCCACGGTATTGACGTGGTCGAGGCGGATCCGTCCGTCATCGCCAGCGCCGATGCCAGCTGGACGGCCACGCCAGGTATCGCCTGCGCCTCGATGACCGCTGACTGCCTGCCGGCGCTGTTCTGCGATCGCGCCGGGACCCGTGTCGCGGCGGCCCATGCCGGTTGGCGCGGGCTGGCTGCCGGCGTGCTGGAAGCCACCCTCGACACGCTGGACGTTGCGCCGGCCGAGGTGCTGGTCTGGCTTGGACCGGCTATCGGTCCGCGGGCTTTCGAGGTCGGCCCCGAGGTGCGGGAAACCTTCGTCAGCCAACTGGCGCAAGCCGAGCAGGCATTTGTCCCAAGCCACAATCCCGGCAAGTTCATGGCCGACATCTATAGTCTGGCCCGCTTGCGCCTGGCGGCTCGCGGCGTCACGGCGGTGTACGGTGGCGATTACTGCACAGTCAGTGACGCGCGTTTCTATTCTTACCGTCGCAGTCCTCGTACAGGACGGTTTGCCTCCCTTATCTGGCTCGAGCGCTAGACTCTTCTGACCTGCGTCAATTGTCAGGCGCTTGAAACTCCCAGAATCGACCGCATCTATAAGGGTATCTGGCAGGTTTCTTTATTTAGGTGTGTCCATCGCTCCGGCCTGCTCAAAAGGAAGGTGACTAATGCGTATAGACCGTTTAACCAGCAAATTGCAGTTGGCGCTGTCCGATTCTCAATCTTTGGCGGTCGGTCTCGATCATCCCGCGATCGAGCCGGCGCACTTGATGCAAGCATTGCTTGAGCAGCAGGGTGGTTCGATCAAACCCCTGCTGATGCAAGTGGGCTTCGACATCAACAGCCTGCGCAAGGAGTTGAGCAAAGAGCTCGACCAACTGCCGAAAATCCAAAATCCTACTGGCGACGTCAATATGTCCCAGGATCTGGCGCGTCTGCTCAATCAGGCCGATCGCCTGGCGCAGCAGAAAGGCGACCAGTTCATCTCCAGCGAGATGGTGCTGCTCGCGGCCATGGACGAGAACAGCAAGCTTGGCAAGTTGTTGCTTGGCCAGGGCGTGAGCAAAAAGGCCCTGGAAAACGCCATCAACAATCTTCGCGGCGGCGAGGCAGTCAATGACGCCAATGTCGAGGAGTCGCGCCAGGCCCTTGATAAATACACCGTCGATCTGACCAAGCGTGCTGAAGAAGGCAAGCTCGACCCGGTAATCGGCCGTGATGACGAAATTCGCCGGACCATCCAGGTCCTGCAGCGGCGGACCAAGAACAACCCGGTGCTGATCGGTGAGCCAGGCGTGGGTAAGACGGCAATCGCCGAGGGCCTGGCCCAGCGCATCATCAATGGTGAAGTGCCGGACGGCCTCAAAGGCAAGCGTCTGCTCTCGCTGGATATGGGCGCGCTGATTGCCGGTGCCAAGTATCGCGGCGAGTTCGAGGAGCGCCTCAAAGGCCTGCTCAATGAGCTGTCGAAACAGGAAGGGCAGATCATTCTGTTTATCGACGAGCTGCACACCATGGTTGGCGCCGGTAAGGGCGAGGGCTCCATGGATGCGGGCAACATGCTCAAGCCGGCCCTGGCCCGTGGCGAGCTGCATTGCGTCGGCGCCACCACGCTCAACGAGTACCGCCAATATATAGAGAAGGACGCAGCCCTTGAGCGGCGCTTCCAGAAAGTACTGGTGGAAGAACCGAGCGAAGAAGACACGATCGCCATTCTGCGTGGCCTCAAGGAGCGGTATGAGGTCCACCATAAAGTGGCGATTACCGATGGTGCGATCATTGCCGCGGCCAAGCTCAGCCACCGCTACATCACTGATCGGCAATTGCCGGACAAGGCCATCGACCTGATCGACGAGGCCGCCAGCCGCATCCGCATGGAGATCGACTCCAAGCCGGAAGTGCTGGACCGTCTGGAGCGGCGCTTGATTCAACTCAAGGTTGAGTCCCAGGCGTTGAAGAAAGAAGACGACGAAGCCGCGATCAAGCGCCTGGAGAAACTCCAGGAAGAAATCGTCCGGCTGGAACGCGAATACGCGGACCTGGAGGAGATCTGGACCTCGGAGAAAGCCGAAGTGCAGGGCTCGGCGCAGATCCAGCAGAAGATCGAGCAGTCGCGTCAGGAGTTGGAAGCCGCACGCCGTAAGGGTGACCTGAATCGCATGGCCGAGTTGCAGTACGGGGTCATCCCGGACCTGGAGCGCAGCCTGCAGATGGTCGACCAGCACGGTCACAGCGAAAATCAGTTGCTGCGCAGCAAGGTCACTGAGGAAGAAATTGCCGAAGTGGTTTCCAAGTGGACCGGGATTCCGGTCTCGAAAATGCTCGAAGGCGAGCGTGACAAGTTGTTGAAAATGGAAAGCCTGTTGCACCAACGTGTGATCGGCCAGAACGAAGCGGTGGTGGCAGTGGCCAACGCAGTGCGGCGTTCCCGTGCCGGGTTGTCCGACCCGAACCGGCCAAGCGGCTCGTTCATGTTCCTCGGCCCGACCGGTGTGGGTAAAACCGAGCTGTGCAAGGCCTTGGCCGAGTTCCTCTTCGATACCGAAGAGGCCATGGTGCGGATCGATATGTCCGAATTCATGGAGAAACACTCGGTCGCTCGCCTGATCGGTGCGCCACCAGGCTATGTGGGCTATGAAGAAGGCGGTTACCTGACCGAGGCGGTACGGCGCAAGCCTTACTCGGTGATCCTCCTGGACGAGGTCGAGAAGGCCCACCCGGATGTGTTCAACGTGTTGCTGCAGGTGCTCGAAGACGGTCGCTTGACCGACAGCCATGGCCGTACCGTGGACTTCCGCAATACGGTGATCGTCATGACCTCCAACCTGGGCTCGGCGCAGATCCAGGAACTGGTCGGTGATCGTGAAGCGCAGCGTGCAGCGGTGATGGACGCGGTGTCGACCCACTTCCGTCCGGAGTTCATCAACCGGATCGACGAAGTGGTGATCTTCGAGCCATTGGCCCGGGATCAGATCGCTGGCATCACCCAGATCCAGATGGGCCGTCTGCGCAGCCGCCTGGCCGAGCGCGAGCTGACCTTGGAACTGAGCGACGAGGCGTTGGACAAGCTGATCGCCGTGGGTTACGACCCGGTCTATGGTGCACGGCCGTTGAAACGGGCGATCCAGCGCTGGATCGAGAACCCGCTGGCGCAGTTGATTCTCTCTGGCAGCTTCTTGCCGGGAGCAACGGTCAAGGGAACGGTGGAAAACGACGAAATCGTCTTTGCCTGACCGACACGGACGTTGCTGTGAAAAAGGCCTCGCATTGCGAGGCCTTTTTTTTCGATAGGGCGTTGAACTGAAAGGCAAAGGCTTGTAAAGTGCGCCCCGCAGTATGTCAGCCCAACGGTTCCTTCTCCCCAAGAAGAAATCTGAAACAAGTCGCAAATCATTGTCTTAAAAGCAATTTAAAGGGTTGACAGGGGTTTTTAAGATTGTAGAATAGCGCGCCTCAGAGGCACGAACGCAGCGATGCGGACAGGGTCGAAGAGAGTGAAGTACGCAGTAAATGTTTCAAATTGAAATATGTAGTTCCGTGATAGCTCAGTCGGTAGAGCAAATGACTGTTAATCATTGGGTCCCAGGTTCGAGTCCTGGTCACGGAGCCAATTTCAAACCGGGGTATAGCGCAGTCCGGTAGCGCGCCTGCTTTGGGAGCAGGATGTCAGGAGTTCGAATCCCCTTACCCCGACCATTTTTGGGTCGTTAGCTCAGTTGGTAGAGCAGTTGGCTTTTAACCAATTGGTCGTAGGTTCGAATCCCACACGACCCACCATTTTTGAGACCAGCTAACACTGGAATCGAATCTTAAGATCAGAGGCCAAAAGCCTTGATCGAAGAAGGCGACTTGATAGGTCGCCTTTTTTTACCGGGGTATAGCGCAGTCCGGTAGCGCGCCTGCTTTGGGAGCAGGATGTCAGGAGTTCGAATCCCCTTACCCCGACCATATTTAAAGTCCTCGTATCGCAAGATACGGGGATTTTTTTTGCCTCGAATTTGCTCGCCATCTACCGGCAGGCAAAAAAATGCCCCGATCAGTTCGGGGCATTTTTTATGTGGATCAGTGCAGCTTCAACCGCGGATCCGTCCCGCGTCCAATCCGGCTGCCGAGCATCAGCATGGCGGTGCGGAATGCGCCGTAGAGCGCCATCTGATGCATGCGGTAGAGCGAGATGTAGAACATCCGCGCCAACCAGCCTTCGAGCATGACGCTACCGGTCAGGTTGCCCATCAAGTTACCCACAGCCGAAAAGCGCGACAGCGAGATCAGTGAGCCGTAGTCGGTGTACTTGTATTCAGGCAGGGCCTTGCCTTCGATGCGCAACTTGAGCGATTTGGCCAGCAGTGAGGCCTGCTGGTGAGCCGCCTGGGCCCGCGGTGGCACGTTGCGATCGCTACCGGGTTGCGGGCAGGCCGCGCAGTCACCGAAGGCGAAGATGTTGTCATCGCGGCTGGTTTGCAGGGTCGGCAGGACTTGCAGCTGGTTGATGCGGTTGGTTTCCAGGCCGTCGATGTCCTTGAGGAACCCCGGTGCGCGGATCCCGGCAGCCCAGACTTTCAGGCTGGCGGGGATCACCTGGCCGTCGGCGGTAATCAGGCTTTCGGCGGTGACCTCGCTCACTGCAGCGTTGGTCATGACCCTGACCCCGAGTTTCTCCAGGGTTTTATGCACAGGCCCGCCGATGCGCTCCGGCAGGGCAGGCAGCACCCGTGGGCCGGCTTCGATCAGGGTGATGTGCATGTTTTCCGGCTTGATCTTGTCCAGGCCATAGGCGGCCAGCTCGTGGGCGGCGTTGTGCAGTTCGGCGGCCAGTTCGACCCCGGTGGCGCCGGCACCTACGATCGCCACGCTGATCTGTTCAATCGCATCTGTTTGCCCTGCGTGGGCGCGCAGGTAGTGGTTGAGCAATTGCTGGTGGAAGCGCTCTGCCTGTTTGCGGGTGTCGAGGAACAGGCAATGCTGGGCCGCGCCCTGGGTGCCGAAGTCATTGGTGGTGCTGCCAACGGCGATCACCAGGGTGTCGTAGCCCAGTTCCCGGGCAGGCAGCAGTTCTACGCCACTTTCATCATAGGTGGCGGCCAGCTGGATTCTCTTGCGCTCTCGGTCGAGCCCGCTCATGCGGCCCAGCTGGAACTCGAAGTGGTTCCATTTGGCTTGGGCAACATAGTTGAGTTCATCTTCGGAGGAGTTCAGGGAGCCGGCGGCCACTTCATGCAGCAACGGTTTCCAAATGTGGGTGAGGTTGGCGTCGACCAGCATTACGCTGGCGGTACCGCGCTTGCCCAGAGTCTTACCCAGGCGGGTAGCCAACTCCAGGCCGCCGGCGCCGCCGCCGACGATAACAATACGATGGGTCATGGGGATATCTCGCAAGGCTAAAAGAAATCGGTGCAGTTACCCGAGCGAGCGCAAGGCAGCTCATAGCGTCAGGTAACTGATAAAACGGCTCAGCAGGCCCAGGCCGATGGTCACTGCCAGCACTACCACCAGGAGCATCCACGGCCGAAAGGGCCGGCGCTCGACACGGTGTTGGGTCAGTTGCAGATACTCTTCGACATGTTTTTGGTCGTCGGGGTTCAGGCGGCTGCTCATAAAGGCCTCGTCAGGTAGACGTTGCGAAATGTGGGGAAGCTACAGCTCCAGCCGAAGGTTTGCAGGGCCCTCCGGGAACAGGCGCGTGCCGCAGGGCGCCAGGTTCTCACAGGCTGATCCCGACGTCGAACAGGATGCTGCGTCCCAGGTTACTGCGTAAAAAGTCCGGGGCGTCCGGGTGGGCAAACAGGACTCGGGCGAAGGTCGGGCCGACCAGCGACAGCGAGCGCCAGCCTTGGCGCAGATACTCGGTGGGCGGCGGGAAGTGGCTGTTGAGGTCCAGCACTTCACGCTTGAGGCTGGCGAAGGCAATGATGTCCAGCTCGCCCAGGTCCATGCCGCGCTCTTTATAGTTGTGGGCTTTCTTGCGCAGGGTAGGCGCCAGGCGCAGCAGCAGTTCACTGGCCGGAATGCGCTTGGGCTTGGCTTCGCGACGCACCAGTTGGCTCAGGGAGAATGCGCTGCGGCGCCGTTGTAGTTCGTCCCGCCATTCGTCGTTGAGGCGCCGGCCTTCATCGAGGACGAAAAACACCTCGAAGCTGGCCTCGCGAAACAATACGTCCGGTGGTTCCTGCCCGGCTGGGGTGAACTCGTCGGCGCGGTAACTGATGTTCAAGCCTTGCAGCAGGCGTTGGCAGACCCAACGCTCACGCTCCCATTTGCGGGCATTGGACAGGAACGCATTGGCTTGTTCGGCCTGAATGGTGAGCAGGCGCAAGTAATCTGAGTCATCCATAGGCCAAGCTTAGCGTCCAAACGCCGATTGCTGAAAGGTTCGTTTGACTGGAGGGCTGCGAAGGGCGGTGTAGACTGCTGGCCTGAACAATGTGCGATGCCCAGAGGAGAGAATGCGGTGAAGTATGGCGTGATGCTGTTGCTGAGTGTGCTGTGCCTGGGGGCACAGGCGACTGAAATCGGGGAGCGCCTGGCGCCCTGGACCTTGCTCGACCAGTTCGACCAACCCTACAGCCTGGATCAGCAGACCCATACGTTGCTGGTGGCACGCGGCATGGACGCGGCCAAGCTGGTCAAGGCCGCGTTGGAAGATCGCCCCAAGGGCTATCTGGAGGCGCGATACACGGTATTCGTCGCGGATATCCAGCGCATGCCGACGCTGATCGCGAAAATGTTCGCGGTCCCGGCCATGCGCGATTACTCCTACCGGGTTCTGCTCGACCGCGAAGGACGAGTCGCACCGCGTTATCCCGGCGCCGAGAATAAGGTCTTGTGGTTGCAGCTCAATGAAGGGCGGCTGGTTGCGCAACGTGAGTACGCCACGGCTGCCGAACTGCGCGAGGCGCTGGAGCAACTGCAGCCATGATCAGTGCGGCCGTGCTGTCGGCGCCGACCCTGGTGGTCGGCTGGCTGCTGTATGTGCCGGTGTTGATCTGGGCGATAGCGCGGTCGCCCTGGGTCGAGTTGTTCTCCGACCGTCGACGTCAGCATTTGCTATTTGGCACGGTGTTCGCGCTGTTTATGTTGTGGCTGGTGCGCCGGGACTTCGACACCGGCGTATCTTATCACTTTATCGGCATGACCGCCGTGACCTTGCTCCTGGACTGGCCGCTGGCAGTGGTCGGCGGGTTGGTGGCCCAGTTGGGGCTGGTGCTGCTCGGGCGTCAGGACCTGGCCGCCATGGGGGTCAACGGGGCGTTGCTGATTCTGTTGCCGGTGCTGGTCACCGAATGCTGCGCGATCCTCGTGGAGCGGGCGCAACCGCGTAACCCCTTTGTGTACATCTTTTGCTCCGGCTTTTTTGCTGCGGCACTCTCGGCCTTGCTGTGCCTGTTGGTCGGGCTGGGCCTGCTGTGGTTCGACGAGCGTTTTGCCATGCCTGAGTGGCTGGAGGATTTCGTCGGCTACCTTTGGCTGATCATTTTCCCCGAGGCCTTTATCAACGGCATGGTGATCAGCGCGCTGGTGGTGTTCTGCCCCGAGTGGCTGGAAACCTTCAACCGTACCCGCTACCTCTCGGCACCGTGGAAGGACGACGATCCACGTTCTTGATCCATATCAATTACGTCGGCCAGGCGCCGTCTCATGCTCTGGAAAATTTCTGGAGTACGGTCATGAGTGTCTACGAATGGGCAAGGCAGGAAATGCGCAAGAATCTGGAGCAGGCCCAGGAGCAGGGCTTTGAGCCGGGCCTGAGCCTGCGCGCCCTGCTCAGCGCGGTGGTGCAGCAGAGCAAGAGCGTACGCAGTATTGAGGACCTGGCCGACGAATTGCAGTTTCTCGCGGAGAACCTCGACGACCAGCAGGATTACGGGTTTATGCGTCCTTAGAACGATGCAGCCGGGGTTCAGTGGGCGCGGGGCGGCAGGTCTTCGGAGAACAATTCGTCTTCGGCGTCCGGGCTGACCGGAATCTTGTGTTCTTCGGACGCCCAGGCACCCAGGTCGATCAGTTTGCAACGGTCCGAGCAGAACGGCCGGTTGCTGTTCTCGGCGGTCCATTCAACGGGGGCGCCACAGGTTGGGCATTCTACGGTCAGGGGTTGGCTCATGACTGGCCTCCACGCAAAGTTAGATAAAAGTGGTGCAGGCGCTCGACCTCACTGTGCAACCAGGCAAGGTCGCGGTCGTTGGCCAGCACATCGTCGGCATGGCGCAGACGCTCTTCGCGGCTGGCCTGGGCCTTGAGAATCGCCTGGATCTGCTGTTCGCTGATCTGGTCGCGCTGCAGGGTGCGCTCGATTTGCAGCTGTTGCGGGACATCGATCACCAGCACCCGCTGAGTCATTGCCGCCTGGCCGGACTCGATCAGCAGCGGCGACACCAGGATTGCATAGGGCGATTGTGCACGCGCCAAGTGGACGACGATTTCCTCGGCGATCAACGGGTGCAGCAGGGCTTCGAGCCAGCGTCGCTGCTCCGGGACTTCAAAAATCAGCTTGCGCAGGGCGGCTCGGTCCAACTGGCCGTCAGCCTGCAGCACGCCTGCGCCGAAATGTTCAGCGATGCGCGCCAGGGCCGGACGTCCGGGCTCCACCACCCAACGAGCGGCGTGATCGGCGTCCACGACATGGATGCCCAGGTCGATAAAATGTTGCGCCGCAGCGCTTTTGCCACTGCCGATGCCGCCGGTGAGGCCAAGAATCCAGGGTTTGGTTACAGGGTTAGTCATTGGAGCCCGACAAACTGCAAATAGAGGTCGGTTATTTGACCACCCCAGAGCAAGGCAATCCAGCCGGCAATTGCCAGAAAAGGCCCGAAGGGGATCGGGGTCGAGGTTTGCGCATTGCGCCAGCGCAGCATCAGCGCCCCCACCAAGGCTCCCACCAGCGACGCCAGCATGATGGTCAGTGGCAGGCTCTGCCAGCCGCCCCATGCACCAATCATGGCCAGCAGCTTGAAGTCGCCATGGCCGATGCCGTCCTTGCCGGTCAGCAGTTTGAACAGCCAGTACACCGACCACAGGCACATATAACCAAGCACGGCGCCCCACAGCGCATCGTCCAGGCTGACGAACAGCCCGAAACTGTTGACGATCAGCCCCAGCCACAACAGGGGCAATACCAGCACGTCAGGCAGCAGTTGATGCTCGGCGTCGATCAGGCTCAGCGTCAGCAGCCCCCACGTGAGCAGCAGCACCACACCGGCCTGCCAGCCAAACCCGAAATGCCAGGCAATAAAGGCCGACAGCAGGCCGCAAGCCAGCTCGGTAAGCGGATAGCGTGGGCTGATCCTGGCTGCGCACTGTGAGCAACGCCCGCGCAGCAGCAGGTAGCTGAGCAGCGGGATGTTCTCCCAGGCGCGGATCTGGTGGGCGCAGTGCGGGCAGTGGGAGTGCGGCAACAGCAGGTTATAGGTCGGCGCTGGCGACTGCTCGGGCAGACCCAGCACTTCATGGGCCTGGGCCTGCCAGTCGCGCTGGAGCATTTTGGGCAGGCGCCAGACCAGCACATTGAGGAAGCTGCCGATCAGCAGCCCGAGAATCAGCGCGGATAACACGAAGGCCAATGGGTAGATGGCCAGAACTTCAGTCAAAGACATGCTCAGATCGCTGTGCCGAGTTGAAAGATGGGCAGGTACATGGCCACCACCAGGCCGCCGACGATGCTGCCCAAGATCACCATGATAAAGGGCTCCATGAGGCTGGTGAGGGTGTCGACCAAGTTGTCGACCTCGGCTTCATAGTAGGTCGCCACTTTTTCCAGCATGGAGTCCAGGGCGCCGGATTCTTCGCCGATCGCCGTCATCTGGATCGCCATAGTAGGGAACATTCCACAGGTGCGCATGGCGAAGTTCAGTTGCATGCCGCTGGCCACATCCTCCTT
This sequence comes from Pseudomonas sp. MF09150, assembly GCF_059862355.1. Lineage (NCBI taxonomy): Bacteria > Pseudomonadati > Pseudomonadota > Gammaproteobacteria > Pseudomonadales > Pseudomonadaceae > Pseudomonas > Pseudomonas sp. MF09150. The sequence goes on along the minus strand of NZ_JCBCUS010000010.1, from coordinate 42,905 downwards.
GACCTGCTGCACCGCTTTTTTGAACTGGCTGTGGCCGGTGGCGCCGGCTACCGAATCCAGGGCCTGCACCAGGGGCACACCGGCAGCAAAGGTGGTGGCCAGGGTCCGGGCGTAACGCGCCACCGCCGACTTGTACAACAGCGGCCCGGCCAGTGGCAGCTTCAGCAGGCTGACATCCAGCCAGTCGCGCAGTCCCTGGAAACGCCGATAGCCGTAGCGCGCCGCGAGCAACGCAAGGGCACCAGCCAGCAGCATTTGCCACCAGCGCTCCTGCATAAACTGCGAGAGCCCGATGACGGCCTGGGTAAAAGCCGGCAGTTGGGTATTCAGCCCGGCGAACATCGACTGAAATTGCGGCACCACCTTGACCAGCAAAATGCCGCTGACGATCAAGGCGACGCAGATGACCGCCAAGGGATAGGTCATGGCCTTTTTGATCCTGGCCTTGAGGCTTTCGCTTTTTTCCTTGTAGGTGGCTACCCGTTCCAGCAGGGTGTCCAGGGCGCCGGCTTGCTCGCCGGCATCCACCAGGTTGCAATACAGATCGTCGAACTGCCGGGGATGTTTGCGCAGGGCCCCGGCAAAGCTGTTGCCGGCTTCGATTTCACGCTTGAGCGCGTGGATCAGATTGCGCATGCGCGGCTTGTCGAAGCCCTCGGCGATGATATCGAACGACTGTAGCAGCGGTACCCCGGCTTTCATCATGGTCGCCATCTGCCGGGTGAACAGTACGATATCCCGCGCAACGATGGCTTTGCCGCTGCTGAGCAGCGCCACTGGCTTTTTCCGCACCCGCCCCGGGTTGATTCCTTGCTGACGCAATTGCGCCTTGATCAGTGCCGGATTGTGTCCGGTCAACTCGCCGCTCAGCTTGCGTCCGTTTCGGTCGCGGCCTTCCCAGGCGTAGACACTGACTCTTGCTGCTTTTACCGCCATGGTTCGGTCCTTGCTGGCGCCTTTGGACTATTCCGGGCCGCAGGCAATGGGTGTGACGCCTTTAAGGTCGCGCCGACCGCCTGATAGATCGTGATTGCCCCGAGATGTTCCTGAGCGCTGGGGAACGGCGCCTCCCTGGGCCGTTTTCCTGTGCAAGCCTAGCCAGCAAATACCCTCGGCCCCAGGCTGGCGGCTGACGAAAATTGTCAGTTTGTGCGACTCCTTGTGATGAAAGCCATCGGCCATCCCCGCTGCACGCCTTGATCTACGGGCTTTCAGGTGCTGGCACAGGCCATGCTTCAAGCACTTCAGGTCATGACATTCCCGTTCATGCTTGGAGCTTGTCCATGAAGAGTCAGAAGGGCTTTACCCTGATTGAATTGCTGGTGGTGGTCGCCATCATCGGCATCCTGGCCACCTTTGCCCTGCCGCTGTATTCCAAATACCAGGCTCGGGCCAAGGTGGTGGCGGCATTGGCCGAAGCCTCGGCGCTGAAGGTCAATTTCGAAGATCAGCTCAACCAGGGCAGTGACCCGACCCTTGAACTGGTCGGCGGTACGGCCCTCACCACCAATTGCCGCATGACCGCCAGCGGCACGGCGGCCAGTGGCGAGGGCGTGATTGCCTGCACCATCCTCAACGCACCGGGCCCGGTGCTGAACCAGACCCTGACCCTGAGTCGTACCAACACGTCCGGGTGGCTGTGCAACACCACGGTAGGGGCGGACTACGCGCCCAAGGGCTGCACGGCCGGCGGCGCATGATGTAACGCCGGGAACGAACTGCGGATGTCGCGCCCGCTGGGGCATGGGGCGCGCCAAGCCGGTCTTCCGGTTCAGATACGGCCGGAATCCAGGGCGCAGGGAAAGTTTCGCGATTTCAGACGGTTAAGGTTGAGCAAGAAACCGCAACTTGCACGCAGATCTGCAGGGTGTCATGCAAATTGCATGATTCCGGATTTTTACTGTTTTTATAACTTGTTGTTTTATAAGGGGTTTATCTGTTGTCAGAAGTTGGCACAGCGCCTGCAATATCTCTGGTAACCCTGTTGCCAGGACACGGCGCAGGCTTTCCAGAAAAACAGGAGTTACTCGTATGAAGAAGTTCGCTATCGCTGCCGCAACTGCTACCGCTCTGACCCTGACCATGGCCAACGCAGCATTTGCGCAGACCACTCAAAACACCCAGGCACCGATGGTTGTGGCTGCCGGTGAAGTGACCAAGGCTAAAGAAGCTACCTCCGATACCTGGATCACCACCAAAGTTAAAAGCGACCTGGTTACCGAAAAAGGCATCCCAGGCACCGACATCAAAGTCGAAACCAACAAAGGTGTAGTGTCGCTGTCGTCCACCGTCGCGGTGACCGATGCGCAGAAAGCCACCGCTGTTGCCATCACCAAGAAAATCAAAGGCGTTAAAGCGGTTTCCGCTGACGGCCTGAAAGCCCAGTAAGAGTTCTTGCCTGGACTGGGAGATGAGGTGTAGGGCGAGCTGAGTAACACGCCTGGCGCTTCCTGAAGGTTCATGCGGAAGACCACAAGGATGTGGTCATTACAGGCCCCGGCACTTTGTGTCGGGGCCTGTTCTATTGCGGCGGGAAAAGACCGCGGCCTTCAGGCTGCGGCGCAGTCAGGGGTTATTCCGCATCCAGGTGCATCGGGGTGATGACTCGGCCATCGCTTTCGGCTTCACCGAGGTTGGCGTCGATGAAGTAGACGCGGTCATCGGCCAGTTGGCCCTTGTCCACCAGGAAGTCCTTGATGCTGCTGGCGCGCTCCTGGCCCAGTTGGCGCAACAGTACATCGCTGCCACTCCAGAACTTGATCACCGCTTCACGCATTTTTGCGCTGCGTTCTTCCTTGCCCAGGTCCTTCCACTCGGCCGGCGGCTGGGTCTTGAGGCGAGTGCGATAAATGCCTTCGAGGAGCGGGCTCTTCTCGCTGTCGGGTACTTGCAGCAGCGACGCTTGGGCGGGCACCTTGTCCCCACGACGCTGGAGCATCTTGTAGTAGTTGTACTGGTATTCCCGTTCCAGTCGTTGCTGGGCCAGCAGTGGGCCATCGCTGCTCTGCGCCGCAGTGCCTTCGATCTCCAGGCGGAGGGCCGGACGCTCCTTGAGTGCGTTGGCAAGTTTTACCAGCGCGGCTTCCGAATCCTTGCCCAGATCGCTTGAGCCAGGGGCGAACGACACGCTGCCCAGGTCCTCCGAACCTCCACCCGCGATCAGCCCGCCAATAAGTTTGAAGGGCGCAGCGGCAGCCTTGACGATCAGGTTACGCAGGGTCTGCCAGACAATCGGCATGACACTGAACTGTGGGTTGTTGAGGTCGCCGGTCACGGGCAGCTCGATGGAAATCTTGCCATCGACGTCCTTGAGCAAGGCAATCGCCAGTTTCAGCGGCAGGCTCACCGCGTCCGGGCTGTCGACTTTTTCACCCAGTTGCAGCTGTTCGACCACCACCTTGTTCTCGGCCTTGAGTTGGCCGTTGGTGATCAGGTAGTGCAGGTCGAGGTTGAGTCGGCCCTTGCGGATGCGGTAGCCGGCGAACTTGCCCGAGTAGGGGGTGAGGGTGGTCAACTCCACGCGTTTGAAGCTGGTGGCGATATCCAGCGCGGCCATGGGGTCGAACGGGTTGACGCTGCCCTTGATGGTGACCGGCGCATAACGATCGACCTTGCCCTTGACGTCGACACTGGCCGGTTTTGCCTGGCGACTGTCGATGGTGCCGATCTGCCCGTTGAGTTGTTGCACCGCGGTGGCGAAGTTGGGCGTCAGACTGAAGTCGGCAAAGTTGGCCGAACCGTCATTGATGGCAATCGCACCAATGTGAATCCCCAGCGGTTTGTCCTTGCCTGGCGCGGGTTTGGCAGCAGGCTTGGCGCCGCTGTTGGCCGGTTGCGGAATCAGCAAGTCGTCGACGTTGGTGGTGCGGTCATCGTTGATCATGAACCGCGCATAAGGCTGGTACAGGTTGACCTTGTCGATCGACAGGCTGTCGCCGTGTTGATAGTTGAGACCTTCGACCACGACCTTTTGCCACTTCACGAAGTCGCGGGTTTTCAGGGTGTCGAGGGTGTGCAACTGGTTCACTTCGGCGCGGCCGGTGATGGCGAGTGTCAGCGGGTCGACTTTTTTCAGGTTGACCGCCAGGTCGCTGTCGAGCATGCCGCTGCGCAGTTCCAGGCGAATGAATGGGCTGATATAGGACTGCGCGACCCGCAGGTCGATATCCCGGGTCTGCACCTGGAGCTTGGCCGTGACCGGGTTCAGGTTGACCTCGCCGTTCGCTTGGAGCTTGCCCTGTTTGCCCAGCCCGCTGTCGAGCTTGAGGGTAAAGGGCGACTGGTTGAGGCTGTCGAAATTCTGCAGGTCCAGGTTCAGCGGACCGACTTCCAGGGCCACCGCAGGTTTGGCTTTACGGTCTGCGAGGTGCACCTGGTAATTGCGCAGTTGCACATCCTTGAGCAACACCTGCCAGGGTTTGCTCGGTGCTGCCGGCTGCGCCTTGGGGGTGTCGGCAGTCGCGGGCGCTGGGGCCGGTGCCGGTTTGGCCGGTTGGCTGGCGAACAGTTTTTGCCAATCCAGCTGGCCATCGGCTTCGAGGGCGGCCCAGGTTTCCAGCTTCTGGCTGCGAATCTTGCCGACCACCACCTGCTGCTTGGCCAGGTCTATCGTGGTTTCGCTGACATCCAGGCGCTCCAGGCGGGCCAGGGGACGGCCGTCCGGGGCCTTGATGGCGAAGGGCGCGACGCTCAGCGAAGTATCGCTGAGCAGCAACTCGGTTTCCTTGGACAGGTTGAGCGTGTAGTGCGTGCTGAGGTTGAGGATGCCGTCCTCGAGAACCAGCGGTACGGCGTCGCGAACGTAGGGCCACCAGACTTTCATCTTGCCGTCAGTGACCTTCAGGTTGCCCTCGGAAGTCAGCGGGATCAGGCTGAAGTTACCGGACCAGTCGATCTGTCCGCCTTCGGGCCCGGCCGCGACCAGGGTCATGTCGGCGTTGTCATCGGGCAGGGTGCTGAGGTTCTTCAACTCGAAGTCGAGTTTGTCGTACAGGAACTCGATCGGCTCGCTCGGGCGCAGGTCCTGGAAGTGCACATAACCGCTCGCCAGCTTGATGCGCTCGATACGCAGTGGGAACGGCTTGGCGTCGGGATCGGCAGGGGTCGGTTCGCTGGCCGGGATCTTGAACAGCCCCAGCAGATTGAGTTTGCCTTCCTTGTCGAACAGGATCTCGGTCTTGGGTTTATCCAGTTCGATATCCGCCAGATGCAGCGCGCGGGTCCACAGGCTGTCCAGTTGCAGGTTCAGATAGAGGCGTTCGAAGCCTACCTGCTCTTTACCTGGCGCACCGATATTCAGCCCCCAGAGCGTGAGCTCCAGGCTGTACGGATTGAATTCGATACGTTGGATATGGGCCGGGGTGGTGGCGTAGTTGGCGAGTTGCTGATTGGCCACCCGCAAGGCAATGCCCGGCAAGATCAGAAAGCCCAACAGACTGTAAAGGGCAAGAGCAGTCAACAGGGCGCCGATAGCGCGAATCAATCCTTTGGTCATGCGAGGGCTTCATCTATCTGATATCGGAAGTGCCTTGGAGTATGGCACGCGTTTCCGGTTCCGAAACAATCGGTGGATACAGGATTGTTCAGATTTGCCGCTACCGGGTCAGAGTTGCAGGACCAGGGTCTTGAGCGGTGGCTGTTGGTCCTGCGACGGGAAGTCCGCGCCGGGGGTCAGTACCTGGCAGTCACGCACCGGGCGCCCGGCCTTTTCGGCGCAACGCAGCACCTGTCCACGCCAATCGTCCATCGATACCTTTGCCAGGTTGTTGCAGCAGATCAGCACCCCATCCTCGGCGGTGGCCAGCAACGCCGGCTTCAGCAGGCTCTGGTAATCGCGCAACAGGTCGACGGTGCCGAAGGCGCTCTTGGCCCAGGCGGGTGGGTCGAGCAATACCAGGTCGTATTGACGCTGTTCCAGGCGCGGATAACTGGGCAGTTTCTGCCCGCGACGCTGGCTGATGGGCAGTCCGGCCAATTGGCGAATGGCCGGGAAATAATCGGACTGCACGAACTCCATGGTCGGCAACTGCGGGTTCAGCGCACCGTTCTCCCGGCCCACCGCCAGGTTGCCTTCGGCGAAGTCCAGGTTGCAGACCTCGCGGGCGCCACCGGCTGCGGCACTCAGGCCGACGCCACAGGTATAGGCAAACAGGTTGAGCACGCTTTTTCCGGCGCTGTGTGCCTTGACCCAGCCGCGGGCGTTGCGCAGGTCGAGAAACAGCAGGGGATCCTGCCCCGCATGTCGGCCGCGGACCCGGTAGTTCAGGCCCCATTCATGGCCCACCAGGTCTTGCAGCGCGGCCTCATCGGCGCGATACACCGTGTCTTCGCGGTCGATCCGCGAGTTGCCCCGAGAGCGGTCGTTGTAGACCAGCAGGGTGTCCAGGCCCAGGTGTTGGTTGATGGCCTGGTGCAGTTCCAGCAGCGTGTCGCGTTCCAGGCTCTGGTGAAAGCTCTGCACCAGCAGTTGCGGGCCATAGCGGTCGACGGTCAGGCCGCCGGCCCCTTCCTGGCTGCCGTGGAACAGGCGATAGCAATCGGTGCCTTGCTGATGCAACTCGGCGAGCAGGTCCTGGCGATGATCGAGGGCGGCGCGCAGCGCCTGTTTCAAGGAAGACATGCGGGCGCCTTGCGAATGATTGGGCGCGGCAGTTTACCAGCTATGTCGCCAGAGGGCTTGTTCCTGCTGGCCTGCGCCCTAGGAGCGCAACCTATTCAACCGCCCCCGGGCAACCCATCAGTTTCTGCGTCCTTTACTGCTTCGGTCTTACAGCCCCATGCGCCGTTTCGCCCGTTGTACCGAGCCATTACGCACCGCCCAGCGCAGCATGGGCGCACTGCGGTTGACGCTGGCGCGGATCAATTGGCGTTGCAGCGGGTTCTGGCTGACGTCGAGCATCGCACTGGCCCAGTCCGGCAGCAGATCGATTCCGGCCTTCATCATCAGTGCGCCAAAAGGCTTGGCCAGACGGCTGGGAGCGGGGGCCGCCAGCAACAGCCGCAGCACTTCTCGACTGCGTTCGTCACACAACAACTGCGGTTGCATGCGGGCCAGGTAATCGCCGACCTCCCGGCGCGAGCGCGGGATATCGCGGGCGCCGAGGCGTTCGGCAACCAGCGCGATCTCGGCGTAATACCGGTCTTGATCGGCGGGTGACAAGTTCGGGTTGCGGTAGCGCAAGTGGGCCGCGAGGAAGCTGCTAACTTCAGCCACATGCACCCAGGTCAGCAGGTCAGGGTCGCTGGCGGCGTAGGGGCGGCCGTCGGGCGCGGTGCCCACCACCTGCAGGTGAATGGTGCGCACCTTGTCGATCAGCCATTCAGCATCCAGGCGCGAACCGAAGGTGGTGCCGGAAATGAACTGGCCGGTGCGGCGCAGGCGGCCGAGCATGTCCTGGCGAAAGTTTGAATGGTCCCAGACCCCGGCCAGGGCCAGCGGGTGCAGAGCCTGCATCAACAGGGCACTGATGCCGCCGATCAGCATGCTGCTGAAATCGCCATGCACTTGCCAACTGACCGAGTCCGGGCCGAACAGGCCCGGGTCTCCCTTGGGGTTTTCCAGGTCGAGTTTGCCCAGCGACAGGCCGGACAGGCTCATGACTTGGTTTTCGATGCGGCTACGAATGAATTCCATGACAGCTCGGTGATGTCTTCATGAGAGAAGCGCGGCCTGGGCCGCGCCGATTCAGAGGTTCAGGCGTTTGTCGATCAGCCCCTCGACCACGCTGGGGTCGGCCAGGGTCGAGGTGTCGCCCAGGCTGTCCAGCTCGTTGCAGGCGATCTTGCGCAGGATACGCCGCATGATCTTGCCCGACCGGGTTTTCGGCAAGGCCGGCGCCCATTGCAGCAGTTCCGGCTTGGCGAAGCTGCCGATTTCCTTGCTGACCAGGGCCAGCAGTTGTTTCTTCAGGTCATCGTTGGCTTCGACCCCGTTCATTGGGGTGACGAAGGCATAGATGCCCTGGCCCTTGAGGTCATGGGGGTAACCGACCACGGCGGCTTCGGCAACGCTGTCATGCAGCACCAGCGCGCTCTCGACCTCAGCGGTGCCGATGCGATGGCCGGAGACATTGATCACGTCATCGATGCGCCCGGTGATCCAGTAATCGCCGTCCTCGTCGCGGCGTGCGCCGTCACCGGTGAAGTAGTAGCCGGGGTAAGGTTTGAAATAGGTGTCGACCATGCGCTGCGGATCGCCATAGACGCTGCGGATCTGCCCAGGCCAGCTGGCTTTGATGGCCAGCACGCCGCTGCCGGCGCCGGTGATTTCCTTGCCCTGTTCGTCCAGCAGCACGGGTTGTACGCCAAACATGGGTTGGGTGGCGCAGCCGGGCTTGATCCGGGTTGCGCTGACCAGGGGGCTGAGCATGATCCCGCCGGTCTCGGTCTGCCACCAGGTATCGACGATCGGGCAGCGTTGCTCGCCCACCACATTGAAATACCACTCCCAGGCTTCCGGGTTGATCGGTTCGCCGACGCTGCCAAGCAGGCGCAGGCTGCTGCGCGAGGTCTGCTGCAAGGGTTCGGGGCCTTCGCGCATCAAGGCCCGCAGAGCGGTTGGCGCGGTGTAGAAAATATTCACCTGGTGTTTGTCGATGACCTCCCAGAACCGCGAGCTGCTCGGGTAGCTGGGCACGCCCTCGAAGATCAGGGTCGTGGCGCCATTGGCCAGCGGGCCGTAGACGATGTAGCTGTGGCCGGTGACCCAGCCGACATCCGCAGTGCACCAGAAGACTTCGCCGTCGCGGTAGTCGAGCACGTACTTGAAAGTCATGGCCGCCTGCAGCAGGTAACCGCCGGTGGTATGCAGCACGCCCTTGGGTTTGCCGGTGCTGCCCGAGGTATAGAGGATAAACAGCGGGTCTTCGGCGTCCATGGGCTCTGGCGGGCAGTCATCGTTGACGCTGCGCAGGGCCTGGTGATACCAGAGGTCGCGGCCTTCGACCCAGTTCACCGGGTTTTGCGTGCGCTCGACCACCACGACGGTACTGACTCCGGGGCAGTTGAGCAGGGCTTGGTCGACGTTGTTTTTGAGCGGTACGAACTTGCCGCCGCGCACGCCTTCATCGGCGGTGATGACGGTGCGGCAATCCGCATCCAGAATCCGGTCGCGCAAGGCATCCGGGGAGAAGCCACCAAAGACCACCGAGTGCACGGCGCCGATTCGCGTGCAGGCGAGCATGGCGTAAGCGGCTTCGGGAATCATCGGCATGTAGATGCACACCCGGTCGCCCTTCTTCACGCCACGGCTTTTCAGCACGTTGGCCAGGCGACACACGTAGTGGTGGAGCTTTTTATAGGTGATCTGCAGCGACTCGGCCGGATCGTCGCCTTCCCAGAGAATGGCCACCTGATCGCCGCGCTGTTCCAGGTGACGGTCGATGCAGTTGTAGCTGACGTTCAGCTCGGCACCGGCAAACCAGCTGGCGGAACCGGTTTTCAGGTCATAGCGCTGGACGGTCTGCCACGGTTTGCTCCAGTCGAGAAAACGTGTGGCCTGGTCGGCCCAGAAGACGCTGGGATGTTCGATGGATTGTCGGTACAGGCGCTGGTAATCGTCCTGGCTCAGTTGTGCTACCCGGCGGACGGCATCGGCTTTGGGGAACGTGCTGATATCGAACATGACGGTTCCTTATTCTTGTTTTTGCGACAAGTAATAAAGATGCGCCGAGCGGGGGGAGGGTTCAAGAGGCAGGCCCGCCGTCGAGGTCGAGGCGGGGTTGGCCTGGGTCGCAGCAGGTTAGGCCGTGCGCGGCTTGCGGGTGCATCGCCGGTTGGCCGTTGCCTTTGTTACAGGAGGTGAAAGCGTGGCCCGTTGAACAGGCCACGCCGAACAACCCGTCAGCCGCGGTGGCGACCGCGGAAGTAGTTGATCAAACCCTGAGTGGAGGCATCGTCAGCCGGTGTTTCCTCGCTGCCAACCAGGCGGTTGTAGACGCCTTTACCCAGCTCCTTGCCCAGCTCCACGCCCCATTGGTCGAAGGCGTTGATGCCCCACACGACGCTCTGCACGAACACCTTGTGTTCATACAGCGCCACCAGTGCGCCCAGGCGACGCGGGCTGATGCGCTCGACCACCAGGGTGTTGCTTGGGCGGTTGCCCGGAATCACCTTGTGCGGCGCAAGCTTCTGCACTTCGTCTTCGCTCAGGCCTTTGTCGCGCAGTTCGGTTTCGGCTTCGGCGCGGGTCTTGCCCAGCATCAGCGCCTGGCTTTGCGACAGGCAGTTGGCGTACAGCCACTGGTGGTGGTCGGAGACCGGGTTGAAGCTGACGATCGGCACGATGAAGTCGGCCGGAATCAGTTGGGTGCCTTGGTGCAGCAACTGGTGGTAAGCGTGCTGACCGTTGCAGCCGACGCCGCCCCAGATGACCGGGCCGGTATCAGTGGACACCGGGGTACCGTCCTGGCGCACGCTCTTGCCGTTGGACTCCATGTCCAACTGCTGCAAGTGCTTGGTGATGTTACGCAGGTAGTGGTCGTACGGCAGGATCGCGTGGCTCTGCGCGCCCCAGAAGTTGCCGTACCAGACGCCCAGCAACGCCAGCAGTACCGGCATGTTCTGTTCGAATGGCGCGCTCTGGAAATGCTGGTCCATGGTGTAGGCACCGGACAGCAGTTCCTTGAAGTTCGACATGCCGATGGCCAGGGCGATCGGCAACCCGATGGCCGACCACAGCGAATAGCGGCCGCCGACCCAATCCCACATCGGGAAGATGTTTTCTTCGCGGATACCGAACGCCACGGCAGCGGCGTTGTTGCTGGAAACCGCAATGAAGTGCCGATACAGCTCGGCTTCCGAACCACCCTGGGCCAGGTACCAGGCGCGTGCGGCCTGGGCGTTTTTCAGGGTTTCCAGGGTATTGAAGGATTTCGACGAGACGATGAACAGCGTGGTCTCGGCGCGCAGCTTGAGGGTCAGCTCATGGAACTCACTGCCGTCGATGTTCGCCAGGTAATGGCAGCGCACGCCTTTTTGGGCATAGGACAGCAGGGCTTCGGAAACCAGTTCCGGGCCCAGGAACGAGCCACCGATACCGATGTTCACCACGTCGGTGATCGGTTTTTCGGTGTAGCCACGCCACAGGCCGTCGTGAATGCGACCCACCAGGTCGGTGATCTGATTCAGCACCTTGTGCACGTCAGGCATCACGTTGACGCCATTGACCGACAGTTTGTCGCCTACCGGGCGGCGCAGGGCGGTATGCAGGGCCGGGCGCCCTTCGGAAGAGTTGACCAACTCGCCATTGAACAGCGCCCTGATCGCGTCCTGCAGGCCGACTTCGTCAGCCAGGCCCACCAGCAGGTCGCGGGTTTCGCTGTTGATCAGGTTTTTCGAATAATCGAGAAAAAGCCCACAGCTGCTCAGGCTGAAATGATGAAAGCGCTGCGGGTCGGCATTGAAGGCTTCGCGCATGCTGAAATCCTGCATGGCTTGGCGGTGGTCATTCAACGCCTGCCAGGCGGGCAGAGCGGTAACGTCATGAGGGGTGCGGTAATACGCCATCGCTGCGGTTTTCCTTTTGCTTGAACTGCCTTTTGGACACTGAAAAGCCCGGAACGTCCTGTTGGATGACAGGCCTCGTTCGGTCGACCCTGCGTCAACACGATAAATGGCGCGGGGCAATTACAGTAACCCTCGCGTGTTGATCTGTCTTGGCTTTGTCTGACCTGTGGCCGGTACTTTTTTATACCGGCGCGCACGGCGGGTGCAACAAAGGGGTGTGGATTGTTAGAAAAGAGTGGTTTCAGGCGACCTGAACCGGGATGGCATTGCTGGTGTGGCTCAGCTCGTTGCCGGGGGCCATGTACAGCATGCGCGGCTGGAAGTTGAGCAGCTCGGCTTCGCTGTAGTGGGCATAGGCGCAGATGATCACCCGATCGCCGACCTTGGCCTTGTGCGCTGCGGCGCCGTTGACCGAGATCATGCGCGAACCGGGCTCGCCGCGAATGGCGTAGGTGGTGAAACGTTCGCCATTGTCGACGTTGTAGATCTGGATCTGTTCGTACTCACGGATGCCAGACAGGTCCAGCCATTCGCCATCGATGGCGCAAGAGCCTTCGTAATCGAGCACAGCGTGGGTGACTTCGGCGCGATGCAGCTTGGCCTTGAGCATGATGGCGTGCATGGGGTGTATCCCTTGTCAGATCCTCGGGCGGGGCGCGGCAATAGTGGCTGCGGGCCCCTGGCGGCGGCAGTTTGCCCGAAGGTCCTGCTTCGGGCAATCAGGCTTTTATGCCGTGGCGTCGAGGTTCAGATGAAGGTTATCGATCAGGCGTGTGGCGCCCAGATACGCGGCCGCCAGAATCACCAGGTCGCGGTCATCTGCCGTGGCCAGGCGCAGGTTCGTGGCGTGGCGGATCTCCAGGTAATCGGGACGTAGACCGGCCGCTTCCAGTTGCTGGCGTTGTTCGCCCAGCAGCTTGGGATAATCCCGTTCGCCCTGCTCGATCGCCTGGGCGATCTGGCTCAGGCTGCGGTACAGCGCCGGCGCGATGGCGCGTTGTTGCTCGTCGAGGTAGCCGTTGCGCGAAGACAAGGCCAGGCCGTCGGCGGCCCGTACGGTCGGCTCGCCGATAATCTGGATCGGCATGTTCAGGTCCTGGACCAGGGCACGAATGACCGCCAGTTGCTGAAAGTCCTTCTGGCCAAACACCGCGAGGTCCGGCTGCACCATGTTGAACAGCTTGCAGACCACGGTCGCCACGCCCTCGAAATGCCCGGGACGGCTGGCGCCGCACAGGCCTTCGGAAAGCTGAGGGACGCTGACTCGGGTCTGGCCGCTCATGCCCTCCGGGTACACCTCTTCAACGCTGGGGGCGAAGAGCAGGTGGCAGCCGGCTTGCAGCAGTTTTTCCTGGTCGGCGGCCAGGGTCCGAGGGTACTTGTCGAGGTCTTCGCCCGCGCCGAATTGCAGCGGGTTGACGAAAATGCTCGCCACCACGAAATCTACTCGCTGCGCCGCCTTGGTCACCAGTGCGGCATGGCCGCTGTGCAGGTTGCCCATGGTCGGGACCAGACCGATACGTTTGCCTTCGCTACGGGCGCGAGCCACCGCCGCGCGCAGCTCGCGCACAGTTTTAACAGTATTCATGCAGAGAATCCGTGTTCAGCGCCCGGGAAAGTCCCGGCTTTGACTTCATTGACGTAGGCGGCCAGGGCGGACTGGATGCTGTCCTGGCCGGCCATGAAGTTCTTCACGAACTTGGGCGCACGGCCGCTCAGTGACAGCCCGAGCATGTCGTGGATCACCAGAACCTGGCCGTCGGTGGCGCTCCCGGCGCCGATGCCGATCACCGGGATTTTCACCGCCTGGGTGATTTCAGTGGCCAGCTCGCTGGGCACGCATTCGAGCAGCAGCATCGCTGCCCCCGCCTGCTCCAGGGCGATGGCATCCGCGCGCATCTGCCGGGCCTGGTTCTCGTTGCGGCCCTGGACCTTGTACCCACCAAGGATATTCACCGACTGTGGGGTCAGGCCCATGTGCGCGCACACCGGAATGCCGCGCTCGGCCAGCAGGCGAATCGAATCCGCCAGCCACAGTGCACCTTCGACCTTGACCATGTGCGCACCGGCCTGCATCAGCTGGGCGCTGTTGTTGAGGGCCTGTTCGGTGGTGGCATAGGCCATGAAGGGCAGGTCGGCGAGGATCAGCGCGCCACTGTTACCGCGTTTGACCGAAGCCACGTGGTAGGCCATTTCGGCGGTGGTAACGGGGAGGGTGCTGTCGTGCCCTTGCAAGACCATGCCGAGGGAGTCGCCCACCAGCAGAACGTCGACGCCCGCTTCGCAGCAGGTGTGGGCGAAGGTGGCGTCATAGCAGGTCAACATGGCGATCTTCTCGCCTTTCTGCTTGAGGTTTTGCAGGGTGGTCAGGGTGATATCCGGCATCAAAAGGTCCTCATTCAGGCGCTTTGGAAACTACTGCGAGTAACGCGCGTGATTCTTCGTTTATTCAGGCGCACGGTCTTTTGTCGTGCTTATAAGGCCTGGATTGCGCCCTTTAACGCCAGGTTGGCGGCAACGGGACGCCTATAGTCGTGAGGAGAACTCGGGAAGTCAATTGGATGTGTTACCGCATTGTTACGCCGCGGGTGTTACCGCGGTTACTGATGCGTTTCAGCTGTCAGGCCAGCCGTTCCAGCCCGACAAAAGGGCAGGCCGCGAGGAGTTCGCGCAGGGTACGGCCGTCGGCCAGTTGCAGGTTTTCCGGAGCCAGTTCCGCCAGGGGGTAGAGGACAAAGGCCCGGGCGTGCATGTGGTAATGCGGGACCTTGAGCCGTGGCTCGTCGATCAGGCGGTCACCGAACAGCAGGATATCCAGATCAAGGGTGCGCGGGCCCCAGCGCTCGTTGCGCTTCCGGCCCTGGCTGTTTTCGATGGCTTGCAGCGCATCCAGCAAAGCCAGAGGGGGCAGGCGGCTATCAAGCGCCGCGACTGCGTTGGTGTAGCGCGGTTGGCCGGGCAGCAGGGAGTCGCTCTGATAGAAAGACGACACGCCCACCCACTCGGTCTCGGGCAGCTGCGCCAGGGCATCAGCCGCGCTGCGCAGTTGATGCGTCGGGGCAGCCAGATTGCTGCCCATGCCGATGTAGATGCGCTCCATCAACTTACTCGCCGGATGGCCCCGCGCTGCGTTTGCGCTTGGCGCCGCTGCTGCGGCGGCGTTTACGTGGAGCGCCGCTGGCACTGTCATCCTTGCCGCTGAGGTCGCGGATCATGTCGCGGCGTTCGGCATCGTTGGCATCCTGATAATCAGTCCACCACTCGCCCAGGCCATCGGTCTGCTCACCTGCGCTCTCACGCAGCAGCAGGAAGTCATAGCCGGCACGAAAACGCGGGTTGTCCAGTAACTGGTCGGCGCGCTTGCCGCTACGACGTGGCAGGCGCTCCTGCATGTCCCAGATCTCGCGGATCGGCATGGTGAAGCGTTTCGGAATTGCTATGCGCTGGCACTGTTCGGCGATCAGCTCATGGGCCGCTTCCTGCATCGCCGGAATTGGCGGCATACCGCGTTCCTGCAGGCGCAACACACGGGCAGGAAGGGCCGGCCAGAGCAGGGCGGCGAAGAGGAAGGCCGGGGTCACCGGTTTGTTCTGCTTGATGCGCAGATCGGTATTGGCCAGGGCTTCGCTGATCAGGGTATGGGTATAAGTCGGGTTGTACTCCAGGGCCTCGGCGCTGGCCGGGAACAACGGATCGAACAGTTGCAGGTCCACCAGCATCTCAAAGGTGTCTGCTGCGTGGCCCGAGAGGAACAGCTTGAGCACTTCCTCGAACAGGCGTGCCGACGGGATCTCCCGCAGCATCGGGGCCAGGTCGCGAATCGGTGCGGCGGTGTGCTTCTCGATGCCGAAATCCAGCTTGGCTGCGAAGCGCACGGCCCGCAGCATCCGCACCGGGTCTTCCTGGTAGCGTTGCTGAGGGTCGCCGATCAGGCGGATCAGATGATTGCGGATGTCGTGCACGCCATTGGCGTAATCGAGAATGCGCTCACTGACCGGATCGTAATACAGGGCGTTGATGGTGAAGTCGCGGCGTTGGGCATCTTCTTCGAGGGTGCCGTAGACGTTGTCGCGCAGGATCCGCCCGCTTTCATTACGCGAGGACTGATTGCTGTCTTCCTCTTCGTCGTTCTGCGGGTGGTTGGCGCGGAAGGTCGCGACCTCGATGATTTCGCGACCAAAATGGATATGCACCAGTTTGAAACGGCGACCGATGATGCGCGCGTTACGAAACTCTGCCCGCACCTGTTCCGGTGTGGCGCTGGTGGCGACGTCGAAATCCTTGGGCGTGATATTGAGCAGCATGTCGCGCACGCAACCACCTACCAGGTACGCCTGATAGCCAGCGTTCTGCAGGCGTTCGACGATGTTCACCGCATAGCGGCTGAACTGGGCGCGTTGCAGCGAATGTTGGCTGCTGTTGAGCACTTCAGGCGTGCTACGGATGTGTTGCGTATGACGCTTGGGCGAACGGAATGACTGGAACAACTTCTTCAGCATGGGATGCACTGTTTGAAGGAATGTTCGGCCATAACGAAGAATGACCGCATGATGGGCCGGGATTCTAGCATTTAGTCGGGGGATGGTGTAGGACGGCGGAGTTTTGAGCTGAAAGCCGTGAGCGGCATGGGTTGGGCGGGTAAAGCTGAATCGCGGAAACTACAAGGGGAGCCGAAGCTCCCCCAGAAGTAGTTGCGTGCTCTATTTTTATTATTGGTTTTGGGCTTCTTGTTTTTGTTTAACGCCCGTGTCACCTGGTTTACCCAGAGTGACCCTCCCAATCGGGAGCCAAGAGCAAACGGATTGCTTTGATCGCTGTGTTGCAATGATCTGATGATCCAACCAGTTCAGGCTCTGCCTTAGGGCAGTTTTTGTTGTTCTCGGCCTGGTTGTGGGGCAAGCCCCAAATACAACGCCTCTCCAAAAGAATCAGTTAGCTGCGCCTCCGCCGTGTTGTTTTTATTATGCGTGAGTCGATTCGTCTTATTTTTATTGTCTTATGCATTGCTTGTTATTGTTCTTGTACCAGACATATAGCAGATGCCGTGCCAACTTTTGCGAGCCCCAATGAAACTGGGGGTTGACCGGTGTTTTGGGTTTTTTACGGGCAAAAAAAGCCGGGGCTTCGTTACCTTTAGCCCCGGCTTTTGTTACGTGAAATTGCAGAGGTAACAGTTTTTTCACAAAGTCGAGTGTTACCCGCACTCCCTACAGCCAAGGTTCAGCTTTCGCTGGCAACCCCGGTTTTGCGGCGTGGAATGCCCAGGCGCTGGCGCCGTTCCCACAGGCACTTGCGGCTGACGCCCAGTTTGCGTGCCAGTTCGGTCTCGGTCATATGGTCCTGATGCTCGAGCACGAAATGCTGGAAGTAGTCTTCCAGAGACAGATCTTCGGTGGGCTCGTGGCTGGTGGTATTGGCGCCGCCCTGTTGCGGAGCCAGGCCGATGAAGTCGTCATCGTCCAGGTCGCTCAGTTCGATATCGATGCCCAGCAGCTCGGCAGAAATCTCCGGGCTTTCACACAGGATCACCGCACGCTCGACGGCGTTTTCCAGTTCCCGCACGTTTCCTGGCCAGGAATAATGACGAATGGCCTGTTCGGCGTCCGGGGCAAACCTCAGGTCGGTGCGGCCGACACGTGCGCTCTGGCGTGCCAGAAAGGCGGTGGCGATCTCGTTGACGTCGGCGCCACGCTCACGCAGTGCGGGCAGCTTGAGGGCAATCACGTGCAGTCGGTAATAAAGGTCTTCACGGAACTGGCCGATCTTGGCCAGGCTCTTGAGGTCCCTGTGGGTTGCAGCGATCAGGCGCACATCCACCTTCTGCGACTGCACCGAGCCGACACGACGGATTTCGCCTTCCTGCAGTACCCGCAACAGGCGCGCCTGGGCTTCCAGGGGCAGCTCGCCGATTTCGTCGAGGAACAGCGTGCCGCCGTCCGCTGCTTCCACCAAGCCGGCGCGCCCGGCGCTGGCTCCGGTGAATGCACCTTTTTCGTGGCCGAACAGTTCGGACTCGATCAGGGTTTCCGGAATGGCTGCACAGTTGACCGAAATCATCGGCGCCTTGGCGCGTTTCGACAGATTGTGCAGGGCGCGGGCCACCAGTTCCTTGCCAGTCCCGGATTCGCCCTGGATCAGTACATTGGAGTCGGTCGGGGCGACCTTGCGGATCTTGCTGTACATGTCCTGCATCGGCGGGCATGAGCCGATGATGCCGATCTCGCCATTACTGTTGCCGGCGCCGGCTTTCTCGCCAGCGTTGGCTGCCTTGCCCGCCGGACGCTCAGCCGGGTTGGCCTGGGCGCTTTGCCGATCGCGCAGGATGCGCGCCACGGCCTGGAGCATTTCGTCGTGGTCGAAAGGTTTGGCGATGTAATCCACCGCGCCCATCTTCATTGAGTCAACGGCCGAACGCAGGCTGGCGTAGCTGGTCATGATCAGCACCGGCGTGCCCTGGCCGAGCTTGATCAGCTCGGTACCGGGGGCGCCCGGCAAGCGCAAATCACTGACGATCAGGTCGAACGTGGGGATGCTGAAACGCTCCTGCGCTTCCTGCACCGAGCCGGCTTCGCTGACCTGGTACTGGTTGCGCTCCAGCAGACGACGCAAGGCGGAGCGGATGATGGTTTCGTCTTCGACGATCAGAATGTGCGGCATTGATTCAATTCTCTCGACGGTCTCAGTTCACAGCGGACGTCGCTTCGACATGACGCGGTAGAGTCACCCGGATACGGGTGCCGCGTTGGCTTTCGGTGTCAGCCGGGCTGTCGATGGTGATTTGTCCATAATGCTCTTCAACGATGGAATAGACCAGTGCAAGGCCCAGTCCGGTGCCTTCGCCAGGATCCTTGGTGGTGAAGAAAGGTTCGAACAATCGGTCCATGATGTTCTTCGGAATGCCGCTGCCTTCGTCTTCTACGATCAGATCGATCGTATGTTCCGAGGCCTCGCTTTTCACTCGTACTGCACTGCCCGCCGGTGAGGCGTCGCGGGCGTTGGACAGCAGATTGATCAGAACCTGGGCGAGCCGTTGCGGGTCTCCGTCGACCCAGTGATCGGGGTCGCACAGGTTGAAAAATTGCACTTCGAAATTGCGCCGGTTCAGCGCCAGCAGACCGATGGCGTCCTGGGCGACTTCGGCCAGGCAGACCGGCTCGTCGTTGTGCTGATGGCTGCCGGCATGGGCGAAGCTCATCAGCGATTGCACGATGCGCGACACCCGCTTGGTCTGCTCAAGGATCTGGCCGCTGATTTCGGTCAGCTCGCTGTCATCTTCCCGTTCTTCGCGCAGGTTTTGCGCCAGGCAGGCGATACCGGTGATCGGGTTGCCAATTTCGTGGGCCACGCCCGCAGCCAGGCGGCCGATGCTGGCCAGTCGCTCGGAGTGCACCAGCTTGTCTTCGAGCATCTGGGTTTCGGTCAGGTCCTCCACCAACAGCACCAGGCCGCTATTGCCCGGGGCCAGGGGCTCATCGATGGCAGCCTTGTGCAGGTTGAGCCAGCGGGTCTGGCCGTCGAGGGCCAGGTGCTGTTTGTGCAAATGTTCGTCAGGCAGGTTGATGAAACCCTGCAGCAGTTCTTTCCAGGGATCGGCAATGGTGCTCAGGCGCGAGCCGACCACGTGTTGCGCCGGGATGTTGGTCAGCTCCTCCATGGCCTTGTTCCACATCAGGATCTCCTGATCCTTGGCCAGGGAGCAGACCCCCATCGGCAGTTCCTGCAGGGTTTGCCGGTGGTAGCGGCGCAAGGCGTCGAGCTCGGCGGCAAGGCCTGTCAGGCGCGAGTGGTAATCCTCCAGCCGGCTCTCAATAAAGTGGATGTCTTCAGTGACGTAGTTTTCGCCGCTGGCCTTATAGGGCAAGAAGGTCTCGACCATGTCCTGGGCCACGCTGGGCCCCATCAGCCCGGACAGGTTGGCCTCGATGCGGTCGCGCAGGCGGCGCAGGGCGTACGGACGGCGCTCGTCGAAGGGCAGATAAAGGTCGCGCAAGGCCTGCTCGACTTCCTTCTGCGCAGCCTTGGCGCCCAGGGGCTTGGCCAGCTGTGTGGCGAATTCCTGGGGTGAAGCCGCATGCAGTTCACGGCGCTGTGGGCGGCGCACGTTGTCCACCGCGCAGGCTTCGGCGGCGCTGGCCTCTTCGGCGCTGGCGTTGGTGAACAGCGAGATCAGGGTGAACATCAACACGTTGGCGGCCAGGGAGGCGATCGCCGCCATATGCCAGCTGGTGTCATCCAGCACGTAGATCATGTTCAACAGCGGAATATAGAAACCCTGCAAGTTGCCGATCAACGGCAGCAGCATGGTCACCAGCCATACCAGGATCCCCGCCAGCAAGCCGGCGATAAAGCCCCGGCGGTTGGCGGTCGGCCAATAGAGTACGGACAGCACGCCGGGCAAGAATTGCAGGGTGGCGACAAAGGCAACGATGCCCAGGTTCGCCAGGTCCTGCTCGGCGCCCAGCAGCAGGTAGAAGGCGTAGCCGGCCATGATGATGGCGACGATCAGCGCGCGACGGGTCCATTTCAGCCAGCGGTAGATATTGCCCTCGGCCGGTGGCTGATACAGCGGCAGCACCAGGTGGTTCAGGGCCATGCCCGACAGCGCCAGGGTCGTGACGATGATCAAGCCGCTGGCCGCCGACAGCCCGCCGACATAAGCCAGCAGCGCCAAGGCCTTGCTGTTGGCGGCGATGCCGATGCCAAGGGTGAAGTATTCCGGGTTGGTGGTGGCGCCCAGTTTCAGGCCTGCCCAGAGGATCAGCGGCACCGCCAGGCTCATCAGCAGCAGGAACAACGGCAGGCCCCAGCTGGCGCTGACCAGTGAGCGCGGGTTGAGGTTCTCGGTGAAGGTCATGTGGTACATGTGCGGCATCACAATCGCCGAGGCGAAGAACACCAGCAGCAGGGTGCGCCACGGACCTTCCTGCAGCGGGGTGTGCAGGGCGGCGAGGGCGGTCTGGTTCTGCAGGAGCCAGATTTCCAGCTGCTGCGGACCATCGAACACGCCATATAAGGCGTAGAGGCCGACGCCGCCGATGGCGATCAGCTTGATCACCGACTCGAAGGCAATGGCAAACACCAGGCCTTCGTGTTTTTCCCGGGTGGCGATATGCCGGGACCCAAAGAAGATGGTGAACAGGGTGATCAGTGCGCAGAAGCTCAGGGCAACCCGATGCTGCACCGGCTCGCGGGTGAGAATGCCAATGGAGTCGGCGACCGCCTGGATTTGCAGCGCCAGCAGCGGCAGCACTCCGATCAGCATGAAAATCGTGGTCAGTGCGCCGGCCCAGGTGCTGCGAAAGCGGAAGGCGAACAGATCGGCCAGGGATGACAGCTGGTAGGTGCGGGTGATTTTCAGAATCGGGTAGAGCAGTACCGGTGCCAGCAGAAAGGCCCCGGACACCCCCAGGTAACTGGATAGGAAGCCGTAACCGTACTGATACGCCAGGCCGACCGTACCGTAGAACGCCCAGGCACTGGCGTAGACCCCGAGGGACAGGGTGTAGGTCAGCGGGTGGCGAATGATCGAGCGCGGAATCATTCCGCGTTCACTGATCCAGGCGACGCCGAACAGCACGGCCAGGTAGGCGGCGCTGATCAGGATCATCTGGGTCAGGCTAAAGCTCATCGGCATCTTTTTGGCTCTGCAGGATGAAGGTCACGACGATCAGAATCAGCCAGAGCAGATACGGGCGATACCAGGCGCCGGTAGCATCGATCCACCAATCCATGATGGCGGGGGAAAACAGATAGATCCCCACTACCAGGAGCAGGACCAAGCGATAGATGTACATCCCGGCCTCTCTTTATTGTGTGCGTGCCCGAAAACGTGCGGCGATGGTAACGGATGGGCGCCAAGCTGCAAGTGGCGTCAGCGTAATTGCGCTTCCGGCACGCTGAGGGTGCGCGGGATCAACCCGGCGTCCCAGTGAGTGATACCCCAGTTCAGCACTTCTCGCGGGGTGGCGTCGTCCAGTTCACTGCCGGGTATCTGGCCCAGTGCCCGCAATGCGCGCAGTAACAGGGCGGTGGCCTGATCTTCGGCCAGCGGCGGTGAGCGGTAGGACTTGCCCAGCTTGTTGCCGTCCGGCTGGGTTATCAAGGGCACGTGTAGGTAGCGTGGCTGCGGCAGCCCAAGCAACTCCTGCAGGTATAGCTGGCGTGGGGTGGAGTCCAGGAGGTCGGCGCCGCGCACAATATCGGTCACGCCCTGCCAGGCATCGTCCAGCACCACCGCCAGTTGATAGGCGTACAGGCCGTCACGCCGTCGAATCACGAAATCGCCGACCTCACGCCCCAGATGCTGGCGAAACTCGCCCTGTACTCGATCGTTGAAATGGTATTCCAGCTCCGGCACGCGCAGACGGATCGCGGCATTATCCTGGCCATGGCCAGCGTTGCGGCACAGCCCAGGGTAGATCCCGTGGTAGGGCTCCAGCTGTTTGCGCGAGCAGGTGCAGGCGTAGGCCAGGCCATGGTTGAACAGGCGATTCAGGACCTCGGCGTAGGCGTCATGGCGCTCGCTCTGGCGGACCATTTCGCCGTCCCATTCAAAGCCGTAGCTTTCCAGGGCCTTGAGAATCGCCGCCTGGGCGCCGGGCTCTTCCCGTGGTGGATCAAGGTCTTCCATGCGCAACAGCCAGCGCCCACCGGCGGCGCGTGCGTCCAGGTACGAGGCGAGGGCTGCCACCAGCGAGCCGAAATGCAGGTAGCCGCTGGGAGTCGGGGCGAAACGCCCGATGTATGAGGAGTTCGAGGCAGTCATGGGAGGGCGATTACATGCTCTGGTTCGGTCGACACGAGGTTGGCGCGTGCTGCGGGTTCAGGGAGCACCATCGGTTGAAATGCCAGAAACAAAAACGGAGCGTTCGCACGCTCCGTTTTTCACTCGGGCCGGCTGTTATTTGCCGACCTGTTTTTCCTTGATTTCGGCCAAGGTCTTGCAGTCGACGCACATGTCGGCTGTAGGACGGGCTTCCAGACGGCGAATACCGATCTCGACGCCGCAGGATTCACACCAGCCGTATTCTTCGTCTTCGATCAGTTGCAGGGTCTTGTCGATCTTCTTGATCAACTTGCGCTCACGGTCGCGGGCACGCAGTTCAAGGCTGAACTCTTCTTCCTGGCTGGCACGGTCGGCCGGGTCAGGGAAGTTGGCGGCTTCGTCTTTCATGTGGTCAACCGTGCGGTCGACCTCCTGCATCAAGTCCTGTTTCCACTTGTTCAGGATCTTGGTGAAGTGCTCGCGCATGGGCTTGCCCATGTACTCTTCGCCCTTCGTTTCAACGTAGGGTTCGAAGCCACTGATCGATTGGCTGCTCTGTTGCTTTGCTTGGGTGGGCATGAATGGACCGCCTCTACTCTTGTAATCCATTGCGCAGGATTGCTCCATCTCCGACGGTTGCCGGCCCTGCGCCTGCAAGCGGGCGAACTTACCAGAACAAGTCGGACCGCGCTACTCCCGGTTGTCGAGCCCCCAGCCCACGGCGCTTGCAGATCCTGGAGAGGGTTGCTCCGGCCAGTCCGAGGGCCTGGCCAAAATGTAATTTTAGTCAGTTTTTTGCCCCACGTTGGTGCTCATGGCTCCCGGCCATCGGGCGGAGCCAAGCGCTTTAGACTCTCTCCTCGCTCCCCGGTTGGGTAGAATCGAGCTTTTGTTCCCTCTCTTATTATATGAAGGAAGGCTAATGGCTCAGCCCTACAGTGCGCGCAGCCGCGCTATCGAACCTTTCCATGTGATGGCCCTTTTGGCACGTGCCAATGAATTGCAGGCCGCCGGTCGGGATGTCATTCACCTGGAGATCGGCGAGCCGGACTTCACCACGGCCGAGCCGATCATCCAGGCCGGCCAGGCCGCGCTGACCGCCGGTAAGACCCGTTACACCGCTGCTCGCGGCATTCCCGAGCTGCGCGCGGCCATTTCCGGCTTCTATCAACAGCGCTACGGCCTGGATATCGACCCGCAGCGCATCCTGATCACCCCGGGCGGCTCCGGGGCCTTGTTGTTGGCCAGCAGCCTGCTGGTCGATCCCGGCAAGCACTGGCTGCTGGCGGACCCGGGCTATCCGTGCAACCGGCATTTCCTGCGGCTGGTGGAGGGGGCGGCGCAGTTGGTGCCGGTTGGCCCGGATGTGCGTTACCAGCTGACTCCGGATCTGGTGGAGCGCTACTGGGATCAGGACAGTGTCGGCGCACTGGTGGCGTCGCCGGCCAACCCGACCGGGACCATCCTGACTCGCGATGAGCTGGCCGGCCTGTCGGCTGCGATCAAGGCGCGAAATGGTCACCTGGTGGTGGACGAGATCTACCACGGCCTGACCTACGGCACAGATGCCGCCAGTGTGCTGGAGGTGGATGACAGCGCCTTTGTGCTGAACAGTTTCTCCAAGTACTTCGGCATGACCGGCTGGCGCCTGGGATGGCTGGTGGCCCCGCCAGCGGCCGTCGGTGAGCTCGAAAAGTTGGCGCAGAACCTCTACATCAGTGCCCCGAGCATGGCCCAGTATGCGGCGTTGGCCTGTTTTGAGCCCGCGACCATCAGCATCCTTGAAGAGCGCCGCGCAGAGTTCGGCCGGCGGCGGGACTTTCTCCTGCCGGCGTTACGCGAGCTGGGCTTTGGCATTGCCGTCGAGCCCGAAGGTGCGTTTTACCTGTATGCAGACATCAGCGCGTTTGGCGGTGATGCCTTTGCCTTCTGTCGACACTTTCTCGAAACCGAGTCCGTGGCGTTCACCCCGGGCCTGGATTTCGGTCGGCATCAGGCCGGGCACCATGTGCGCTTTGCCTACACCCAAAGCCTGCCGCGCCTGCAGGAAGCGGTGGAGCGCATTGCCCGTGGCTTGCGGAGCTGGCAAGGCTGATGCGCTTTCATCCTCCTCTCGAAGAAGGCCGTCTGATACGGCGCTACAAACGGTTCCTGGCAGATATCGAGACCGCCAGCGGCGAGCTTCTGACAATCCACTGCCCCAACACCGGCTCGATGTTCAATTGCATGGTCGAGGGCGGGCAGGTCTGGTTCAGTCGGTCCAACGACCCCAAGCGTAAGTTGCCCGGTACCTGGGAAATCAGCGAAACCCCACAAGGGCGCCTGGCCTGTGTCAACACCGCGCGGGCCAACCCGCTGATTGAAGAGGCGCTGCGCGCCGGGCTGATCAGTGAACTCAATGGGTTTACAGCGCTCAAGCGCGAGGTGCCGTACGGCCAGGAAAACAGCCGCATCGATTTTCGTCTCGACTATGCCGACGGCCCGGCCTTTGTCGAAGTCAAAAGCGTGACCCTGGGGTTCGACGGCACGCCGGTGGCAGCTTTTCCGGATGCGGTGACCCAGCGTGGGGCCAAGCATTTGCGCGAATTGGCATTCCTGGCGCGCGAAGGCGTGCGGGCAGTGCAGTTGTATTGCGTCAACCTGAGCGGGATTGAGGCCGTGCGCCCGGCCCAGGAAATCGACCCGGCCTACGCTGCCGCATTGCGCGAGGCGGTGGCGGCAGGAGTTGAAGTGCTGGCCTATGGCGTGCGTCTGACGGCTGAAGAAGTCTGTGTCGAGCGGCGTCTGGAGGTCTTGCTCAACGGTTAAAGCTGGACCCAGACCCCCTGCTGATCTTCGCGGCAGGGGATGGCAGTCAGGGACTGGCCGGCGCAGGGGCCGGCGACGCATTCACCGTCCTCGATCAGAAACAGGGCGCCGTGGGTCGCGCATTGAATGAGGCTGGCGCTCTGATCAAGGAATTGGTCGGGCTGCCACTCCAGGGCCACGCCCCGGTGCGGGCAGCGGTTGGCGTAGACGTACACCTGCTGGTTGCGGCGCACGGCGAACAGCTTGACCCCGTCAAGCTCGAAGCCCCGGCTGCAAGCGTCGGGCAGGTCGTCATTGGCGCAAAGAAACTTCATTTCAATCCTCGGGCGCCGGAGGCTCTAAGCTCAGGCTGTCGGTGCGTTTTCGGGTGATTTGCTGAAACACGTCTGTGCTTGACTGCTAAATGCAAACAATTATCAAATAGCCGCTTCGCCCGTTTGTGGCGCTTGCTCATTTCGATGCCCGGGTTGCAGGGCATGTCACATGGACGGCGGCGTCATCGGCTCAATCTTCTATAGGAAATGCTTTTATGCGCCTGAGTGCCAGCGCAATCGCGCTCTGTATCGCAATGCTGGCCGGCCATGCCAACGCGGCCGATTTGCCGCAACGTTGGGTGAGTGCCGGCGGTGCATTGTCCGAGTGGGTCAGTGCGCTGGGAGCCGAATCGAAGCTGGTCGGTGTCGACACCACCAGCCAGCATCCGGAGTCGCTCAAGGCGCTGCCGAGTATTGGTTATCAGCGTCAGTTGTCCGCCGAGGGCATCTTGAGCCTGCGTCCGCAGATTTTGGTCGGCACCGAGGAAATGGGGCCGCCACCCGTGCTGTCGCAGGTTCGCAGCGCTGGGGTGCAGGTCGAATTGTTCTCGGCCCAGGCTGATCTGCCGACGCTGCAGCACACGCTAGAGCATCTGGGCCAACTGCTGGGTAACGAGGCCCAGGCCGCGCAATTGTTCCAGGGTTATCAGCGGCAGCTTGAGCAACAGCAGGCCAGCGTCAGCCAGGCCCAGGCCAAGCATGCGGCCCCGGGTGTGCTGTTGTTGCTCGGGCATGCCGGTGGCAAGCCGCTGATCGCGGGCAAGGACACGGCGGCTGATTGGGTATTACGCCAGGCGGGCGGCCGTAACTTGGCGACCCACAGCGGTTACAAGCCCTTTTCGGTGGAATCGCTGGCCAGTCTCAGCCCGGATGTACTGGTGTTTGCCGACCGCAGCTTGACCGGTGATGCGGCGCGCGCGGCCTTGTTCAAGGAAAACCCGATTCTGGCCTCCACCGCGGCAGCCAAGTCTGGACGCGTGGTTGAGCTGGATCCAACGCTCCTCGTGGGTGGGTTGGGGCCGCGCCTGCCGCAAAGCCTCAAGGTGCTGTCGGCTACCTTCTACCCTGATGCAGCGAGTGCGGCGAACTCCGCTCCATGAAGCCTCTGGTCAAACCTCGTAGTTTATTTATCGGCCTGAGTTGTCTCTGCCTGCTGGCGATCTGGCTGTCCCTGGCCCTGGGGCCGGTCAGCCTGCCTCTGCTGGATACTCTGCGCGCCGCCTTACGCATGCTCGGGCTGCCGATCGACGGCCAGGGCCTGGAGCAGGCCGAACTGATCCTTGGGCAGATCCGCCTGCCGCGTACCTTGCTGGGCCTGGCCGTGGGCGGGGTGCTGGCGTTGTCCGGGGTGGCGATGCAAGGCCTGTTTCGCAACCCGCTGGCCGATCCCGGGCTGGTGGGGGTCTCCAGCGGCGCAGCCTTGGGCGCGGCGCTGGCGATTGTCGGCGGTTCCCTGTTTGGTGGACTGCCGGAGGCCGTTGGGCCTTATTTGCTGTCGTTGTGCGCGTTTCTTGGTGGCTTGGGAGTGACCGCACTGGTATATCGCCTGGGGCGGCGTAATGGCCAGACCAACGTGGCGACCATGCTCCTTGCGGGCATCGCGCTGACTGCCCTGGCGAGCTCAGCGGTGGGGCTGTTCACTTATCTGGCGGACGACGCCACCTTGCGCACCCTTACGTTCTGGAACCTGGGCAGCCTCAATGGCGCCAGTTACTCGCGCTTGTGGCCATTGGTGCTGGTGAGCGCGGGCGTGGCGTTGTGGTTGCCGCGCCGCGCTCGGGCGCTGAATGCCCTGTTGCTGGGGGAGTCGGAAGCCAGTCACCTGGGCATCGATGTCGAGCGGCTCAAGCGTGAACTGGTGTTCTGTACTGCGCTGGGGGTCGGCGCGGCAGTTGCCGCCGCCGGGATGATCGGCTTCGTCGGGCTAGTGGTGCCGCACCTGATACGTCTGCTGGCGGGCCCAGATCATCGGACTTTGTTGCCTGCTTCGATCCTGGCGGGCGCCAGCCTGTTGCTGCTGGCGGACCTGGTGGCGCGCCTGGCCCTGGCGCCGGCCGAGTTGCCCATCGGTATCGTCACCGCCTTCATTGGTGCTCCGTTCTTTTTGTATTTGCTATTGCGAGGGCGTGCCTGATGTTGTGCGTACACAACCTGCATGTCCTGC
This sequence comes from Pseudomonas sp. MF09150, assembly GCF_059862355.1. Classification (NCBI taxonomy): domain Bacteria; kingdom Pseudomonadati; phylum Pseudomonadota; class Gammaproteobacteria; order Pseudomonadales; family Pseudomonadaceae; genus Pseudomonas; species Pseudomonas sp. MF09150. The sequence goes on along the minus strand of NZ_JCBCUS010000010.1, from coordinate 15,349 downwards.
GCGGCAAAAAAGCGGTGCTGAGGGCCATCGACCTTGAGCTCAAGCCGGGTGAAGTGCTTGGCGTACTAGGCCCCAATGGCGCGGGCAAGAGCACCTTGCTGGGGGCGTTGTGTGGTGAGTTACAGCCCGATCAGGGCCAGGTCCTCCTCGATCAGCGCGAACTGGCGCAATGGGGAGGCGCACAACGGGCCCAGCGGCTGGCGGTCTTGCCTCAACACTCAACGCTGGATTTTGCCTTTCGTGTGGAAGAGGTCGTAGGGATGGGGCGCTTGCCGCACCAGAGCGGGCGGGTCCGGGATGACGAAATCGTCCTTGAGGCCCTGCAAGCAGCAGACGCCGCCCATTTGCGAGGGCGCAGCTACCTCGCGCTGTCTGGCGGTGAGCGCCAGCGTGTTCACCTGGCGCGGGTGTTGGCTCAGCTATGGCCAGGGCAGGTGGGGCAGACGTTATTGCTCGATGAGCCCACCTCGGCCCTTGATCCCTTGCACCAGCACATCACCTTGCAGGCAATTCGGGCATTTGCCGATCGTGGGGTCGCGGTGCTGGTGATCCTGCATGATCTGAACCTGGCCGCGCGCTATTGTGACCGGGTGCTGCTGCTTCAGGGGGGCAGTCCCCATGCGCTGGACACTCCGGAGCAGGTCCTGCGCCCCGAGCCGCTCAAGGCGGTGTTTGGCCTGGAGGTGCTGGTGCAGGCACATCCGGAGCGCGGTCATCCCCTGATCATTGCTCGTTGAGCCATTTGCGGAGAGCGATCCATGCGCGGGCTGATAGGGTTACTCGCGGTACTGCTGGTTGCGGGGTGCCAAGGCGTGGCGCTGCCGCCGTTACCTGAGGCGCAGCGGGCCAGCGAGATTATTGAGTTGCGCAGCGGACGGTCACTGTCGGCTGCGGAGCTGGTCGAGCGACTGGCTCAGGCGCCCCGGGTGATTGTCGGCGAGCAGCACGACAATGCCGATCACCATGTCCTGCAACTGTGGCTGATGCGGGCACTGGCCAGCCAACGCCCGCAAGGCAGCCTGTTGCTGGAGATGTTGGTTGCGCAGCAGCAATCGCGGGTCGATACCGTGCGTCAGCAATTGAAGTCCCAGGGTTGGCCCGAGGATTTGCCGGCGGCGCTGGCCTGGCAGCCGGGCTGGGATTGGTCCTTGTATGGGCCGATTGTGCGCTTCGCCCTGGCGCAGCCTTATCCACTGCTGGCGGCCAACCTGGACGCCAGCGAAATTCGCCGTATTTATGCGCAGCCTCCGGTTCTGAGTGGCGTCCATGCCAACTCCCAGGCGGTCAAGGACCTTTTGCAGACCCAAATTCGCGATGCGCATTGCGGTTTGTTGCCCGAGAGCCAGGTGCCAGCCATGTTGGCGGTCCAGCAGCAGCGCGACCGGCGCATGGCCGAACGTTTATTGGCGGCGCCGGTTCCAGCACTGTTTTTCACGGGGGCTTACCACGCCCGCAAGGATGTGGGAGTGCCGGTGCACCTGGCCGATCTCGGCGCGGCCCAGGGCACGGCGGTGCTGATTCTTGCCCAGCAGGGGACACCGGTGGCTGCCGACAGCGCCGATTACGTCTGGTACACCGCACGGATGCCGGATCAGGATGACTGCGCGCCCTTGCGCAAATAAAACTCGGACGTTGTTACCAGGGACTTTTCCACAGGCAAAAAAAGACCCGGCAAGAGCCGGGTCAAATAACCGTGATTAGCCTGATGAGGAGATAATCTGAGAGTCCGAACCACTGGTCTTCCAGGTTATCGACTGATCTCGCGATCAGTTGTGATAATCATAACGATTCTCATTTCTATGTCAACAAAGGTTTTTCAAGTTTCTTTGATTTCTGCCAAACGCTCGTTTGGATTGCCCGTAAACAGTGGTCTCAGGCGCGGTTGCTCAGGGCGTGCAGCCGGGTGACTTCCTTGTTCAGCAGGTCGATGCGCCGCGCCATGCTCTCGATAAGGCTGTGGGCGATGCGCGGATTGCTCATGGTCAGGCTGAGAAACTGCTCCTTGGGAATCAGCATCACGGTGCTGGGCTCGCTGGCAATCACGCTGGCGCTGCGTTTTTCGCCGGTGAATACCGCCATCGCACCGAAGATTTCATCTTTGGGTACTTCACCGACGTTGTGACCGTCGACATAGGCCTGCGCATGGCCTTCGATGATCACGAACACATGGTCGGCCTCATCGCCCTGCTGGATCAGCACCTCGCCGGCGTCCACCCGCCTGAAGCCGTTGCTGCTGCGAAACTCCGGTGGTTTCAGCCGCGCCACCGCGTCCGCGAGCAGGGCGGTCTGGCCAAGCAGGTATTGCAGGAACAGCTCGGCACGCTGCTCGTCGGCGTAGATATGCTGGAACACCGCCGAACGCAGGTACGGAATCAGGCTCAACTCGGTCTCGCAGCGCAAATGCCAGGCTGGCTGCTCACTGCCGCGCCGTAGCCCAAGCAGGTCACCCTCATGCAGATAGAACAGCGGGCGCTGGTCGATGCTGGCCTGCACCTGGCCACTTTCGAGCAGGAACAACTGATGTCCCGCAAGCACACTGGAGAGGTCCTGGGTGGCGTCGATCAGCACGTGATCGCCTGCCGCAGCCAGGCCTTCCAGCAGCTGTGTCGGGATACTTTGCAGTCGATTGATCAGGCTGTCGGCATACGCCGGTTGTTCCCCCAGTAAGTACATGCAGCCCCCTCGCGAGGTCAGTTCTGATGGCGCGCGGAAATCGCTTCCAGCTGCCGGTTCAGCGCTTCTTTGCGCTCGGCCGGAATGTCGTTCCAATGCACATCCATCAATGCACCTTCAATGGCATACAGCAGAACTTTCGAGGCACGAAAGCCGCGGGTGCGTACAGCCCTGTAAGCATCCACCGCGCCCAGGCGACGCAAGTCCGACGCACTATGGATACCCACTGCATGCAGCCATTGTGCGGACGTCTTGCCAAGGTTTTTCAGATGTTGCAGTTCATCATTCATCAAGCCTCCTTGCGACGGCCGAATGGTGCGTGGGCAAGTCTCAGAGGAGTGTAGCGCTCAGTAGGAAAAGCGCTGTTCTTTGGTCGGTTTCAACGCAAATGCTTCTAAGCCGGACGCTGCGGGGTGCTCAGTGGGGCATTTGGGGGGAGGAAAGGAAGAGGCAAAGCGAGGAGTCCAGCGCAAATTCTGGGGCGCCGGACCTGTAGCAGCAGGTTGTTACTTGGTGCGATAACGCAGGCGGGTGCCGAAATTGACCGACATGAGAATTTCATCTGCCGTCAGTTCCGGAGGAAAGTAGGTCCCGGAGATCTGCGCATGGGACAGGCTCGCGCCTTCCATGGCCGAACTGCGCAAATCCAGGCCGCGCAAATCGGCGGAGCGGAAATAGGCGTCGGTGAAGTCGATACCCTCGGCGTTCAGATCGCGCAGGTCGAGGCCACGAAAGTCGCCGCCACGCATGTCGATCGGCTGGTCCGTTGGGCGTTCGCGGTTGAATCCGGTGATGTCATCTTTGTGCAGCAGGGCGTACAGCGGGGTGTCGAGAAGCTTTGGTTGGCTCATGGCAACGTCACCTGTTGGATTTATGACGCCATTATAGTGCCACTGTTTTTCAGCCGCGAAGTCTTTCCCTCTTCGCGGCTGAAATAGTTGCTTACAGGCCTGGCAGACGCTGGCGAATATTCGCCACCAGCGCGTCGAGGCTTCCGCTTTCATTGGTTTCCACGCGCTTGCTGCGCAGTACTTCTTCGGCGCTCAGCGGTTCGCGATTGGCCTGCTGAGCTTCGATGACGGCCAGGTTGGCATCCGATGGGTCGTTTTGATCCGCCTGACGCTGCGCCAACCAGCTGGCGATGACCGCGGGTGGAGCATTGCAGTCGATGATCAGGCAGGGCGCGCCAGTGGCTTCGGCCACCTGGGCCGCGGCATCGCGTTGCGCACGTTTGAGGTAGGTGGCATCGATGACCACCGGAAAACCGGCCCGCAGGATGATGTCGGCGATTTCGTGCAGGCGTGCGTAAGTCGCAGCACTGGCGTCGCTGCTGTAAATGCCGGCATTCGGGTCGTTTTGCACCTGCTGCTCACCGAACAGACGCTTGCGCTCGACATCGGAACGAAGGCGCACTGCGCCCAGGGCCTCGACCAGGCGCATCGCGACGTGGCTTTTACCGACAGCAGACACACCGCAGGTGATCGCCATGAACCGCGAAGGGATGGTGCTGTAGCTTTCCGCCAGGTTGGCGTAGTTGCGGTATTGGCGCAGGGTCGTGGCACGCTGCACCGGAGTGGCGTCGGCCGGCATGCTGAACAGGCTGACCTTGGCCCGGACCAGGGCACGGTAGGCTTTATAGAAGTTCAGCAACTCCAGGCCTTGATAGTCGCCGGTCAGCTCCAGGTACTGGCTGATAAAGCGGCGAGCGAGACTTTTCAGGCCACGGTCTTCAAGGTCCATCGCCAGGAAGCCGGTATCGGCATAGACGTCGGTGAAGCGGAACGGTTCGTTGAATTCGATGCAGTCGAAGATCACTACCTGGCCGTCGATCACGGTGGCGTTGCCCAGGTGGATATCACCGTGGCATTCGCGAATGAAACCGTCAGCCTTGCGCTGGGCGAACAGTGGCTTGAGGCGTTCGAAGCTGCTTTCGGCCCAGGCCTGCAACGCATCCAGTTGCTGCAGGTCAGCCTTGTCGCTGAGGAAAGGGCGGATCTGCTCGAAGTTCTGCCGCACCGGTGCCATCACGCTGTCCGGAGTGCCGGCTTCGTGATCGGCTGGAACACGCGGTGCGTTGAGGTGGAACTGGGCAATCTGCTTGGCCATCTGGTCGATATGCGCGGCGGTCAGTTCGCCGTTGGCTTGCAGTGTGCTGAGCAGTTGGCTTTGCGGGAACTGGCGCATTTTCAGGGCGTAGTCGACAACCGGCCCGCTGCCACCAAACTCTGGGGCCTCGGCGCTGCCGGTGATCGGCAGCACTTCAAGGTACAAATCTTCGGTCAGGCGCTGATTCAAACGCAGCTCTTCGCCACAGAAATGCTCGCGAGCCTCGAGGCCGGTGAAGTCGAGGAAGCCGAAATTGACCGGTTTCTTCACTTTATAAGCAAAGGGGCCAGTGAGCAGCACCCAGGAAATGTGGGTCTCGATGACCTGGAACCCGTCGACGGGGTGTGGATAAAGGGCCGGGTTTTGCAGGGCGGCGATCAGGGACTGGCTCACAGGCGATCCTTCAGAGACGGAGAAAATTCAAGGCCGTCATTATGGCCGCTCGGGGGGCTGACGCAAACCTCGGGACGCTCCTGTTGAGTATGAATAAAGTGCGTATAATCCGCCGCCATGACTCGTACTCGATCCCCTCGCTCCGCTAAAAAACGTCCCTCTGGTGGCCTGCGCCCCTGGCTGGGCTGGGCTCTTAAGCTCAGTCTGGTCGGCTTGGTGGTGCTCGCCGGCTTTGCGGTTTATCTCGACGCTATCGTCCAGGAGAAATTCTCCGGCAAGCGCTGGACTATTCCGGCCAAGGTCTACGCCCGGCCGTTGGAACTGTTCGTCGGCCAGAAGCTGAGCAAGGAAGACTTCCTCACCGAACTCGACGCTTTGGGCTATCGCCGCGAAAGCGTGGCCAACGGCCCGGGGGCGGCGGCCGTGAATGGCAATGTCGTGGATTTGAATACCCGCGGCTTTCAGTTCTATGAGGGCCTGGAGCAGGCGCAGCCGGTACGGGTGAGATTTTCCGGTGACTATGTAGCCGAGCTGGCGGGAGCCAAGGGGTCGAAACTGGCGGTGGTGCGCCTGGAGCCCTTGCTGATTGGCGGGTTGTATCCGAAGAACCTCGAAGACCGGATCCTGATCAAGATCGATCAGGTCCCGCCGTACCTGCTGGAAACCCTGGTGACCGTGGAAGACCGGGATTTCTACCATCACTTTGGCGTCTCGCCGAAGTCGATTGCCCGGGCGGTCTGGGTCAACACCTCGTCCGGAAAGATGCGTCAGGGCGGTAGTACCTTGACCCAGCAGTTGGTAAAGAACTTTTACCTGACCAACGAGCGCAGCCTGTCACGCAAACTCACCGAGGCCATGATGGCCCTGCTGCTTGAGATGCATTACGACAAGCGCGAGATTCTCGAGGCCTACCTCAACGAGGTTTTCGTCGGGCAGGACGGTCAGCGCGCGGTGCATGGTTTCGGTCTGGCCAGTCAGTTCTTCTTCAGTCAGCCGCTGTCCGAACTCAAGTTGCATCAGGTGGCTTTGCTGGTGGGCATGGTCAAGGGGCCTTCGGCCTACAACCCTCGGCGGTATCCGGAGCGCGCGCTTGAACGGCGCAACCTGGTGCTCGACCTGCTGGCGCAACAAGGCGTCGCCACGCCCGAGCAAGTTGAAGCGGCGAAGAAGATGCCGCTGGGCGTGACCAAGCGCGGCAGCCTTGCCGACAGCTCATTCCCGGGCTTCCTCGACCTGGTCAAGCGTCAATTGCGTGAAGACTACCGCGACGAAGACTTGACCGAGGAAGGGCTGCGTATTTTCACCAGCTTCGACCCGATCCTGCAGATGAAGGCCGAAGCCTCGGTCAACGACACCTTCAAGCGCCTGGCAGGGCGCAAGGGGTCCGAGGATGTCGAAGCCGCGATGGTCGTGACCAACCCGGAAACCGGAGAGGTTCAGGCCATGATTGGCAGCCGCCAGGCCAGCTTTGCCGGTTTCAACCGGGCGCTGGACGCAGTTCGCCCGATCGGCTCGCTGATCAAGCCGGCGGTCTACCTGACAGCGCTGGAAAAACCCAGCCAGTACACCCTGACCAGTTGGTTGTCCGATGAGGCGTTCTCGGTCAAAGGCGCGGACGGCCAGGTATGGAAGCCGCAGAACTACGATCGCCGCTCCCACGGTACGGTATTCCTCTATCAGGGCCTGGCTCATTCCTACAACCTGTCGACCGCCCGTCTTGGCCTGGAAGTCGGCGTGCCGAACGTGCTCAAGACCCTGGCGCGGCTGGGCGTTACCCGCGAATTCCCGGCATTCCCTTCGATGCTGCTGGGGGCGGGCGGCTTGAGTCCGATGGAAGTGGCGACCATGTACCAGACCCTGGCCAACGGCGGTTTCAACACGCCGATGCGCGGGATCCGCAGCGTGCTTACGGCCGAGGGCGAGCCGCTCAAACGCTACCCGTTCCAGATCCAGCAGCGTTTTGACCCAGGTTCGATTTACCTGATCCAGAGCGCCATGCAGCGGGTGATGCGTGAAGGTACTGGCAGCTCGGTCTATAACGTGCTGCCCAAATCCCTGGCGTTGGCGGGCAAGACCGGTACCAGTAACGACTCGCGCGACAGTTGGTTTGCCGGGTTCAGCCAGGATCTGCTGGCCGTGGTCTGGCTGGGGCGTGACGATAACGGCAAGACGCCGTTCACCGGTGCCACCGGTGCACTGCAGGTCTGGACCAGTTTTATGCGCAAGGCCGACCCATTGCCGCTGGATATGCCACAACCGGATAACGTGGTTCAGGCATGGGTCGATTCCCGGACCGGACAGGGCTCCGATGCCAACTGTCCGGGAGCGGTGCAGATGCCGTATATTCGCGGCAGCGAACCGCCTCCCGGCGCTGCGTGCGGTGGCGAAAGCCCTGCATCCGGCGACTCGGTGACGGATTGGATCAAAGGCTGGATGAACTAAGCGAAGAGGGTTTGACGTGAACAAGTGGTGGGTTCCAGCTATTACAGCTCTGGCTTTGCTCAACGGCTGCTCCAGTGTGCAGCGCGGTTCGATCCCGGTGGTCGATGCCGGTACTGCGGTCTCCAACAGTGAGCGGATTTCGGCTAACGGTGGCTTCCGGCAGACGACTATCAAGCGTCCGGCTCAGGCGCAGTCGCAAAATATCCCGCAGGATTCCGGCGTGGTGGTGATGGTGCCAGGAGGCGGTGCGACGACATCGGCCCCTATCAGCTCATCGCCTATTACCCCGGGTCCGATTATTCCAGGGCCGGTTGATTCGGCGCCGATCAACCAGGGCACCTACAACATGCCGTCGAGTTCGATCCCGTCGGCCAGCGCCGGCGGTTTGTCGGCGGACGAGCAGTTGGATGGTCCGGTGCTGGCCTTGCTCAGCACCGCCCAGCAACAGCAGGCCAGCGGTGACCTGAATGGCGCCTCGTCGAGCCTTGAGCGAGCGCAACGGGTAGCCCCGCGCGAGCCACAGGTGCTCTACCGCCTGGCGCAGGTGCGCATGGAGCAGGGCGACGCGCCTCAGGCCGAACAGTTCGCTCGCCGTGGGCTGACCCTGGCTTCCGGTCGTCCGGCCCTGCAGGCTAGCTTGTGGGGGCTGATCGCCCAGGCGCGAGAGAAGCAGGGCGATGCCGCCGGCGCCGCGCTGGCTCGTCAAAAAGCCAAGGTCGCACTCTGATGGATGGGCGCTTTCCCGAGATCGCCGAACAGTTGCTGCTGATCGAGCGTGAACTGCGGCTTCTGGGGTTGTGGGATGAGGTTTCGCCCAGTGCCGAAGCCTTGTCCAGCCAAGAACCGTTCAGCGTCGACACGCTGGATTTCGAGCAGTGGCTGCAGTGGATTTTCCTGCCGCGCATGAAACTGATTCTGGAGCAGGACCTGCCGTTGCCCAATGCCTCGGGCATTCAGGAAATGGCCGAGATGGTCTTCGCCAGTCGGGACATGCAAGGCCGGGATCGGCAGTTGCAGGTCTTGCTCAAAGAGTTCGATCAACTGATCGTCGCCACGCGTTGAACCTCAACCGCCAGTTTTCACTGGCGGTTTTTCTTTGGGCGTCGGACGCCTGACTCAGGCTCCTGGTCTTTCAAGCCGCGCACATTTTTACCGGTCAGAGTTCAGTGGCGTGCAGCTCATGAGAGGTGTCCGCCAAGGCTTGCGGGTTCGCAGATGTCCCAGACCTGCGAGAGATTGCGCAATTGAGACTTACGCAGTTGCCGTTTTGAGGTTTTTTCTTGCGTTCTCATGCGCTTAGTTCGAATTAAGTACATTGACGTCTTGACTTGGAGAGGGCGAAACAGAAGAATCTCAAGTCCGCTGTAGAGGGACTGCCAGAAGCAGGCCCACTCAGCAGATCATGAGGCGCATATCCGCGCCGACCTGCTACACCCGCAACGCGTTACCTCGCGCTGGGTGGGAAGCCCCCGCAACACTTTGGGGCGCTCCCAATACTTGCTCAGTCAGTGCTGACGTAGTCGGCGACCACCGTCGCTCATGCTCTGCTGAGAAGTAAACCTATTAAGACCCGCCTCCTTTTGAGGGCGGTATTCTGGCGTTTTAGAGGTGAACAACGTGGAGCTTTTATCTGGCGGTGAGATGCTCGTCCGCTTTTTGCGTGACGAAGGCGTCAAATATATCTATGGGTACCCAGGTGGTGCTCTCCTTCATGTCTACGATGCCCTGTTCAAAGAACCGGAAGTGACCCATATCCTGGTTCGTCACGAACAGGCTGCTACCCATATGGCTGACGGCTATGCCCGTGCCACCGGTAAAGCCGGCGTGGTACTGGTGACTTCCGGCCCTGGCGCGACCAATGCCATCACCGGTATCGCCACTGCCTATATGGACTCGATTCCAATGGTGATTATCTCCGGTCAGGTGCCCAGCACCATGGTCGGCACCGACGCGTTCCAGGAAACCGACATGATCGGTATCTCCCGGCCGATCGTGAAGCACAGCTTCATGATCAAGCACGCTTCGGAAATCCCGGAAGTCATGAAGAAAGCCTTCTACCTGGCGCAATCCGGTCGTCCGGGCCCGGTGGTGGTCGATATCCCTAAAGATATGACCAACCCGGCTGAAAAGTTCGAATACGTTTTTCCCAAGAAAGCCAAGCTGCGCTCCTACAGCCCGGCGGTCCGCGGTCACTCCGGGCAAATCCGCAAGGCGGCAGAAATGCTCCTGGCGGCCAAGCGTCCCGTGCTGTACGCAGGGGGTGGGGTGATCCTCGGTGGTGGTTCCGCACCGCTGACCGAGCTGGCCAAGATGCTCAATCTGCCCGTGACCAATACCTTGATGGGCCTGGGCGCCTATCCGGGTACTGATCGGCAGTTCGTCGGCATGCTCGGCATGCACGGCAGCTACACCGCCAACCTGACCATGCACCATGCCGACGTGATTCTGGCAGTGGGTGCGCGCTTCGATGACCGTGTTATCAACGGTGCGCCGAAGTTCTGCCCGAATGCCAAGATCATCCATGTCGATATCGACCCGGCTTCCATCTCCAAGACCATCAAGGCCGATGTGCCTATCGTGGGTCCGGTGGAGAGCGTCTTGACCGAGATGGTCGCGGCACTCAAGGAAATCGGTGATTCCCCGAACAAGGACACGGTTGCCAGTTGGTGGAAGCAGATCGAAGAGTGGCGCGGTGATCGTGGCTTGTTCCCTTATGACAAGGGTGACGGCAGCATCATCAAGCCGCAGACCGTGATCGAAACCCTGTGTGAAGTGACCAAGGGCGATGCCTATGTTGCTTCCGACGTGGGCCAGCACCAAATGTTCGCGGCGCAGTACTACAAGTTCGACAAGCCTAACCGCTGGATCAACTCCGGCGGCCTGGGCACCATGGGCTTCGGTTTCCCGGCGGCCATGGGCATCAAGTTGAGCTTCCCGGATGCCGACGTCGTCTGCGTGACAGGCGAGGGCAGTATCCAGATGAACATTCAGGAACTGTCCACCTGCCTGCAATATGGTTTGCCGGTCAAAATCGTCATCCTGAACAACGGTGTTCTGGGCATGGTTCGCCAGTGGCAAGACATGAGCTATGGCAGCCGTCACTCCCATTCCTACATGGAATCGCTGCCTGACTTCGTCAAGCTGGCTGAGGCCTATGGCCACGTTGGCATGCGTATCAGCGACTCGAAAGAATTGAAGTCGAAGATGCAAGAGGCGTTTGCCATGAAGGATCGCCTGGTGGTGCTCGATATTTCGGTCGACACCAGCGAGCACGTCTACCCGATGCAGATCAAAGACGGCTCGATGCGCGATATGTGGCTGAGCAAGACGGAGCGTACTTAATCATGCGGCACATTATCTCCTTGCTTCTGGAAAACGAACCGGGCGCTTTGTCTCGTGTAGTCGGCCTGTTTTCGCAACGTAACTACAACATCGAAAGCCTGACCGTGGCCCCGACCGAAGACCCGACCCTGTCGCGTCTGACGCTGACCACTGTCGGCCACGATGAGGTGATCGAGCAGATCACCAAGAACCTGAACAAACTGATCGAAGTGGTCAAGTTGGTCGACCTGTCGGAGAGCGCTCATATCGAGCGTGAACTGATGCTGGTCAAGGTCAAGGCCACCGGCGCCCAGCGCGCCGAGATCAAGCGCACCACCGATATTTACCGTGGGCAGATCGTAGATGTCAGCGCCAGCGTGTATACCGTTCAATTGACCGGTACCAGCGACAAGCTCGACAGCTTCATTCAGTCCATCGGCACCGCCTCGATTCTGGAAACCGTCCGTAGCGGCGTAACCGGCATTGCTCGCGGCGACAAAGTACTCAGCATCTAAACCAAATTAGCGAATGGCCTGAACGGCCTGGATATATAGGGGAAATTCATGAAAGTTTTCTACGATAAAGACTGCGACCTGTCGATCATCCAGGGCAAGAAAGTTGCCATCATTGGTTACGGTTCCCAGGGCCACGCTCAAGCGTGCAACCTGAAAGACTCTGGCGTTGACGTTACTGTTGGCCTGCGTAAAGGCTCGGCTACCGTTGCCAAGGCTGAAGCTCACGGTTTGAAAGTGACTGACGTTGCTTCCGCTGTTGCTGCTGCCGACCTGGTCATGATCCTGACCCCGGACGAGTTCCAGTCCTCGCTGTACAAGAACGAAATCGAGCCGAACATCAAGAAAGGCGCCACCCTGGCCTTCTCCCACGGCTTCGCGATCCACTACAACCAGGTTGTGCCGCGCGCTGACCTCGACGTGATCATGATCGCGCCGAAAGCTCCGGGCCACACCGTACGTTCCGAGTTCGTGAAGGGCGGCGGTATTCCTGACCTGATCGCTATCTACCAGGACGCTTCGGGCAACGCCAAGAACGTTGCACTGTCTTACGCCGCAGGCGTGGGCGGCGGCCGTACCGGCATCATCGAAACCACCTTCAAGGATGAGACTGAAACCGACCTGTTCGGCGAACAAGCCGTTCTGTGCGGCGGTACCGTTGAGCTGGTCAAGGCCGGTTTCGAAACCCTGGTTGAAGCTGGCTACGCGCCAGAAATGGCCTACTTCGAGTGCCTGCACGAACTGAAACTGATCGTCGACCTCATGTACGAAGGCGGTATCGCCAACATGAACTACTCGATCTCCAACAACGCCGAGTACGGCGAGTACGTGACCGGTCCGGAAGTGATCAACGCCGAATCCCGTCAGGCCATGCGCAACGCCCTGAAACGCATTCAGGACGGTGAGTACGCGAAGATGTTCATCAGCGAAGGTGCAACCGGCTACCCTTCGATGACTGCCAAGCGTCGCAACAACGCTGCACACGGCATCGAAATCATCGGTGAGCAACTGCGCTCGATGATGCCGTGGATCGGTGCCAACAAGATCGTCGACAAAGCCAAAAACTAAGTCGCGAACTTGCACGGAAAACGCGGCCTAGGCCGCGTTTTTTCGTTTGGTGGGCTGGTTCTGGTATAAAGCTGCATCGTTTGCGATGCGAACCGTTGTTGCAGACACCTGTCGAAACTTTCCACACCGTTGCAAGGTAATGTCCATGAGCGAACGTCCCGAAGAGCCAAACCAGGCCTCTGACGCCGAAAGCCTGCTACCGATCGATGAGCATGTCGAAGAAGGGCATGATGCTGAAGGCCGTAAAGTCCGGCATCGTGGTATCTATCTGCTGCCGAATCTGTTCACCACTGCGAACCTGTTCGCGGGGTTCTACTCCATCATCAGTTCCATGAGTGCGCAAAGTGCAATGAGTGCGGGCGACTCCGTTGCCGCGAGCAAGTACTTTGCCTTCGCCGCCATTGCGATTTTCGTCGCCATGGTGCTCGACGGTCTGGACGGTCGCGTTGCCCGGATGACCAATACCCAGAGCGCCTTTGGCGCCGAATACGATTCTTTGTCTGACATGGTCGCGTTCGGTGTCGCCCCGGCCTTGCTGGCATTTGGCTGGGCCTTGGGCGATATGGGCAAGGTCGGGTGGATGGTTGCCTTCATCTATGTGGCTGGGGCGGCGTTGCGCCTGGCCCGGTTCAATACCCAGGTCGGGACTGCCGACAAGCGTTACTTCATCGGTCTGGCCAGTCCGGCAGCGGCGGGTGTCGTGGCGGGGATTGTCTGGGCGTTCAGCGACTACGGGATCCAGGGCTCGAAGATGTCGTTCCTGGTGGCGCTGCTGGTTGCGGCGGCCGGCATGCTGATGGTCAGCAACATCAAGTACAACAGCTTCAAGGAACTGGACCTCAGGGGGCGTGTGCCTTTTGTGGCGATCCTGGCGGTGGTCCTGGTGTTTGCGGTGGTGTTCAGCGACCCGCCGCGTATTCTGCTGCTGGTTTTCCTCGCCTATGCGGCCTCTGGCCCGGTTCAGTACTTGTTGCGCCTTCGTCGGCATAAAAGCGGCGAGTGATGTAATTTCCCCCATACTCCGCAGTCTATTGGTGCATCAGTTCTCCAATCCTGCGGAGTTGCCATGTTGATCAAAGTGCCAAAGGCGTCTGACTGCAAAGAGTCGGACGTCACCCCGGAATCCCTCTATTTCTCTCGACGCACCCTGCTGGGCGGAGCGATGGCCGGCCTGGCGGTCAGTGGCCTGCCGCGTTGGGCTAGCGCCGCTGAGGCATCGCGTTATGCGGATGTCGAGGCGGACAGGGCGCCCTCGTGGTTCGCCGAAAAGTTGCCAGCCACACACTGGCAGGCGGTGACGGTCAAGGACGAGGCGATCACACCCTTCAAGGATGCGACCCACTACAACAACTTCTATGAATTCGGCACTGACAAGGGGGATCCGGCGGCTAACGCGGGATCGCTGAAGACCGAGCCCTGGAGTGTGGTGATCGACGGTGAAGTGGCCAAGCCAGGTCGCTATGCGCTGGAGGACTTCATGAAGCCCTACGCATTGGAGGAGCGCATCTACCGTCTGCGCTGTGTCGAGGCTTGGTCGATGGTGATCCCCTGGATCGGTTTTCCCATCTCGGCGTTGCTCAAGCAGGTCGAACCAACCGCCAGCGCCAAGTTCATTCGTTTCGAAACCCTGCAGGATCCTAAAAGCATGCCCGGTCAGCGTTCAGGTTTCGCCTTGATCGACTGGCCTTATGTAGAGGGCCTGCGTCTGGATGAAGCGATGAATCCGTTGGCGATCCTCGCCGTCGGCATGTACGGGCGTGAGCTGCCCAATCAGAACGGTGCTCCACTGCGGCTGGTGGTGCCGTGGAAATATGGTTTCAAGAGCATCAAATCCATAGTGCGTATCAGTCTGGTGAGCGAGCAGCCGAAAACCACCTGGCAGAGCATTGCGGCCGATGAGTACGGCTTTTATGCGAACGTGAATCCCACCGTCGACCACCCGCGCTGGACCCAGGCGCGGGAACGGCGTCTGCCCAGCGGCCTGTTCAAGCCCAATGTGCGTGAAACCCAGATGTTCAACGGTTACTCGGATGAGGTCGCCTCCTTATATAGTGGCCTCGATTTGCGGACGAACTACTGATGCGTTATCCGCTCTGGCGCGTGGCGGTATTTATCGCAGCGGCGGTATGGCCGCTGTATTGGCTATTCCAGGCGGGAGACTCGGCGCTGGGGCCGGATCCTGGCAAGGTGCTGGTTGATCGCCTGGGGCTGGGTACTTTGATTCTGCTGTTGATCACCCTGGGCATGACCCCTTTGCAAAAGCTGACGGGGTGGGCTGGCTGGATTGCGGTGCGACGGCAACTGGGTTTGTGGTGTTTTGCCTATGTGGTGCTGCACTTGAGTGCCTACGCCGTGTTTATCCTCGCGCTGGACTGGTCGCAGTTGGGTGTGGAGCTGCGCAAGCGGCCTTACATTATTGTCGGCACCCTGGGTTTTGCAGGATTGCTGGTGTTGGCGGTGACATCCAATCGCTACAGTCAGCGTCGGCTCGGTAGTGGATGGAAGAAGTTGCACCGTTTGGTCTACGTCATTTTGGGGTTGGGTCTGTTGCATATGCTGTGGATCGTTCGTGCCGATCTCAAGGAGTGGGCGATCTATGCCTTTATAGGGGGGTTGTTATTGGTGCTGCGCATACCCCCTGTAACGCGCCGGATACCCCGCTTAATAGCTAAAAAGTCATCTTCTGCAACAAAAGCGTAATTAACCCTTGACGGCAGATTCTGGAAGTCTATAATTCGCCCCACTTCCGGCGCAGTCGAAACGGAAAACTCCTTGGTAAACAAAGAGTTACGCGGTTTTCGACAGCGAGCTGCTTCAGATCATCGAAGCCCAGA